>JAIMBF010000012.1 GCA_023511585.1 Terriglobia bacterium
CGGTTCATCCAGGCCAGCATGAGCACCTCGCCCGTATCGTACTGCTGCGCAATAGCAGGAACAAGCCCTTCAGCGTTAAATCGAACAAGGGCCAGCAATGAGAGCGTGGTATCTTCGGGCATAGCTGTCTATGTTTGCTTGATGATGGCCAAAGCAAAGACCGATGGCGTGTTTTTAGAGCGCACGCAAGCCCTGTTAGCACGCGCAGACGAACTCTGTGCGCGACGTGGCGTGCGCTTAACCGATCTGCGGCGGCAGGTGCTCGGCACAATTTTAGACGCGGGAAGCCCCGTGGGCGCCTACGATATTCTCAACCGGCTCCGCGTGTTTCGGCCAGGAGCCACGCCGCCTTCCGTCTATCGAACTCTCGACTTCCTGCTTTCTCAAGGCTTTGTGCATCGGTTGGAACGACTCTCCGCCTTTGTCGGCTGCCTTGCAAGAGAAGGGGAGGATCATTCAGCGCAGTTCCTGATCTGCCGAAATTGCGGGAAAGTGCTGGAGCTGGAGGATAGTGCAGTGAATGAAGCCCTGATGCGTGCGGCGCGACATGTTGGTTTCGCCATGCGCCACGCCACGGTGGAAGCCGAAGGAATTTGTCAGGCCTGTGCTGTGCTCAAACCCGCCGCAGGTGTTTAAAGGCGCGTTCGAGATCAGCGATCAGATCGTTCGGATCTTCCAGCCCGATATGGAAGCGGGCAGCAGGCCCGGCTAAGGGGGGCGGCGCCGCGGTGCGGCGAATCGTGCCGGTGGTCGGCAGTGCGAGGCTTTCGAAGCCGCCCCAAGAGGCGCCGATGCCGAAGAGTTCCAAGGAGTCGATCATTTCTATCATGGAGTCTTCTGCAATATCGGGCTGGAAAACCACTCCGAACAAGCTGCATGCGCCGCTATAGTCGCGCCGCCAGATGGCATGGCCCGGCGCACCGGGCAACGCGGGATACAGCACCTGGTAAACTTCGGCCCGCGTGGCGAGCCAGCGGGCTACCTTGAGGCCGGACTCCATCTGCTGCTTCAGCCGCGCAGCCAATGTGCGAAGCCCCCGCAAAGCAAGCCAGCAATCATCGGGGCTGGCATACTGGCCGAGCGTCATCGAGGCGTTGCGGATCTTTTCCCAGTCCGAGTCCCTAGCAGTGATGATGCCGCCCAAAATGATGTCTGAATGCCCGCCGACATATTTTGTCAGCGCCTGAATCGAAACATCCACTCCATGCGCGAAAGGTTGGAAGAAGAGGATACCCCAAGTGTTGTCCATCAGCACCGCTGCTCCCCGCGCGTGCGCGACCCGGGCAAGCGCCGGGACATCCTGCATCTCAAAAGTGTGGCTGCCGGGGCTTTCCAGAAACAACACCTTGGTGTTGGGCCGGAACAAGGCGGCAAGGCTATCGGGATCAATGGTGGGGACGTAGTAGGTGGTTTCCACCCCGGCTTGGCGAAGGAGCGTGTCACAAAAATGCCGCGTCGGGCCATAAACACTATCGGGGACCAGACAATGATCGCCGGTGCCGAGATAGGCGAGGAGCGAGGTGGTGATGGCGGCTAATCCGGAGGAAACAATTTGGCAGCGGGTGCCGCCCTCGATCGCGGCAAGAGCATTTTCGAGTGCAAAATGCGTGGGCGTACCCAGGAGGCCATAAATCAGTTCCTGCTCCAACCGATGCCGCCCGGCTTCACGCCGTTCCGCGCAGGAATTATGCAGAACGGTCGAACCTCGCACCAGAGGAGGATTGACAAACCCGCGTATGCGCACCCCGGCGCGGCCGAGTTGCGTCAGTCGCGTCTCGAGACTCAAGCCAGGAATTGGAGATTGAGTCTGGTCTCTGGGATCTCTGGCCATTGTATCAACATTCCTTGGGGGTATCGGGGCAGGTGGCCCATTCGGTCCACGAGCCGTCATAGAGCGCGCCGGGCGGCAGGCCGGTGTAGACCATTGCCAGAGTCAGCACCGCAGCGGACACTCCGCTTCCACAGCTTGTCACCACCGGCCGCGAACCGTCGATACCGAGTTCGCGGAAGCGCGCGAGGAGTGCGGCTCGGGGAAGCAAAGTGCCATCCGGTTGCAGCAGCTCTTGATAGGGAAGATTTCGCGAGCCCGGAATGTGACCAGAGGGGATGCCCGGCCGAGGCTCCGGAGCTTCGGCGCGGAAACGGGCGGACGAGCGGGCATCGAGCACAATTTCTGCCCCCGTTTCTAGGTTTTGGAGCAGGTCGCCCAGACCACGCAGGCGAGTTGCGCGGAAGTTTGGAATAAAGCAACCGGGTGTTGCAGGGGGTGGTTCGCCTTCTTCGACAGGCCGGCCCTCGGCAACCCATTTCGGCAGGCCGCCATCAAGGACAAAGGCGCGGTCGTGGCCAAAGAGGCCCATAAGCCACCAGCCTCTCGCAGCGGTGGATAGGCCTTTCTGGTCATAAAAAACGACCCGCGTTGTATTGGAGACGCCCAATGCCGCGACAAGTTTTGCGAAGCGGCCGGCGCTCGGCACCATGTGGGGAAGATCTGTCTCAGGATCCGCAATTTCGTCGATGTCAAAAAATCGCGCGCTGGGGATATGGGCGCGCCGATACTCGGCCCGAGCGTCCTTGGCCTCATAAGGCAGGTACCAGCTTGCATCGAATACTATAAGGTCAGGCGCGGAAAGGTTATCGGCAAGCCATGCGGTGGTTACGACCGGATTCATGTTTCCTCCGCGAGCGCAAGAACAATGCGCCGGTTCTGCCGGCCTTTGCTCTCGATCTTAAGAATACGCACAGGCCCGATTTCGCCGGTGTGGGCAACATGCGTGCCGCCGCATGGCTGGAGATCGATGGGCTTCGGGTCAGCACCGATCCGGATTAACCGGATACGCCCGGCCCCGCGCGGCGGTTTGACGGATAGGGTGCGGACCAGATCAGGGTTCGCATCCAGCACGGCCTCGTCCACCCATTCCGCCTGCACAGGGTGATCCGCCGCCACAAGAGCATTCAGCGCTTCCTCCAGGGCTTCGCGTGCGGGAGGGTTGGGCAAGTCGAAATCAAGGCGCGAACGCTCCGTGCCCACTTGGCCGCCTGTGACAGCAGCTCCGGGGAGCAGGCTGCACAATAGGTGCAGCGCCGTGTGCATGCGCATCAGGCGCATGCGACGTGGCCGGTCGATCTCTGCTTCCACTTCGCTTCCCTCTTCCGGCAAGGGGAGAGCGGGAGCAGGAAGATGTATGACAGACCCCGCTTCGCCCTTTACGGCTTCAACGATCGGCACTTCGCCGCACTCCCAGCGAAGCCGGCCCGAATCGCCCGGTTGGCCGCCGCCGCGCGGATAGAACACGGTGCGGTCCAGCACGATGCCGTCCGGGCGGGAGCGCATCACGCGGGCAGAAGCTCTGCTGAGGGCGGGGTTTTCCAGGTAAAGGAGTTCGGTCATTTCTGGTTCCAGAGTGTTTGGAGCGTATCGTGTTGCGTCGCAAACCAAAACAGGGCAATGGCCGTTACGGCGTTGGTGATTCGGCCTGCAAACGCCGCTTCAATTGCCGTGCGAGCCGGCCAGACGCGTACGCGAATATCTTCATGTTCCGACCCTAGGCCGGCGTGCGTAACAATGCCGTCAGCCCCGGTAGCGGGGATCCGGACCTCACCGGCAAAAAGGCTAACCCGTTCATCGGAACCTCCGGGGCTCAAAACATAGTCGCCAATGGTCAGCAGTCGATGAAGCGGCAGGCTGGTTTCTTCCACAGCTTCCCTTCGGATAGTCTGCTCCGGCGTCTCATCCGGGTCGCACAAGCCTGCCGGAATTTCGACAATGACAGGATCTAGGCCTGCAGCGAGCACGGGCAAACGGAATTGCTCGATAAGCACTACCGCATCGGCTCCTGGATCAAACGGGAGCACCGCCGCTGCCCGGCCGCGACGCCAGAGTTCCCATGTTCGCACGCCGGACATTTGGCCGTTAAAGCAACGGTGGCGAAAACGGATCTGCTGCAACGGGAAACGGCCGTTCCAGACCGTCTCCTCAGACAGGACAACAAGACCGGGATGGGCCGGCAAAGAGGGCGGAGGCATAAATCAAGTTTAGTGGTTAATGCCGAATGCCAAAACCCTCTCTTTTTTGTACGCTATTCCTGATGCGCAGGGGAACGCGCGGACGCCAGCATTTGCCGCACACGTGCGGCGGCTGCGGAGCCTTTAACGGCTTCGCGCCACGCGGCTTCTGCAACACGCTGATGTGCGGCAATAGCGTCCTCTGCGCTAGTGATGATGGCCACAGCTAGTTGCGCATTCGGTGGGAGATCGGGCGGGAACGGGTTGACCGCGAGAGTGGCACGGTCTCGACTACGCAGCATTTGGAAAGTTCCCCCCTGTTCTGCGAGCTCGGGCAATAGCCCGAATTGGAGGCCCATAGGCTCCGATTCCATAATGGTGGCAATGTTCTCTACTTCGGCCTGAGCGAGGCGTCTGCAGGCTTCGCGCGTATGCTCCGAAAGCGGAAGCGCGCCAGCAAGACCGTCCTGCAGCAGACGCCGGATGCTGGCAGAGGAGAGCATGGCGATAATGCCGGGCTTGCGGGCCGCATAAACGCGTTTGCGGGCGTTCAACAACCCAACAACTTGCTCCATGGCTGCCTGCTGGGTTGGCCGTTCGCTCTCCGCACTTGCCTGAACGAATTCTGCGAACGCGTTCGTCAAAACGCTGTCGAACGCATCCGATGTCGTAAGATAACAAACGCTGCCCCCTACCTGAAGAATTTGATCGGCGCTTTCTTCGATTTGGAGCAGACGTTCCTGAAAGCCGGCCGCCCGACTGTAGTACTCCACTCCTATACCGAGGAGTGAGAGGGGGGAAACTTTCAGCAATTCTGCAAGCCGGCGAACTGTGTCAAGCTTGATGACTTCGCCCTTTTCATACCGATAGAGCGCAGCCCGAGAGACGCCGAGCCTGGCGGCGATTTCATCCGCTCGCAGGCCGGACTCTAAACGATAAGCGCGGAGCTGCTGCCCGATATCAGCGAAGCGCATATCTTTCCCTCTTTGTTCTCCGGTTGGGCCTTGATGCTCTCAGATAGGCCAATTTTTGTCCCTTGTTGATGTAAATCCCAAAATCGGAAAGTGCGCAGCGAAATTTATACATTCTTTCGACTGAAGAATGCAAGACATCTCATAATGACTTTTTACTATTCATTCGCGACTTAAGCAATTTTTGTTCCTGAGAGCTTTTCAATGGCCTGTACCAAAGCCGAGTGGTCGAGCTCGGCCTTGTCTTCTGCTGCAACGGCTGAGAACATCTGCTGGGCAATCGCGGTGTTGGGCAATGCCAGCGAAAGGTCGCGAGCAGCAGAAAGAGCCAAATTGAGGTCCTTCTGGTGCAGTCGAATACGAAAGCCGGGCGTAAAATTCCGAGTAAGCATACGCTCGCCATGTACTTCCAGCACACGCGAGGACGCGAACCCGCCCATGAGAGCCTGGCGTACGCGGGCAGGATCGGCCCCCGCCTTGGCTGCAAAAACGAGCGCTTCCGCGACAGCTTGGATATTCAGAGCCACAATGATCTGATTGGCGACTTTACAGGTCTGGCCGGTACCGTTTGCCTCCCCGACATGCGTAATATTCTTACCCAATACCTCGAACAGAGGCTTCGCCCGTTCAAACGCTCGGGTGGGACCGCCGACCATGATCGTGAGCGTTGCCTGCTTGGCTCCGACCTCCCCGCCCGACACCGGGGCATCCAAATAATCGCAGCCGAGCGCATTGATGCGGCGCGCAAAGTCTTTTGTTGCAACCGGGCTAATCGAAGACATATCGATCACAAGCTTGCCGGGCGACAGCCCTTCGGCTAGGCCGTTTGCTCCGAACAGCACCTCCGCGACATCCGGCGTATCGGGTACCATAAGGATAATAACCTCGGCCCAAGCAGCAATTGCCTTCGGGTGTGCAAGCACAAGCGCGTTCGCACGAATCTCATCGGTGAGACTCTTTCGTTCCGGGACGGCTAGGGCATGTCCTGCGCGCTTCAGGTTTAGCGCCATGGGGCGACCCATGATGCCAAGTCCAATGAACCCAATTTGCATGTGAGGGGTCTCCTTGAATTTTCCTTCTAAACACCGTAGCGCTGGCGCCAGGTCAAACCTTCCAAAGTATTTCCAGCGGGGCGATATTCGCATCCGATCCAGCCTTTATAGCCGAGCGCTGCGATCCGGCGGAAAATATGGTCCCAACCGATTTCACCGCTGCCCGGCTCGTGGCGATCCGGCACATCGGCGATTTGGATATGGCCGATGAGCGGCATCAGCGCCTCAAGTCTCCGCGTGAGGTCGCCCTCAGTGATTTGACAATGATAAATGTCGAATTGAAGGCCGACGCGCTCGGATCCGAGAGCTTCCACAATGGCTGCAGCCTGCTCGGTGGTATTGAGCAAATAACCCGGCATGTCGCGATGGTTGATCGGTTCAATCAGGATTCGGATGCCGGCGGCTTCTGCTTGCTCGGCCGCCCAGGCAAGATTGTTGACATAATGGGTCATTAAGCTGAGCCAGGGGGTTGCGGCCGGGGCGAGGCCGGCCATGACGTGCACTTGTCGGCAATCGAGCGCTACAGCATAATCAATGGCCCGTTTGAAGCCTTCGCGAAATTCGGTTTCCCGCCCGGGCAGGCAGGTAATGCCTCGTTCACCTGCCGAAAAATCTCCCGGAGGAGCGTTAAAAAGCACCTGTTTAAGCCCGCTCCCGGAAAGCCGCGCACGCAGCTCGGCAATGGGATAATCGTACGGAAACAAGAACTCCACCCCTGAGAAGCCCGCGCGCGCAGCTTGCTCGAACCGGTCAAGAAACGGTACTTCCTGGAACATCATCGAAAGATTTGCGCAAAAGCGTAACATGGCGATGATCCTCCCCTTATTGGCGGACAAACTAATCGTCTCTGAGAGGGTTGACCAGATGTTTCCCCTGGGAGAAGACCCAACCGGATCATGGCTTGCATTGCAACCAAAAAGCGCGATAGGCAATGAACAACATGGCGGAAGGCGGCTCAAAGCAGGGGCGGGTACTCGCAGAGCACATCCTCATGGGGGCGCTTTTGCTGAGCATTGCGCTTGGCTGCGGCTACGTGCTGTATCCTTTTTTTTCGGCAATCCTTTGGGCGGCAATCTTTGTGTTTTCGACTTGGCCGCCTTTTTCGCGGCTACGCCAAATGGGTTTAAACCGCACCGTCGCGGCGCTGATCATGGTGTTACTTGCCGCAATTGTCGTTGTTATACCATTCGGCCTCGTAATTCCCGCCGGAGCGCATGATCTTGCGTATTTGCATACCTTATTGCAAACCAAGTTTTCGGACGGATTGCCCTCTGCTCCGGAGTGGCTCGCGGATGTGCCCCTTATCGGCGGGGTCTTGGCGGATGCTTGGAACAACTGGACTGAGGATATTAGCGCATTCGGCGCGGCGATTCGGCCTTATCTTGGCGCTATCGCCGAAGCCGGGCTCAACGTGCTTTTGCGCATTGCACACGGGATTGCAAGCTTTGGCTTAGCGTTGTTCATCAGCTTTTTCTTTTATGTTTACGGAGATTCGATCGCCGCCGAGGTACGCGCGATTTTGCGGCGTATTGCCGGGGGCTATGCGGATCGGCTTGTGACTGTTACGGGTCTTGCTGTGCGGGGTACCGTCTATGGCATTCTCGGCAACGCTATTGTCCAAGGTGCGCTTTGCTTTCTGGGCTTTTATCTTCTTGCTATGCCGCGGGCGGCCCTTCTTGCAGTGCTTGCGGGCGCTTTCGCCTTGGTGCCAGGCGGGGCGCCGGTTGTTTGGATTCCTGCCGGCATCTGGCTCATGATCCAGGGTTCGATGGCGCGGGGTCTGTTTCTTCTTGGTTACGGGACGGTGGTTATTAGCGGGCTTGACCACTTTATCCGGCCATACCTTATTGCGCGTGGCGCACGTTTGCCGTTTCTTTTGACTGTTTTGGGCGTGCTTGGCGGGGTATTCGCCTTTGGTTTGCTGGGAATATTTTTAGGCCCCGTACTGCTCGGCATCGGCCTTAGTCTGCTGCGCGAGTTCGCTGCAGGCGCGGAAGCGCCTTTGCCCGAAGTTGCAAATGAGCGGGCGGCTCGTGTCCCGGAACTTTCCGCCGAACCATAAGGTATCTGCACAGGTTAACCGTCACCCAGACCACCCTGCTCACGATATCGGCATCGCTTTGCTTGCTCTCGCTCGGCTTGTTACGCACGCGCCCGGCGGATGAGCGGCCCTCCGAACTCTTGCCTCGGTCTTAAGAAATTATATGCCAATTACCCTCAAATTGGGGGCGAGGAGCGCGCGTACCGGCAATCATATGCTCCTACGCGCGCCCGGGCCTCGTAAGGATCAAACCGTAAAAAGGTACAATTATGCTATCCTATAAGAACTTGAGGATCCCCTACAAGCTTGCCGTGGCTTTTGGTTCTCTTGTTATGGCAATTCTTATCGGAAGCGGCATGCTTTATTGGTCGATGGATTTCTTGCGGAATAGCACGGCTTTAACCGACCGCAGTGCCGTGATACGCCAGGAACTGCAAAATATTTTGGAAGGAATGCTGAATCAGGAAACCGCTTTACGGGGATACTTGATTTCCTCCGATGAAAAATTCCTTGAACCTTATCGGGACGGGCAAAAGCAGTTTGAGAACGCAGTTTCGGCAGTAAAGCTGTTGATTGCCGACAATCACACTCAGGTGCAACGCTTGGCGCAGCTGGAGGAGCTCGCCCATCACTGGCGAAAGGATGTCGCAGAAAAAGAAATTGCGTTCATTGCGAAGGCAAACTTGCAAGATGAGGCGCGGTTGATGGAAGCAAGCGGCGCTGGCAAGCGCGATATGGATCGCATCCGCTCTCTCCTTGCCGATATGGACCAAGCGGAACAGATTGTGCAGCAGCACCACGCCGCCAAACGTGCCACATTATTCCATATTGCTTCCCTGTTTGCGATCATCGGCTGCATTCTCTCCGTTTTGCTTGCCTTAGTCATGGGATGGTTGGTAACCCGCGGCGTTGCTGTGCCCGTTCAGCGTATGGCAGAAGCAATGAAGCGCCTGGCTGGGGGTGATAAAGCAGTAGATGTTCCCGGGCTCGGACAGCGCGACGAGATCGGTATCATGGCGCAAGCCGTTCAGGTGTTCAAGGAGACCACGATTGAGGCAGAGCGTCTGGCGGCCGAACGAGCAGAAGAAGAGGCAAAGCGAAGGAATCGATCAGAGCGTCTGGACGGGCTTATTCGTAGCTTCGAAAGCAAGGTGGGTAAGCTCGCGCAGGCGCTTGCGACTGCCGCGACCGAGATGGAATCTACTGCGCAATCCATGGCCTCTACTGCGGAACAGACGAATCAGAAATCTCTGGCGGTGGCAGCAGCATCGGAACAAACTTCCGCCAACGTGCAAACAGTTGCCACGGCGGCTGAAGAGCTTGCTTCGTCTTTCAAAGAAATCAATCGTCAATTGGCGCAATTTTCTCAAATCTCAAGCAAAGCCGTGGAAGATGCTTCGCATACCGATTCTACCGTGCAAACGCTTGCCGTTTCCGCGCAACGCATTGGCGAGGTGGTTGGCCTCATCAATGATATCGCAAGCCAGACCAACCTGTTGGCGTTAAATGCGACGATCGAGGCCGCCCGGGCAGGAGATGCCGGCAAAGGATTTGCCGTGGTGGCGAGTGAGGTAAAATCGCTTGCCAGCCAAACAGCGAAAGCAACCGAGGAAATTTCTTCTCAGGTTTTCCAGATCCAGGAAGCGACGAAGACCACGGTAGGCGCGATCCAAAGTATCAGCGCCACTATCAACGAGATCAATAAAATCGTAACGGCTATTGCCGCCGCCGTAGAAGAGCAAACAACTGCAACGCAGGAAATCGCTCGAAACGTGCAAGAGGCCGCCAAAGGTACCGAAGATGTTTCCCGCAATATTGCCACTGTTAAACAAGCCGCGAATGACACCGGCGCAGCTTCGGCTCAAGTACTTGGTGCAGCCGGGCAGCTTGCTCGCAGCGTAAATGAATTGCGAGGAGAGGTGGATGGATTCCTCTCGGGCGTAAAGGCAGCTTAACTTGCCGTACCGAAAGAGAGTATTGAGGCTCAGCCGCCCTTTCGCCTTCTTATGACCCCATCCCCTGGGGCGGGCGGATAAGGTGCGGTTGCCGCGAAAGCACTTGGCGTGATCTTGCCTTGGCGGTCAAATCAGGGCAGCCTAAGCGCCCGCAGTAGAACTTCGTGAGCAGAGTAACCCGGACGCTCGCGTTGTATTCTGGCGAAGCGCTACGAGGAGTCCAATCGCCCCTGTATGAACGCAAAGAACAAAACCGTTTGCTCAACGCAGCATCCGCATCGCCTGCTTACCATTCTCCTTGGTGTCTCAGTGGCGCTGATGGCGTTTAATCTCCGGATTCCTATGGCAAGTATCGGGCCTCTTTTGCCGGAAGCGATCAAGAGCACTGGGCTTTCTTCGGAAGGAGCAAGCTTTCTGACGGCTCTTCCTACGATCTGTTTCGGCCTTTTTAGTCCTATCGGGCCAACCCTCGCTCGGCGTTTTGGAATCGAACGCGTTCTGCTTGCTGCCTTAGTCGTGATTGCGGCCGGTACAGCCGCTCGCGGTTCGGCTACTGCGGAAGGGCTTTTCAGCGGTCAGATTTTGGCGTGTTTGGGGATTGCCGTTGTCAACGTGCTTCTGCCTGGTTTGGTAAAGCGTGATTTTCCGCGGCGTGTGGCTTTTATTACCGGTATTTATGTCATGGCTTTATGCGCCGGCGCCGGCGCAGCTGCAGCGTTTACTGTTCCGCTATATACGTATTTTGGAGCGCACTGGGCAAAGGCTTTGGCCGCTTGGACAGTTCCCGCCGTAGTCGCAATTCTGCTTTGGTTTCCGTTTGCAATTCGGTCGGCTCATAATCTTTCGTTACGGCGCCCGCGTGTGCGCGGGCTTTGGAAAGATGCATTGGCTTGGCAGCTCACGTTGTTTATGGGCCTGCAATCAGCTTTGGCTTATATAGGCTTCGGGTGGCTGGCTCCGATGTTCCGCGATCGCGGATTGGATGCTACCACCGCTGGTTGGGTGCTTTCGATAAACATATTTGGGCAAGCGATATCATCTTTGCTTGCTCCTTCTTTGGCTACGCGGGGGCGAGATCAGCGTGTGATCAACTTTCTCTCTGCTTTCCTTGCCGTCGTAGCATTTCTTGCCTGCTTTTATGGCTCAATCCGTTGGGCTTGGTTGTGGTCTGGTCTGCTTGGATTAGCACAAGGTGCGTTGTTTGCTGTGGGCCTCACGATGATAGTACTCCGTGCCGCCAATGTCGAGGTCGCCGGTAGTCTTTCAAGCATGACGCAAACCATCGGCTACCTAATAGCTTCTGGAGGCCCGTTTCTGGCCGGGATCTTCCGTGGGCTGACCGGGAGTTGGGACGGCGTGGCTGCTTTGGTGGCAATTCTGGGCCTTGTTCTCGCAGCATGCGGTGTTGGCGCCGGCCGCGCAATTCTCGTGCGGGCGCACAGCGGCGCCGCTGCCTGAGGGGTGTCGCTTGGCCGGCGGATTAACTCCCGCGGCGGTTCGACATCCCGTCTCGTGTTTTTCTTTGAAGCGTGCCGTTCGGCGGGGTATGGTTTCCCTGTTCCAGCTGGTCGAGCCTGCCAAGGATTATTGTTGATGAGTTTTTGGGCAAACCGGAAAGTCTGTCATTTTCCATGCATCCCGGCAAACTTGCTGACGACCGTAGCCGGGCAGGATACGATTCTGTCTCGAGCCAACGCTTTACCGCACGGCATAAGGCGGGGCGGGTGCTTTGCAAGTCCGTCGACGCCTCGGATGCTCATGGTTTAGAGAAGTGCCACACTTCGAGACGGCGGATGTCGTTGTTATTGGGCTCGGGCCCGCGGGCGCGCGAGCAGCAGGTGTTGCGGCCCAGGCGGGGCTCCGGGTTATCGCGCTGGAGCGCCGCCGAGAAGCTGGCAGGCCCGTACAGTGTGCCGAGCTTGTCCCTGCACTACTCCAGCAGGAGGTGCCTAATTTGCTCTCGGTTTCGGAGCAAAGAGTCACGAGCATGGCGACCTTCGTCGAGAATGAGCCACCCGATGAAATGCCGAATTTCCACGGCTACATGATCAATCGGGCTGCCTTTGATCGTCTGCTTGCCGAGCAAGCGGCAAACGCGGGTGCCGAGTGCCGATTCGACTGCGCTCTCCTCCGTATCGACACGGAAGGCCTTCTCTATACATCTGACCATCATTGCCTTCAAGCTCAGATCATTATTGGCGCGGATGGTCCGCATTCGCGGGTAGGAGCCGCGATCGGCCAGCGAAACCAGGAACTGGTGGAGACGCGCCAAGTTACGGTGCCGCTCTTGCACGCGTATGATGCAACCGACATTTTTCTTAGTGGTGACTACCCGGGAGGCTATGGGTGGCTGTTTCCGAAATCCGGTTTTGCCAACCTCGGTCTTGGGCTTTGTTCCGAAACGCGGCACCAGTTAAAACGGCTGCTTGATCAGCTGCATCGTCGGCTCATAGAAATAGAGCGGGTCGGTGCTCGCCCGGTTGGCCTTACGGGTGGCCCTATTCCGGTCGGCGGCCGCTTGCGGGCCACGGGTTTCATTGGAAGCGTTCCGGTCGCTTTGGCTGGAGACGCTGCCGGTTTGACCAATCCTATCACGGGGGCTGGAATCGCCGCGGCGGTTCAGTCTGGCGGGCTTGCCGGGAGAGCGGCTGTCGACTGGCTGGCAGGACGAAGCGAAGCGCTTGATCTCTATGAAGAGGAGCTTGGCGATATTTTCGATGCTTCGTTGCATCGAGCTCTTCGTCATCGCCGGACCCTAATTGCGCGATCCCGGGATGGCTTGCGACCAACCCCAGATGAGCTGAGGTCCGCCTGGATCGCTTATCCTCAATATTGGTCGGATTCGTGTGCAGGTTCCTAGATGGATAGTATTCCCGAATTCCGCGTGATTGACACGGGAATCCGCGGCGCTCGTGCCAACGTGGCGTTTGATCAAATGTTGATCGAGGCACGTAAGGAAGGCATTATTCCTAATACGATAAGATTTTTACGCTTTTATCCTTCAGTGTTGATTGGCCGACATCAAATATTGAGCCACGAAGTCAATCTCGATTATTGTCTCGGCCGCGGTATTGAGGTCGGTCGTCGGATTACCGGCGGTGGGGGGCTTTATCTCGACCAAAATCAGATCGGCTGGGAACTCGTTTTCGACCGCAATCTCTTGCGTTTTTCCGACCTTGGGGATGCGGCGCGTCAAATTTGCGAAGCAGCGGCGTTAGGGTTGAATAAATTGGGGGTGCGGGCATACTATCGCCCTCGCAACGATATCGAAGTCGAAGGCCGTAAGATCAGCGGCACAGGCGGTTTCTTTGATGGCAACGTTCTGTTTTATCAAGGAACTCTGCTTATCGATTTCGATCCTGAGACGATGAGTGCTGCATTAAGGATTCCGTCATCTAAACTTGCCAAACGCGAGCTCGCTTCCGCGGGACAGCGCATTGTGACCATGCGGGCGTTGCTGGGTAATAAACTCCCTGATTTGGGAACAATTTACCAGGGCTTGCTCGACGGCTTTGCGGAAGGCCTCAATATTCTTCCCTTATGGGGTGAGATTACGGAGCGCGAGGAACAGCTTGCGGAAGGGATTTATCATGACGAGGTCGGGACCGAAGCATTTGTCCGCATGCTCGACGAACCCAGAGGTGAGGGCAAAATTGCGAGCGCGGCACTCACGCGGCCGGGCGGCACGGTGCGCGTCGATATCCGGTTGGAGGGGGCACTCCAGAATCGAATTCGAGAGATTCTCATTACCGGAGATTTCTTCGTCACCCCGCCTAGAATTATCCTCGATCTTGAAGCAAGCCTGCGCGGAGTAGAGGTGAAAGATACCGCTTTCGTGATAGCGCAGTTTTTCCGAAGCGCGCCAGTGCAATTTTTAAGTTTAAAGCCTGAAGATATCCAAGACGCAATCGTGGCTGCTTTACAAGCTTTTCCTACATCGTCGTAAGGAAATTCGGCTGCGTCCCGGAGGCCATGCTCTCGAGGCTGTTTGGTAAGAAGCAGCGGGTTGCGTCTCTCTTTCGGTTGAGCCACCATAATTTCCGCGCATAATTTGAAATCTCAATCCAGGGAGGCTTGTGATGCGTCCTTCGTACGATCGAACTCAGGAAGACCTTGGGAACATCGTTGAACTCGGACACGTGAACGTGCAAGTGCCGGACCAGCATTCGGCAACGCTGTTTTACATCACCGGTCTCGGCCTTACGCGGGATCCCTACCTGATGACGGGTGTTACCAACATGTGGGTGAATGTGGGGCGCAGCCAATTCCATTTGCCGCGCGGGCCGGCTCAGGTCGTGGCGGGGCGGATTGGTCTGGTTCTCCCCGACCTTGAGGCGGCGTTGCATCGGCTAGCCGCGATCCGTGACAACTTGGCTGACAGCCGCTTCGGCTTTCGCGAAGGTGACGGTTTCATAGACGTCACCTGCCCATGGGGCAATCAGATCCGACTGCATGCCCCGGATATGCGGTTCGGGCGAATTGTGCTGGGTATGCCCTACGTGGAGATTAACGTGCCCCGAGGGGTGGATGACGGCATCATCGCTTTTTACCGGGAGATCTTGAACGGCCCTGCCGAGCATTTTGAGGACCGGGAAGGCCCAGGGGTGCGGGTGCTGCTCGCGCCGGACCAGTATCTGATTTTCCGTGAGACGGATCGGCCGATTCCTCCTTATGACGGAGCGCATATCCAGATTACACTGGTAAATTTTTCCGAGCCGCATCGGCGGCTTTTGGAGCGCGGGCTGATTACCGAGGAGAGCGATCAGCACCAGTACCGCTTCGAGAATGTCATCGATCCTCGTTCTGGCCAAGTGCTGGTCCGCTTCCAGCATGAGGTGCGCAGCATGTGCCATCCGCTATTCGGCCGACCTTTGGTGAATCGGAACCCGGCGCAGACGAACACGCAGTTTGTGCCCGGTTACGAAAATCTGCCCTGGGCAATGCCGTGAGGTGACGGCGGTGAGATGGCGGCGCGCCCATGATGCGTTGAATCGCTCGCCTACACCCTGTAGGGTTGTGAAATGAGCCAAAGCCAAAAGCGCAACGCAGCCGTCGCTCTTCGCTCCTCGGTCTGCCCGCATGACTGCCCGTCCACCTGCGCGCTGGAGGTGGAAGTGCTGGATGGCCGGCGGATTGGAGCAATCCGCGGGGCGGAGGCCAATACTTATACCGCCGGGGTCATCTGCGCCAAGGTCGCACGCTACGCCGAGCGTATTCACCATCCGGACCGGCTTCTCTGCCCGTTGCTGCGCACCGGACCGAAAGGGTCTGGTCAATTTCGCCCAATTACCTGGGATGAAGCCTTGGATCGGGTGGCAGAGCGGTTTCTCGCGGTGGCTGAGAAATACGGGAGCGAAGCGGTTTGGCCTTATTACTACGCCGGGACTATGGGGTTGGTGCAGCGCGACGGGATTAACCGGCTACGGCATGTGATGCGCTATTCACGCCAACACAATACCATTTGCACCGCACTTTGCGAAGCCGGTTGGATTGCCGGTGCGGGCCGCTGCACGGGGCCGGATCCGCGAGAAATGGCGAAAGCCGACTTGATCGTGATCTGGGGCGGCAACCCGGTTTCTACGCAGGTGAACGTCATGGCTCACGTGAGCCGTGCACGCAAAGAGCGGGCTGCCAAACTGGTGGTCGTGGATCCCTACCGCACCGGCACCGCGCAAGTGGCGGACATGCATCTAGCGCTCCGTCCTGCAACCGACGCCGCGCTCGCTTGCGCTGTCATGCATGTGGCTTTCCGTGACGGATACGCCGACAAAGATTACATGGCCCGCTACACCGATTGTCCGGAGCGGCTGGAAGCGCATCTGGCCACACGTACGCCGGAGTGGGCAAGCGCAATTACCGGGCTTTCCGTGGCGGAGATCGAAGCTTTTGCCCGCCTCTATTGCAGCACCCGTCGGAGTTACATCCGGATGGGCTACGGTTTCGCGCGCGTGCGCAATGGAGCGGTCAATCTCCATGCGGTGAGTTGCCTGCCCGGCGTGACCGGTGCTTGGCAGTATGAAGGCGGCGGGGCGTTCTGGAGCAATCGGAGCATTTACCATTGGGATAAGACGCTGATCGAAGGTCTGGATGCTCGCGATCCTTCAGTGCGCATCATGGACATGAGCCGGATTGGAGCCGTGCTCACCGGCGATCGGCGGGATTTGGGTGACGGGCCGCCGGTGATGGCAATGCTGATCCAAAACACCAACCCGGCGGTGGTGGCGCCGAACTCCAACAGGGTACGGCAAGGCTTCCTTCGGGAGGATCTGTTTGTTTGCGTGCATGAACAGTTCATGACCGCAACCGCAAAACTGGCCGACATTGTGCTGCCGGCGACGATGTTCATGGAACATGACGATCTTTATCAGGCCGGTGGGCACAGCCATATTCAAATTGGCCCAAAGCTGATCGAACCGCCGGGCGAGTGCCGCTCTAATCACGAAGTGCTCCAGGGGCTTGCCAGGAGGCTCGGGGCGCGCCACCCGGGCTTCGAGATGACGGCAATGGAGCTGATCGACGCCACGCTTCGGGCCTCCGGTTGGCCTGGAGCGCAAACGGTGTTGGCGCAGCGGTGGATCGACGCGCAGCCATCCTTTGCCGAAAGTCATTTTCTTAACGGCTTCGGCCATTCGGATGGCCGTTTCCGCTTCGCTCCCGACTGGCAAGCGATCGGTCCCTATTATGCCGGTCTTCCGGAGCTGCCCGACCATGTTGGCGTGATTGATGAGAGCACGCCGGAACGCCCATTCCGCCTGGTCGCCCCGCCCGCCCGACAATTTCTGAACACTACCTTCACCGAGACCCCCACCTCGCGCAAACGCGAGCGGCGGCCGACGGCGCTCATTCACCCACAAGATGCCGAACGGCTTGGCATTGTGGAGGGCGGGCTTGTTCGACTGGGCAATCAGCGTGGCGAAGTGCGGCTCCATGCCCGGCTGTTCGACGGCCTGCAGCCTGGGGTCATTGTGGTGGAGGGTATCTGGCCGCATGAGGACTTCCCGGACGGCGTTGGGATCAACGCGCTCACCAGCGATGATCCGGGCCTGCCCAACGGCGGTGCCGTATTCCACGATACCGCGGTATGGCTCACGGCGGAGGCGGCGGAGTTGCCCATTGCCGCGGAGTGACATCTCGATCCTCGGTGCGGAATGCGGTCTTCGCGATCACGGACAGGCTTTGCCAATTCCAATCCGGGCTCTTTTGCGAACACCGTCACGCCGTGCGCGCTCGCTCCAGCCTATGGATGCCGCCAGCGTCTGCGATAATGACGGTATCTGCTTGGTCAATGAAAAATCCGGTTTCGACCACCCCCACCACGCTCCGAAGCCGAGCGTCAAGGCTTGCCGGGTCTGCAATGGCGCCGAAGTCGCAATCCAGAATGAAATTTCCGCCATCGGTGCGATAGGGCTCGCCCTGGGTATTCAGCCGCAAACGGCACTGCCCGCCGAAGCGCGCAATTTTCCGGGCCGTGGCCTCCCAACCAAAGGGAACAACTTCCACGGGCACAGGAAGAGAAAGCTGCTCGGCAAGCTTTGTCCCGTCGGCCACGATGAGCACCCGGGCGGAGGCGCACGCCACAATTTTCTCTCGCAACAATGCGCCGCCCATTCCTTTGATGAGATGGAGACTCGCACGCGCAACTTGGTCGGCTCCATCGATGGTGAGGTCGATTTGGGCATGCCGGCTGAAATCCGTGAGTGGAATACGGTTGGCTCGAGCCTGCGCTGCCGTTCGCTCGGATGTGGGAATGCCGAGAATATGCAACCCGTCGCGCACGCGAGCCCCCAATAAGTCCACCACGATAGCGGCCGTGGAGCCCGTACCTAGGCCGAGCACCATTCCTTCGCGCACTTCTTCGACGGCCGCCGCCGCCGCTGCTGCTTTCCACGATTCCTGGGGGAGCAATGTTTTCATGCTATTCTCCTTAAGGGAATTGCTGTCTTGTATTGAACGGGCTCTTCGGCGAAACGTTTGCGCGAAACCCCGCCGTCTCGGCAAGGAGTATGAATGACCAACGCACTGTTCGAATTATCTTCTCAGGGTCAATCGGTCTGGCTGGATTTTATCAGTCGGGCCTTGCTCGAAAGCGGAGAACTCGCCCGGTTGATCGAGCAGGACGGTGTGCGGGGAGTAACCTCCAATCCTACAATTTTTGCTGCAGCCATTGAAAAAAGTAGCGACTACGATGCCGACATCAAGGCTTGGGTGAGAGAAAAGGAGCTCGGTGTCGGGGAGCTTTTCGAAGCATTGGCGGTAGCAGACATCCGGCGCGGGGCGGATTTGCTGCGCCCGGTTTTTGATGCCACAGGTGGGGCAGACGGTTTCATCAGCCTTGAAGTCTCTCCCTATCTCGCGATGGACGCTGCGGAAACCATTGCGGAAGCGCGCCGACTCTGGCGCGCTGTTGGACGCCCCAACCTGATGATAAAGGTCCCCGGCACCGAACCGGGGCTGGCCGCAATCCGGACCCTGATTGCCGAGGAGATCAATGTCAACGTTACACTCTTGTTCTCCATCTCGGCCTATGAAGCGGTGGCAGAAGCCTACATGGAAGGGTTGGAAGCGCTCTTGTCGCGCGGCCAGACCTTAAGCCGAGTGGCAAGCGTGGCGAGCTTCTTTGTCAGCCGCATCGATCAGTCAGTTGAAAAGCTTGTGACAAAGCGGTTGCCGGCTGCCTCAGCCGGCGAAGCGAGTGCGCTGCGCGAGCTCATCGGCAAGGTCGCGATCGCCAATGCCAAGCTTGCCTATCAGCAGTACAAGCGTCTGATTGCGAGTCCGCGCTGGCAGCGCCTTGCCTCTGCGGGGGCCCGGCCGCAGCGCTTGCTCTGGGCATCGACCAGCACGAAAAGCAAGGATTTGCCGCCGACCTATTACGTCTCTGCCCTGATCGGTCGGGATACGGTAAACACGATGCCACCGGAAACCCTCGCTGCCGTCAAGAGCTCGATGAAAGTCGCGCCGACGCTGGAAGAAGACCTGCCCGCCGCGGAAAGCGTGATGCAAACTCTTGAGCGACTCGGAATTTCGCTGGCCGCCATAACCGAAGACTTGCTGCGCGAAGGTGTGCAACGTTTTGCCGCTGATGCGGACAGGCTATATGCCGCCGTGGCACGCCGACGAGCTGAGGCTCTCGGAATGCCGGTGCCGGCGCAAAGGCTACACTTGCCGGAGCCGAAATTGAGCGAGGCTCTTGCAACGGAGCGTGAGCGGTGGCGGCAGAACGGCCTGATCCGGCGAGTCTGGGCACGGGATGCCAAGATTTGGACCGGAACAAATGAGGCACAATGGCTCGGTTGGCTTGATGCCGTCGCTCAAGCAAAAGCCGCGCTACCCGGTTACGAAGCGTTCAAGGAAGAAATTGCGGCCAAGGGTATCCGGCATGTGGTTTTGCTTGGTATGGGCGGCTCCAGCCTCGGGGCAGAGGTGCTGGCCTCGATATTGCCTGCTTCTTCCAATGCTGCTCGGCTGGTTGTGGTTGACACCACGGATCCTGTCGAAATTCGCGCTGCCGAGCAAGCAATCGACCTTCGCCATACCTTGTTTGTTGTGGCCAGCAAATCGGGCACAACGCTCGAGCCGAATCTTCTTTTCAATTATTTTTGGGAGCGAGTCGCTTCGGAGACCGAATCTCCAGGGCGACAATTTGTCGCCATCACCGATCCCGGTTCCGCATTGGAGGCAGAGGCTCGGCGCCATGGCTTTTGGCGGATTTTTCACGGCGAGCCCTCAATTGGTGGCCGATACTCGGTGCTCTCCGCCTTTGGCCTTGTTTGCGCAGCTGCGCTAGGGCTTGATCTCTCGAGCCTTTTGGCTCTGGCTGGCGCGATGGCCGCGAGTTGCGGGCCGTTAGTGCCGCCCGAGGAAAATCCCGGGGTTGAGCTTGGCATCATTCTGGGAGTAGCGGCTCAGCGGGGACGAAACAAACTGACAATTTTGGCTTCTCCTTCATTGGCTCCGCTTGGCGCCTGGCTGGAACAACTTCTCGCAGAGTCGACCGGCAAACAGGGGATGGGCATCGTTCCGATCGTGGATGAGCCGGAAGCCGATGCTGCAGCCTATGGCTCGGATCGGTTGTTTGTCGCCCTAGAGGCTCTGGCGCCTGCAGATGCTTCACTTGAGCGGCGTTGCGAGATACTGCGAGCAGCGGGCCACCCGGTCGTACAAATCCCCGTTGCCAGCCGGCTGCATATCGGGGCGGAGTTCTTTCGCTGGGAGATGGCAACAGCAGTCGCGGGCGCGGTGCTTGGCATCAATCCTTTCGATCAGCCCGATGTCGAAGCGAGCAAGCAAAAAACACGGACGTTGACCGCAGAAGTTGAAAAAGAGGGGCGGCTCTCGTTGCCGGAGCCGATCTTTCAAGAGGGCGGACTGGCGCTTTATACAAGTCCGGAGCTGGCGGCAAAGCTTGGCTCACATCGTTCGCTTGCCGATTATTTGCGCGCACATTTTCTCCAGGTTCAGCCTGGCGATTATGTGGCATTGCTTGCTTATCTTGCGCGGGATGCCGCCCATATTGAGCTTCTGCAGGCCATGCGAGCGCAGATCTTGCGCGCCAAGCGCGTGGCAACTTGCATTGGCTTCGGGCCGCGTTTTCTGCATTCTACCGGACAACTTCATAAAGGTGGACCGAACAGCGGGGTATTTTTACAAATCACAAATGATGATGCTGATGATATAAACATACCCGGACATCGGTATACTTTCGGCACCGTGAAGACTGCTCAGGCGTTCGGAGACTTTGCAGTCATGGCAGAACGTGGAAGGCGCATCATGGGAGTGCATATCTCCGCCGACACGCAGGCGGGCCTTAACCAACTGGCAACTGTGCTTAAAGAGGCGATTGCCTGAATGTCAGTCGTTCGGCTCATTTGCGTCGTTTGAGATGCTGTATTTGATTGGGCTATGTTGACGCATTGCTGCTAGCCCTTACCCCATCCTGCCGATCGCAGCCATTTTGAGGTATTCGGCCGCAGCCGCGTTGTCACGGCGGGTTGCGGTCGCGCCGATTTTGGTCTTTTCTACAATTGGGAAACGTCAGGAGGAGGCAGAATGCGAGCCCTTCAATTCGATCCGGTGACACTGCCGCCCGAGGCCGAGGAAATGCGCCGAAGGGTGCGCGCGTTTCTGGCTGCAGAGCGCACTGCCGGCCGGCTTGTTGCATACCGAGGCTCCTGGAGCGTTTTCGACCCGGACTTTAGCCAGCGTGCTGGGGCTGCCGGTTTCATCGGATTGACTTTGCCTCGGGAATATGGCGGGCACGGACAATCAAGTCTGGTTCGCTACGTGGTTACTGAAGAGATGCTTGCAGCCGGCGCTCCTTGCGGCGCACATTGGGTGGCAGATCGCCAATCGGCGCCGCAAATTTTGCGTTATGGAAGTGAGAGGGCCAAGCGAGAAATTCTTCCCCGCATCTGCGCCGGCCGGTGTTATTTTGCGATCGGTATGAGTGAACCGGATTCGGGCTCGGATCTCGCCGCGGTTCGGACCCGTGCGGTTCGCACCCGCGGGGGATGGCTTATCAATGGCAGCAAAATATGGACGTCGCGCGCGCACCAAGTTCACTACCTGATCGCCTTGGTGCGGACCGGAGAGGCGGGCGAGGATCGGCACGGCGGGCTTACGCAGTTTATCATCGATCTTTCACGCCCCGGGGTGCAGATTCGGCCTATTCGCAATATCGCCGGAAGGCACGAGTTCAACGAAGTCTTTTTTACAGATTATTTCGTCGAAGATGACATGATGGTGGGCAAGGAGGGGCAGGGGTGGTCGATGGTAACCTCGGAACTTTCCTTCGAACGTTCCGGCCCCGATCGTTTCCTTTCCGATTATCATTTGTTGGTGGCGCTGATCGACAAGGTAGGTTCAATGCCGGACAGGCGATCCGCTATTGAGATCGGGCGCTTGGTTTCGCATCTTGCTGCGTTACGACGTATGTC
Organism: Terriglobia bacterium; assembly: GCA_023511585.1. Taxonomy (GTDB): domain Bacteria; phylum Pseudomonadota; class Alphaproteobacteria; order Acetobacterales; family Acetobacteraceae; genus JAIMBF01. Next base: position 21,961 of record JAIMBF010000012.1, read on the forward strand.
CATTTCCATCGCCGGTTTAGTTGAAAAGGGCAAGATGCCCGGTGTTGAGGCGGCATTGGTGAAAGACGTCGGTACAACGTTTGAGCGCGAAATTCCCGAGGTTGCGCGGCGCGTTATAACCACCGAACCGAGCTTGGAAGAAGACGATGTCTTCGTCAAAAGCTTAGCTCATGTTGTCTTAGAGGCACCTTCATTTACGATACGGGGCGGCACGCGCGAGATCCTCCGAGGGATGATCGCACGGGCTCTCGGCTTGCGATAGGGAAAACGGCGATGTCCGGATCAAGCGATATTCTGTCCATTCTGCTGGAGCAGGTTGATCGGTTGTTGACCCAGCATGCGACGAAAGAAGTTCTCGCCGAGGCGGAACATGGTACCTGGCCGGCGACACTTTGGAATGCTCTTGCTGAAGCCGGGTTATCGCTTGCGATGGTTCCTGAGGAACAAGGCGGTTCCGGTTTGCCTCCGGCGGATGCAATGCTTCTGTTGCGCCGCGTGGGTTATCATTGCACTCCGGCGCCTCTGGCCGAAACGATGCTTGCCGCATATCTTTGGGCGAAGGCGGGCGGCAAACCGAGCGTGGAACCCCTTTCTCTCGCTCCCACCAATGTGGAAGAGCAGATCAGGCTGTTACACACCGCTCACGGGGCTTCCCTTGCCGGGCAGGCACGCCGCGTGCCGTGGGGCAGAGACGTCTCCAAACTGATCGTTTTTGCTCGAGATGAGCAGAATAGATCTTATTTGGTGTGCGCTTCGCATCCTTTGGGAGAGGGGCCGTTTCATCGTAATCTGGCTTTTGAACCAAGACCAACGATAAGTTTTGACGGAATCACCGTGGCCGAGGCGGAAATTCTTCCGGCGCCTTCGATCTGCATCAATGGTGTTCTGGAATTAGGAGCGCTGTTGCGTTCGCAGCAAATGGTGGGTGCTATGGAGCGGTGTCTGGATTATGCTCTGACATATGCGAACGAACGTAAGCAATTCGGAAGACCTATCGCCAAATTCCAAGCCGTGCAGCATATGCTTGCGGTTGCGGCGGGCCAATACGCGGCGGCAACAGCGGCTGCGGACCTTGCGGCGCAGGCGGTCGGGTCCCAACAATTTGGTTTTGCTGTAGCGGTCGCGAAGGCGCGGGTGGGTGAGGCCGCGGGTGTTGTTGCGGAAGTTGCACACCAGGTGCACGGCGCTATGGGATTTACGCAAGAACACCCTCTGCATTTTGCAACGCGCCGTTTGTGGTCTTGGCGCGACGAATTCGGCCATGAGGCGTATTGGCAAGAGCGTATCGGGCGCATAGCGTGTAAAACCGGCGGCGCGAATCTTTGGCCAATGCTGGTGGATGCACAAAGATGAGTGATGATGCATTTGCAAACGGCCCGCTTTCTGACGTACGTGTACTTGACCTTACAAGCGTTATCATGGGGCCGTTTGCCACCCATATTCTGGCAGATATGGGTGCTGACGTCATCAAGATTGAAAGTCCTGACGGGGATTTGCTGCGTCGCTACAAGCCCTATCGGCATGCAGGAATGTCGGGGCCGGTGCTTAATCTGCATCGGAACAAACGCAGTGTTGTGCTCGATTTGAAATCGGCTCGAGATCGCACAGCTCTCGATCGGCTGATTGCCACCGCAGATGTGTTTTTGCACGCCATGCGGCCTGCGGCCATTGCGCGTCTTGGTTATGACTATGAACGCGTGCGGTCGCTCAATCCGGATATTGTCTATTGCGGCGCCTACGGGTTTTCGGCGCACGGTCCTTATGGAGGGAAGGCGGCGTATGATGATCTTATCCAGGCGGGCTCCGGCATCGCAGCTTTGAACGGCTTAGTGCACGGCGCGCCGGCCTATGTACCGACGGTGATCTGCGATAAGCTTTCCGGGCAAGCCATTGCCTACGCTCTTCTCGCTGCACTTTATCAACGTGCGCGTGGTGGCGGTGGTCAGCAGATCGAGGTGCCCATGTTTGAAACGACGGTGGAGTTTGTTCTCGTGGAGCACCTAACCGGTGCTGCCTTTGACCCGCCGCTTTCGGCCATGGGGTTCGAGCGATTGCTGAGTCGTGGCCGCAAGCCCTATCGGACCAAAGACGGGTTTGTTTGCATTTTGCCTTATTCAGATCGAAATTGGCTGGATTTTTACGAATTTACCGGAAGGAAGGAATTTTTAGGCGACGAGCGCTTTACCAGCTTGGGTGAGCGTGTGCGGCATATTGATATTCTCTACCGCATGGTCGAAGAAGAGGCAGCCAAGCGAACCACCGCAGAATGGGTGGAATTTTGTGATCGGGTCAGTATTCCTTGTATGCCTGTGCTTTCGCTTGAGGATCTGGTGGATGATCCTCATCTTCAGGCGGTTGGGATGTTCGGCATTGATGAACACCCAAGCGAGGGCCGCTATCGCCTTGTACGCCGGCCTATTCGTTTTAGCTCCTCTGCCTTTCGGGTGCGCTTGCCTGCCCCCAGGCTTGGCGAGCATACGCGAGAAATTTTGTCCGATCTTGGTTTTACTTCCGAAGAGATTGCCGAATTTGCTATAGCAAAGGACAGCGATTGGAAATGAGTGGGAGAACGCGTCAAAGACGGGCGGTAGGCAAGTGACGGGTCATACAAATTCGAATGCATATTGGCTCTACCGAACTGGTCGCTAAGGCGAAGCAAGAACATGGAAGAGGATATCGCCAATCGGCTCAAGCGTTGCCCTACCGCAGTCGTTCATGATGTCATGCTTGCGCGTGGTTTGCGCGATTTCACGTTGCCCCATGAATTGCGCCCTATCATGCCGGATGAGTCTCTTGCGGGACCGGCCTTCACTGTGGAAGGATCTCCTGCTCCCGGAACCGATGCGGATACGACGCTTTTGGCATGGACATGGCTTCTTTCGCAGTCGAAACCCGCTCATGTCTGGGTTTTGCAACCTCATGACCGCACGGTTGCGCATATGGGAGAGCTCTCCGCCCAGACCTTAAAGAGTAAGGGGGTATTGGGATGCGTTCTTGACGGCGGCGCGCGCGATGTCGCGGCTTTGCGTGCTATGCGTTTTCCGACATGGTGTCGGTATTTTACGCCACGCGATATCGTTGCCTATTGGATGCCGAAAGCGATTGAGCAAGATATCCGAATCGGCGACGTCATTATTAATCCCGGGGACTACATATTGGGCGATTGCGATGGGCTGGTGCGTGTCCCGTCCGGACTCGCAAAAGAAATCGTCGTTGCTGCCGAACAAACCATGACCAGCGAAAATCGCGTTCGTAGCGCGATATTGAACGGGATGGATCCCCAGGAAGCTTACCGAACGTTTGGAAAATTTTAGGAAGCAAGCCGTGGCGGATGATATGACAGAGCAGAGTTTGCTTCCGGTTGTGGTGCCGTTGGAGGGTGCTTCCAATGTGCGCGATCTCGGGGGTTGGCCGACACGCAATGGCGGCCGCGTGCGCTTTGGCAAAGTGTTCCGTGGTGCTGCTTTGGATCGGATAAGTGAGGCCGATAAGGCTCGGTTGGCCGGGCTTGGCTTACGGACGGTTTGCGATTTTCGCGGAATAAAAGAGGCAAGCCGCGCACCCTCACGGCTTGATTCTTTGCCGGGTATCTCCATTCACGCGTTGCCTATTGAGCCACGGATCGGAGCTTCCATTCTCGATATCTTGGCGACCCGGGAGGCAACCGGCGAAGATGTCAAAAGCCTTATGCACAGGGCTTATCGCTCCTACGTACTGGAGTGGCACGTGCATTACCGACGTTTGTTCGAGTTGCTATTGGACGAGAACAGTGGGCCGCTTTTATTTCACTGCTCCGCCGGCAAAGATCGCACCGGATTCGGCGCGGCGCTCTTGCTTTCCGCGCTGGATGTACCATGGGAAGCGGTTATGGAAGATTATCTGGCCACCAACCGACTCTGGCGTGCCGACCACCCCCTTCTCCAACGTATTCCTGCCGCGGCGGCGGAAACCCTGCTGCGGGTGCATCCCGATCTGCTGGAGGCGGCTTTCGCAACTATTCGATCGGAATACGGTTCTTTTGACCGATATTTACGAGACGTACTTGGGGTAGATGCCGGCCGGCGCGAGCAGTTGCAAACGATGCTTGTTTCCTAAAAAGCGACGAGGAGGCGAGACCGATGCCTGATTTGTTAGAGGATTCAGAAAACGGGGTTGCCGTTCTCACATTGAACCGACCGGAACGGCTAAATGCGCTTTCTGCTGAAATGTTGGACGCGCTGCATGCAGCGCTTTTGCGGTTTTCTGTGTCGAAGGACGTAGGGGCCGTGATACTGACGGGAGCCGGCCGTGGGTTTTGCGCCGGCGGTGACGTGAAAAACATGTCGGAGCGCGGAGATCGTCCTCTCGAAGAGCGAGCTGAAGAGCTGCGCATCCGGCATCGCGTGATTACATTAATGCGCCGCATGCCACGCGTGATTATCGGTGCCATCAATGGCCCTGCATTCGGAGCGGGACTCGGCCTTGCATTGGCTTGCGATCTGCGGATCGCGGCTGCTTCGGCGCGATTTGGAACCGCCTTTGCCGGTGTGGGGTTTTCGGGAGATTTTGGCGGCTCTTATCATCTCACCAAAATCCTAGGCCCGACCCGCGCGAAAGAACTCTATTTTCTTGCCGAGCCTTTTGATGCGGAACAGGCGAAGTCTTGGGGTGTTGTAAACCGCGTCGTTCCGGATGCCGAGTTGATGACGGAGGCGCTTTCGCTCGGCCGTCGTATTGCCGAGGGGCCACGTATTGCCTACGGCTACATGAAACGTAATCTTTTGGCTGCGGAATACAGCTCGCTTGAAGATGTCCTGGAACTCGAGGCGTTTCACCAGGCGCGCACGGCTTTAACAGACGACCATCGCGAAGCCCGGCTTGCTTTTGTTGAGAAGCGTAAGCCGCGTTTTACGGGACGTTGAGGGTATTCTCGGCCGCCATCCAAATATTCCCTGCTTGCCGAGCGCGCCCCTCGGCCTGCAGTTTCAAAAGGTGCGCGAGCACATTGCGTTCTGCCGCACGCCGGAGCATTGGGTCGAGCTTTGAATAGAGCCGATCCATCAAGGTGTGCGTATCGGTTGGGCCATCTCGTAAAGCGTTCGCAATGGCATTTTCGCGCATGATTCGGTGTGCGAGCAATTCCCTGACGTATGCGTGGGGGTGTTCAAGCGGTGGTCCGTGGCCGGCAAGATAGATCCGATCTTCACGCGCAAGCAGCCGCCGAAGGCTCATAAAATACGCTGCCATATCGCCGCTTGGCGGGCTTACCACGCTCGTGGACCAGGCCATGACGTGATCCGCCGTAAACAAAATCCCGCCGGGCATTGCGAAACAAAGATGATCGCTGGCATGGCCGGGGGTGTGAAGCGCGGTGAGGCCAGCGACAGAGTCGCCATCTTCGAGGGCCACATCCGGCTCGAAGTTGGGATCGGCACTTACGCGATAAGCGTAAACCTTTGCCCCGGTTGCAGCCCGCAGAGCGGCGGTGGCGCCCACATGGTCGGGATGCGTGTGGCTCAGCAGGATGTGGGATATTCTGCCATGGGCAGCGGAAAGAATGGCGGCCACATGATCGCTATCGTCCGGGCCGGGGTCGAGAACCACAATTCCTTCCACCGTTTCAATAAGATAGGTGTTCGTGCCATAATATGTCATCGGGCCGGGATTAGCCGCAACGATGCGTCTGACGGCCGGCAAAACGTCAAGTGCCCTACCTCGTGCAGGCTCCGGCTCAGTAAGAAAGGCCATTCCGTGCTCCCGGTAATTTCGCGCAAAAGCATTCTTATAGCTGGTTAGCCCGGCGAGTATGACCGGCGGTTTCCAGCCTGATCAGGCCATTTGCTGCAAAATAGGCGGGGGTCAAGGGCCAATGAGAGAAAACAGGGTAAAAGCCGTCATGCGTCAGCCGTACGTGATCTCGATCGGCCGGGCCTTGACGAAGCCGAGAAGCAACAAAAGCCGATGACGGATAAAGCCGGATAACCTTCAGCCCTGAGGAATTGGCTCAAACCCGCCCATTCCTTTGGGGTTCGATCGGTGCTGAAAAGCGAAACCCAAGCTCCGGACCCGGCGCAACCCAGGGTGCCATCCTTTTCCAGAAGGGTGCAGGCCATGGCAGTATTCCGATCAAGGGAAAACGGGCCGTTTAGGCTTTTGCCTTACCGAAACCGGTTCAGGGGGAGAGATCGATCGGCCCTTTCACTCAATTCAGACATGTTATAGAAGCGGCTTCTGGGCGGAAAAATCCAGCCATATGTCTACGCCGTCGGCGGAGCTCTGCGGACATTCAACTTTATTTGACGAAGGGGATTTAGTGATGGGGTTCAAGGTCGCAGTCGTTGGCGCCACCGGAGCAGTTGGACGCGAAATGCTGAAGACCTTAGCGGAACGCAACTTTCCTGCCGATGAAGTTGCTGCGGTGGCGTCCGGTCGCTCTGCCGGCGCGGAAGTCTCGTTCGGCGAGAAGCGCGTGTTGCGGGTAGAGAGCCTGGATACATTTGATTTTCGCGGCTGGGACATCGGCTTGTTCAGCCCGGGCGCGTCGATCTCAGCCGTATACGCACCTCGCGCTGCGGCGGCCGGATGCGTTGTCATTGACAACACGAGCCATTTCCGCATGGAACCGGATGTTCCGCTGGTTGTGCCGGAAGTCAATCCCCACCAATTGGAAAAATTTGCAGCGCGTAATATCATCGCCAATCCCAATTGCAGCACTATCCAGATGGTGGTCGCCTTGAAACCGCTTCACGAGCGCTTTCGCGTCAAGCGTGTTGTTGTGGCGACGTATCAATCTGTCTCTGGCGCCGGTAAAGAAGCTATGGATGAGCTGTTCGCCCATACCCGTGCGAGTTTTGTGCATGAACAGCTTGCTCCTGAACAATTTACGAAAGAAATTGCGTTCAACTGCATTCCCCACATCGATCGTTTCATGGAAGACGGTTCCACCAAAGAAGAGTGGAAGATGGCGGTGGAAACGCGAAAAATCCTTGATCCCGATATTCAGGTTTTTGCCACCTGCGTGCGTGTTCCGGTTTTTATCGGTCACGGCGAGGCAGTGAACGTGGAATTCGAAAAACCGGTCACTGTGGAAGAGGCACGCGAGATTCTGCGTCATGCGCCGGGAGTGGCCGTCGTAGACCGGCATGAGGATGGAGGGTATATCACCCCACTTGAATGCCAAGGCGAGGATGCGGTTTTCGTCAGCCGCTTACGCAAGGATCCTACCGTTGCCAATGGGCTGGGGTTTTGGTGCGTAGCTGACAATTTGCGCAAAGGTGCCGCCCTCAACGCGGTACAGATTGCCGAAGAGCTGATCGCCCGGCAGCTTCTGCGGAAAAGAGCTGCCTAGCATAGAGCGCATTCCCCATTCACGTCTTGAGCGACCGAGGAAGAGAGCGAACGCAAAACTTCTATTACTGGGCGTTGCTCGACTCTGGTTACCTTGAGAGAATTCGAGGCTGCGTTTTTTGCCGCACCTGATGGGCGGAAACGTTGCCTGCCCTCCAATAGCACTTTTGCATCAACGTATTCCAAGCTATAGTTGAAACGGCGCGCGAGAATTCGTTCACCTCGCTCGTATCCGATCGGCGTCCGGTATCCGGTAAAGGCACGTCCATGGCTACGCTTTTCCAACGCTCCGAACTTTCGCGTCAAATTGTCTCCCCCGCGTTCCGCCTACAAATGCGACGACGCCTTGCCGAATTGGGCGGGCTGTTCTTGGGACTGAGCGGCCTCGTGCTGCTTATGGCGTTAGCTTCTTACAATCCCCATGATCCGTCTCTGGATACCGCAACCGGGGCGGGAACACGCAATTTGGCCGGGCCGGCAGGGGCGTTGTTTGCCGATATCATGTTGCAAGGCTTCGGCTTCGCGGGTGCCTTGCCGGCGCTTGCCATGCTGGTTTGGGCTTGGCGTATCGCAGCACACCGAAGTTTCGGGGCGCTCCCGCTGCGACTAATCGGGCTTGCTTCCGCGGTGGTGATGTTGGCGCTGCAGTTCGCGGAGATTTCCACACTTTTGGACAATGGCGGGATTCCGTGGCCGACACTTGCCGGCCCCGGTGGCGCGGTTGGGGGGCTTTTAGCGGTCAAACTCATAGAGGCGGGGCAAGGAATGCTTGGCCCGGTTGGGGTGGGGGTTGTGCTGCTGCTGAGCTTCCCCCTTGCCGCGGGGCTAACGCTTTTGGCGCTCGGCCTTTCGATGAGCGAATGGCGCGCCGCCTTACGAACGATTTGGTTTGTTGGCCGCTTTACACGTCAGCAGATTGGCCGACTTTGGACGTTTGGGCACGTACTTGCTCGCCTTGTGGGCATTTTGCTCGCGCCCCTTTGGTGGGTTCTCGGGCGAACTGACGAACCCGAGGCGGTTTCCTCTTCGTCTCCTGCAGAGCTTCCAAAGCGGGCGAATTTGTCCTCGCCTGCTGTGGAGAAGAAATCGCCGCCGCTGGTTCGCACTTCCCCCCAGCCTGTCAAGGCAAAACGTGCGGTCCCAACGCAAGCACAATTGCCTCTTCGAGAACAAGGTTGGCAATTTCCCCCGCTTTCGTTGCTTAAACCTCCTCCCGCCCGCAGCATAAGCGGCCCTAGCGTGGAGGCTTTGCAGGCCAATGCTCGGCTTTTGGAAAGTGTTCTCAGCGACTACGGCGTACAAGGTGCGATTCGGGAAATTCGACCGGGACCCGTGGTTACGCTCTATGAACTGGAACCCGCCCCGGGGATACGCAGCGCTCGCGTCATCGGCCTCGCCGATGACGTTGCCCGAAGCCTTTCCGTAACCGCCGTGCGGATTGCCACCGTCCCCGGCCGGAACGTGATTGGGATTGAGGTGCCAAACGCCAAACGCGAAACCGTATTTCTCAGCGAGCTTCTGAGCTCTCCGGAATGGCAGCGCCATTCGGGCAGGCTGCCTCTGGCGCTCGGCAAGGACATCAGCGGGGCGCCGGTCATAGCCGATTTGGCACGCATGCCACATTTGTTGATTGCCGGCACTACCGGCTCGGGCAAATCGGTTGGCGTCAATGCGATGATCCTGAGCCTGCTTTATCGGCTTTCGCCTGAAGAATGCCGGCTGATCTTGATCGACCCAAAGATGCTCGAGCTTTCGGTTTATGAAGGCATACCGCACCTTATGGCCCCCGTGGTGACCGAGCCTGCCAAAGCGGTGACGGCGTTGAAATGGGTGGTTCGTGAGATGGAACGACGCTACCGTGCCATGAGCCAATTGGGCGTGCGCAACATCGGCGGGTATAACGAGCGGGTATTGGAAGCGCGGGCGAAGGGCGAGGTCGTCACCCGCCGGGTGCAGACAGGCTTTGACCCGGAAACAGGCAAACCCATTTTTGAAGACCAGCCGCTGGCCCTCGAATCCTTGCCGTTTATTGTCGTGGTGATTGACGAGATGGCCGATTTGATGATGGTTGCCGGCAAAGAGATCGAAACCGCCGTGCAGCGTTTGGCCCAGATGGCCCGGGCGGCGGGGATTCACGTGATTATGGCCACACAGCGCCCTTCGGTCGACGTCATTACCGGTACGATCAAGGCCAATTTCCCAACACGGATTAGCTTTCAGGTTATTAGTAAGTTCGATAGCCGGACGATTCTTGGGGAACAAGGAGCGGAACAGCTTCTTGGCCAAGGGGACATGCTTTACATGGTGGGCGGGGGGCGCATTACACGGACCCATGGCCCGTTCGTTTCAGACAGCGAGGTCGAGGAGGTTGTCAATTTCCTTCGCGAGCAAGGCGAACCCAGCTATCTTGAGGAGGTGACGGAGCCGTTGGAGGAGGAGAGCGTCTCCTCTTCTCCGGGTTTGGCCGTCGGGAGTGAGGCCGATCAGGCCCTTTATGACCAAGCAGTGGCGCTGGTGATCCGAGAGGGTAAAGCAAGCACAAGCTTTATCCAGCGGCATTTGCAAATCGGCTATAACCGTGCCGCAAGATTGATTGAGCAAATGGAAAAATCCGGTGTTGTTGGCCCGGCCAACCATGTGGGCAAACGGGAGGTGTTGGCGCGGAGGGTTGAGCAAGACTGAAGCAGTATAGGGGGGAACTAAAGAGCACCAAACACGTCCGGCCAAGTGGCCTGCAAAGCGGCGTCAACTTCGGTCATTGTTGCTGCAATACCGAGTTTGGCAAGGCTGGTTACGCCGAACTGTTGGATTCCGCAAGGAATGATGCCCGTGAAGTGCTCCAGATCGGGTGCGACATTGAGCGCTACCCCGTGCCAAGTCACCCATCGGCTCACGCGTACGCCAATAGCGGCGATTTTTGCCTCTCCCTGCGCCGGGTCCTCTACCCAGACCCCGATTCGGTCTTTCCGACGCTCACCGTGGACCCCCAGAACGGCCAGCGTGCGAATCAGCCATTCCTCGAGAGCGGTGACATAGGCCCGCAAATCTTTCGCTGGCAGCAATCGACGCGGCTTTCGGAGATCGAGCATCACATAGGCCACGCGTTGCCCCGGCCCATGATAGGTCCATTGCCCCCCTCGCCCGGAGCGGTAAACGGGGAATCGATTTGGACTGAGAAGATCTGTGAGCTTGGCCGATGTCCCGGCGGTATAGAGAGGCGGGTGCTCCAGGAGCCATACCAATTCACGCTCTTGGCCGGTTTGGATAGCAGCGACCCGCCGTTCCATTTCGGCGAGTGCTTCCGGATAGGCGATCTTACCCACTGTTATGCGCCATTCCGGTGTGTGGCTGATTGAACCGAGAACTGTCATCGGCTATATCGCTGTCCTCACGGTGTCTTCGCCAGTCCCGGCACCGTGCGGTCGTGGCGGAATGGTAGACGCGCAAGCTTGAGGTGCTTGTGGGGGAAACCCCGTGGAAGTTCGAGTCTTCTCGACCGCACCACTTTCTCCTTTCGAAATTTCCTGACATTCCTCATGCTCGATAAAGGAGGAAGTGATGGACGAGGATTTCCGCAAGGCTGCGCTGGACTACCACCGTTTGCCGCGTCCTGGAAAGCTATCCGTGGAACCAACGAAGCGCCTGGCGACCCAGCGCGATTTGGCGTTGGCCTATTCGCCGGGCGTAGCGGCGGCGTGCGAGGAGATTACCGCCAACCCCGATGCGGCATTGGATTATACGAACCGCGGCAATTTGGTGGCGGTCATCACCAATGGCACTGCCGTATTGGGGCTTGGCGCTATCGGCGCCCTCGCCGGCAAGCCGGTGATGGAGGGCAAAGCGGTTCTGTTTAAGAAATTTGCCGGGATCGATGTCTTTGACATCGAAGTAGACGCCGCCGATCCAGACCGGTTCTGTGACGTGGTGGCGGCTCTCGAGCCCACTTTCGGTGCAATCAACCTGGAGGACATTAAGGCTCCAGAATGCTTTGAGATCGAAGCGCGCCTGCGGGCTCGGATGCGTATTCCGGTTTTTCACGACGATCAGCATGGCACCGCCATTACCGTTGCCGCTGCCGTGCGCAACGGATTGCTGCTCCAGGGCAAAAGGCTTGAGGATGTGAGCTTGGTAACATCTGGGGCCGGCGCCGCAGCCCTTGCCTCTGTGGAGCTTCTCGTGGCGATGGGCCTTAAGCGAGAGAGAGTGACCCTGACCGATATCCACGGAGTCGTGCGAGCAGATCGGCCCAACATGCTCCCCAATATGGCAGCTTTCGCCCGTGAAACCAGCGCCCGCACTTTGCCCGAGGTCCTTCCAGGCACGGATGTGTTTCTCGGGCTTTCGGCTCCGCACGTGCTTGCGCCGGAATGGCTCGCTCTTTTTGCCGAGAAGCCTCTGATTTTGGCCTTAGCCAACCCAGAGCCAGAGATTGACCCTGAAATCGTGAGGCGCCTACGCCCCGACGCCATCGTGGCCACGGGGCGCAGCGACTATCCGAACCAGGTAAATAATGTTCTGTGTTTCCCTTTTCTCTTTCGAGGCGCATTGGACGTAGGGGCTACCGCGATCGACCGGACGATGGAACTCGCGGCTGTAGAAGCTATTGCTGGCCTCGCCCGAAAGGAAGCGAGCGAGGTGGTCGTGGCCGCCTATGGGGGCGCTGCGCCGGTTTTCGGCCCCGATTATATTCTTCCCAAGCCCTTCGACCCGCGCCTTATTCTCGAGGTTGCGCCGGCGGTGGCACGCGCGGCCATGGCGGCGGGCTTGGCGCGTCGCCCGATCCAGGATTTCGACGCTTACCGACGCGATTTGGAGCGCTTTGTGTTTCGTTCGGGCCAACTCATGCGGCCCGTATTCGAGGCAGCGCGCAAACGGCCGTGCCGTGTGGTTTACGCCGAGGGCGAAGATGTGCGGGTTCTTCGGGCTGCGCAGACCGTCCGAGACGAGGGTATCGCCGAGCCGATTCTTCTTGGCAGGCGGGATGTCATTGCCAAGCGCATTGAGGAATTAGGCCTTCGACTGAAGGGCGGGGATGGCGTTGAAGTGCTGGATCCCGCCAGCGATACCGGAGTTTTTTCGCCGCTGCTGAACGATTATCAACATCTTGTTGGCCGGCGGGGCACTCCGCCTCAGGCGGCGGCGCGGAGGCTTTTCACTCGGAACGGCGTAGCGGCGGCAATGTTGCTTCGAGCCGGTAAAGTGGATGCGGCGCTGGTTGGCGGTAGCGGGGACTGGTGGCAGCAGGTGAAAGATGTGTTGCCCATTATCCCCCGCAGAGAGGGCGTTTCTCGCATTTATGCACTCTCTGGGCTTATTCTGCCGGGCGGAAGTCTGTTTATTTGCGACACGCATATGAACCTCGATCCGAGTGCGGAGCAAATTGCCGAAATGACGTTACTGGCAGCCAACGCAGTGCAAAGCTTTGGGGTGACTCCGAAGGCGGCTTTGCTTTCGCATTCCAGTTTTGGCGCGAGCAATTCCGATACCGCGCGGAAAATGCGCACGGCGCTGGCACTGATTCGCGCGCGGGCGCCGGAACTTGAGCTGGATGGTGAAATGCAAGCCGATGCGGCACTCGTGCAAAGCATCCGCGATCGCATGGTTCCCGATAGCCGGCTTTCCGGCACGGCTAACCTGTTGATCATGCCCACACTGGATGCGGCGAACATCGCCTTCAATTTGCTTAAGGCGGCGGCCGACGGTCTGCCGGTGGGGCCGATGTTGTTGGGGATGGCGAAGCCGATTCACGTTCTGGTGCCGAGCGTCACTGCACGTGGAATTGTGAATCTCACCGCTCTTGCCGCAATGCAGGAGCCATCGGGCGAGGCCTTGCGGCTTATGCCATGATTTTGCCGTTTCGGATTGCTTTCATTAGGATGAGAGATGCGCATGAAGATCAATCTCGAGAGCAGGATTTGTTCCAATGATTAAACCTCTGCGCAAGGCCGTTCTTCCGGTGGCGGGTCTGGGCACGCGTTTCCTACCGGCTACCAAGGCGCTGGCCAAAGAAATGCTGCCTGTGGTGGACAAGCCGCTTATTCAATACGCCGTCGAAGAGGCGCTTGCAGCCGGCATCGAAGAGTTTTGTATGATAACCGGGCGCGGCAAAACCGCCCTGGTGGAACATTTCGATATCGCTTTTGAGCTGGAAGCAACTTTGCACCAACGTGGCAAACACGAGGAAGTGGCAGAGTTGCGCCGCACGACTTCTCTTCCCCCCGGCGCGATTGCCTCGGTGCGGCAACAGCAACCGCTGGGTCTTGGACATGCCATTTGGTGTGCGCGAGCCTTCATCGGCAATGATCCTTTCGCCATCCTTCTGCCTGACGACCTCGTACTTTCCGAAACCCCATGCATGGCACAGCTTGCGGAGGCTTATCGCGCTACGGGGGGCAACGTGGTCGCCGTAGAAGAGGTGCCGCGCGAACACACCAGCCGCTACGGGATTCTCAAGATTGCTCAAAAGCGCGGTGACTTGATCGAAGTCGCCGGCCTTGTGGAAAAACCTTCTCCAAACCAGGCGCCTTCGAATTATGCTATTATTGGCCGCTATATTCTGCTTCCAGAGGTGTTAGACCATCTCGCCCACTTCGAAGTCGGAGCGGGCGGTGAAGTCCAGCTTACCGACGCAATGGCAAAAATGATCGGCAAGGCTCCGTTCCATGGGCTGCGCTTTAAAGGACAACGTTTTGACTGTGGCAACAAAGCGGGTTTCTTGGAAGCGCAAATAGCATTTGCCTTGCAACGAAAGGATCTCGCCTCGGATGTAAAACGTTTTCTTAGAAAATATCTTGAAGCTCATTGTGATAATCATGACTAGCCAACAGGAAACCCGCAAATGGCATTTTCTCACCAATTCGACCGGTCCGTGCTTCGTGAATACGACATTCGCGGGATTATCGGGCAGACGCTTATAGACAAAGACGCCTATGCAATAGGCCGCGTTTTCGGCTCGATACTCGCGCGTGAAGGCGGCTCGCGCGTGGTTGTCGGTTATGATGGCCGGCTGTCCTCTCCGATGCTCGAAGCTGCTTTGGTTAGCGGGCTCAAGGCAAGCGGTATGCACGTGATCCGCATTGGTTGCGGACCGACCCCGATGTTGTATTTCGCTGCAATCACGTTTGCCTCGGACGGTGCCATAATGGTGACCGGTAGCCACAACCCGCCGGATTACAACGGATTCAAAATGATGCGCGGGCGTAAGCCGTTTTTTGGAGCCGATATCCGCAGGCTCGGCGCTTTCGCCGCGGCCGGAGATGTTGTGACAGAGGCCGCAGGTACGGAACAACAAGCAGATATTTCTGACGATTATGTGAATCGAATTGTTGCCGACTGGGACGGAGGAACCCGAGGTCTTCGGGTGGTATGGGATAGCGGAAATGGCGCGGCAGGAAACATTTTACGCAAATTGACCAGCCGCTTGCCCGGCCGCCATCAGTTGTTGAATGCCGAGATTGACGGCAGATTTCTGGCTCATCATCCAGACCCGACCGTGCCCGCCAATCTTTCCCAGCTCATAACAACCGTGCGTGCCAGCAATGCCGATGTCGGTATCGCATTTGACGGAGATGCGGATCGGATTGGGCTCGTGGATGATAGCGGAGAAATTCTGTTTGGCGATCAATTCATGATATTGCTCAGCCGCGATGTATTGGCGAAGCAACCCGGAGCTACCATCATCGCCGATGTGAAGGCGAGCCAAGTGCTGTTTGACGAGATTGCCAAAGCTGGGGGCAAGCCTTTGATGTGGAAGACGGGGCATAGTCTGATCAAAGCAAAAATGGCAGAAACCGGGGCCCCGCTGGCTGGTGAGATGTCGGGACATATCTTTTTTGCCGATCATTGGTACGGCTTTGATGATGCTCTTTACGCCGCGGTTCGCTTTTTGGGCGTTTTGGCCCGGTCTCAGACGAAGCTTTCGGCTTTGCGGCAAGCTCTCCCGAAAGTCGTGAACACGCCGGAGCTTCGGTTCAACTGCGAGGAAGAACGAAAGTTTGCTGTGATTTCCGAAGTTGCGGAACGGCTGCGTGCCGCCGGCGCGCAAGTGATCAGCATTGACGGGGTGCGCGTCCAGACGCCGGACGGATGGTGGCTTCTGCGTGCTTCGAACACGCAGGCGGTTTTGGTCGCTCGTGCCGAATCCCAAACGGAAACCGGGCTTGAGCGATTGAAAGCGGAGCTGGCGGCGCAGCTTGCCGCGTCTGGCATCGCTGCTCCTGACTTTTCAGGGGCAAACATCGGGCACTGAAGAAAATTTTTCGACGCGCTTAACCTTGTCGCGCTCACGTCGGTGCTGCTGTATTTTCTTTGATTCCGGCAATCTGCAGCCATTCGGCTTCGCTGAGTGTCCGCACGCCGAGTTCGGCAGCGCGACGGGCTTTAGATCCCGGATCGTCTCCGACAACAACATAGTCGGTTTTGCGGGATACTGTGTCAGTAACTTTAGCGCCAAGAGATTCTGCTCGGGCTTTCGCTTCTTGGCGTGTCATGCTTGTAAGTTGGCCGGTAAAAACAATGGTTTTTCCCGAGAGGATGCTCCCGGTTCGGGGTGCTTCAACGTCCTCGATTGTTAAAATCTTGGCAAGTGCGTCAACTGTCGCAATGTTCCGTGGTTCCGAAAAGAAATCAACAAGTTCCTCGGCAATTGCGGGGCCAACCCCGCTTATGCTGTCAAGCTCCACACGCGCTTCGGAGCCCGGATTACGGGCGGCGAGCATTTGCTCCCTCCAATGTCGGAAGCTTCCATAATGGCGGGCAAGTTGGCGAGCGGTGACTTCGCCGATACGTCGAATACCAAGAGCATAAATAAAACGATCAAGCGGAATGCGCTTACGGGCAAGAATAGCCTGAGAGAGTTTCCGGGCAGAAACCTCTCCCCATCCCTCGCGAGCGGCGATTTTGGCTTCTTGATCGGGCAGGCGGAAAATGTCGACAGGGCCACGCAGCAAGCCATCTGCGTAGAATTCTGCAATTGTTTTCTCCCCCAGCCCCTCAATGTCGAAAGCCGGACGCGATGCAAAATGGATGAGGCGCTCGACCACCTGCGCCGGGCAGGTCAGCCCGCCCGTGCAGCGTCGCACTGCCTCGCCCGGTGGCTTGACTGCCAAACTCCCGCACACCGGGCAATGGTCGGGGAATACGAAAGGTTTCGCATGCGGTGGACGCTTCGCCAAGACAACGCCCACGATTTGCGGGATAACGTCACCCGCCCGCTGCACGATTACGGTATCGCCTACTCGGATATCCTTTCGCGCAATTTCATCTTCATTGTGCAGCGTCGCGTGGCGCACCAGGACGCCGCCGATATTGACCGGCTGTAAAACCGCAACCGGCGTAAGAGCTCCAGTGCGACCGACTTGAATGCGGATTTCTTCCAATACCGTGGTCGCCTGTTCCGCAGGGAATTTCCAGGCGACCGCCCAGCGAGGATCCCGCCCCACAAATCCCAACCTCTCCTGCAGAGCAAGATCGTCGATTTTGTAGACGACACCGTCAATATCGTAGGGCAGGCTCGCACGTTTTTCAGCCATCTCTTGGTAAAATGTAGCAGCTTCAGCCTCCGAGCCGATGCGGCGCGAAAGTGGATTAACCGCAAAACCCCAATGCTTTAGGCGTTGAAGAAATTGCCAATGTGTCTTCGCAATAGGTTCGCTCGTTGCTCCAAAAGCGTAGGCAAACAAGGAAAGTTTGCGTTTGGCCGTTATACGCGGATCAAGCTGACGCAACGAACCGGCGGCGGCGTTGCGCGGATTCGCAAAGAGGCGCTCTCCGGCCGCTTCTTGCGCGGCGTTCAACGCAAGGAAATCGGCCTTGCTCATAAACACCTCGCCGCGTATTTCAATCAAATCCGGCGCATCTCCATGCAAGCGCACGGGAACGGCGGGCATGGTGCGCAAATTGGCGGTAACGTCCTCCCCCTCAATGCCGTCGCCGCGTGTTGCTCCTCGTACAAACTCGCCCCGTTCATACGTCAGTGAGATTGATAAACCATCGATTTTCGGCTCGCCTACAAAATGAAATGGCGCGTCGGACGGAAGACCCAAGAACCGGCGCGCGCGGGCAAAAAACTCGCGAAATTCCTCTTCCGTAAAGACATCATCCAGCGAAAGCATGGGCACCCGATGTCTTACTTTTGCAAATTCACGTGCCGGAGGAGCGCCGATCCTTCGGCTTGGGCTATCGGCCCGTATCAGATGAGGGAACCGTGCTTCTATCTCCGCATTGCGGCGTCGCAGCGCGTCATACTCGGCGTCGCTGATCAAGGGGGCATTGAGTTCGTAATAAGCGCGGTCATGCTTGGCAATTTCGGCCGCAAGACGGGCGAGCTCCTCGCGGGCCTCGTCCTCGGAAAGCTTTTCAACCGGCTTCTCGGCGATTGTTCTGTTCATAGTGTTGCGTGTCCGAGTAAGCTTGTCGCGGCGGCGCGCGCGGCTTCGGTGATGGTTTCTCCGGCCAGCATTCGCGCAATTTCTTCGCGCCGTGAGGCAGAATCAAGGGCGCGGGCTTCGGTGATCGTTCGCCCGTTCAGATTACGTTTGAAAACATGCCAATGGGAGTCACCGCGGGCCGCAACTTGCGGACTGTGGGTGATCACTAGGACCTGCACGCGTTTTGCAAGGCGAGCCAATCGTTCGCCCACCGCGGCCGCCGTGGCTCCCCCGATATCACTGTCCACTTCGTCAAAAATCAGCGTGGGTATTGGTAATGCGGCGACCAGAACCACTTTCAACGCCAGCATCAGTCGTGACAGTTCGCCGCCGGAAGCAACGCGAGCCAACGGCCCCGGCGGTTGGCCCGGGTTAGTGGCAATGAGAAAACGGGCTCTTTCCGTGCCTTGGTTGCTCCAGTCTGCTTCGGTGAGCGGCTGAATTTCCACAAAAAAGCGCGCCTTTTCCAAATGCAGGGAAGGAAGTTCCCTTGCGAGTTGCTGCTCAAGACGTCGTGCCGCGCCTATTCTCGCTTCGGCAAGCTTGGCTGCCGCTTCGCAATAACTTTCACGGGCTTTTTTGGCCGCACTTGCCAGTGCGGCAACGTCGGCCGAGCTGTTTTGCAGTGCCGCGAGTTGCGCTCTTAAGTTTTCTGCCAAAGCTGGCAGGTCGGCGACCGTCACATGGTGCTTGCGGGCGGCAGCACGTAACGCAAATAGCCTTTCTTCCGTTGCTTCCAGTGCGCGCGGATCGGGCGCGGTCTCTTCGAGCAGACGGGTCAGCAGCATCTCGGCCTCGGCAATAGCTTCTTCGGCTCGCTCCAAGGCGGCCAAAGCAGGCGCGACCGGATGTGCCATTTCGGTATCTGCATCCGACCCGCTTGTGCTCAGAATGAGCTGGTTCAGCACCCGACTAGCCGCTCGCAATGCTGTCGCGGGGGAAATGCTGCGGCGATCGCGCGAAGAAAGTTCGGTCAAAGCCGCACCAATCGCTTCCGCCTGTTTTTCCTTTTGCTGCAGGCGTTTGCGTTCGTCAGCCAGACGCTCTTCTTCGTTTGCTTCGGGAGCCAAGCGGTTAAGCTCATCCACAGCGTGCGTAAGCCACTCGCGATCGCGTTCGGCCGCGACGAGCGCTTCTCGGGCCGTTGCCAGGGCAGCCTCGGCTTCTTGCCATCTACGCCATGCTTCGGCGACGGCGACGCGCAGCGCAGGGGGGACGCCGAAAGCGTCCAGAAGCCCGAGATGGGTTGCGGAATTGAGAAGACCCATCTGTTCGTGCTGACCCTGCACTTCAACCAATAGTGCGCCAAAGCGGCGAAGCAACCCGACGCTGACTGGCGAATCATTAACAAAAGCCTGCGAACGTCCGTCCGTGGTAACAACCCGACGCAAGAGAATTTCGCTTCCGACCGGCAAGCCTTGTTCTGCAAGCAAGGCGATTGCCGGATGATCGGCGGGAAGCTGAAATTGCGCAACGGCGCTCGCCTGATTTGCGCCGGTGCGCACAAGCCCGGGCTCGGCACGCGCGCCCAAAGCCAGAGCGAGCCCATCAAGAAGGATTGATTTGCCTGCCCCCGTTTCCCCGGTCAGGACGGTGAGCCCGTGCCCAAAGGTTAAATCCAGTTGCTCGATCAGCACTACGTTTCGTAACGAAAGCGCTGTGAGCATACTGCTACTCGTCGTTTATATCCGTTGTGCCGGCCACGCCTAAAACAACCATCCGAATGTCCGCTCGAAGAAGCCGGGTTTAACATCAGCCGTGCCGATCTGCTTGTTATCGGAAAGCTGGTGGTCAGCAAGAAGAGTGTTCCAAGTATCACGGTACCATTCACTACCAGGATAATTATAAGCCAAAACCGCGGCAGTACGTTTGGCTGCTTCCGGCATTCCCAAGGCCAAATAAATTTCCGTCAGCCGGGCGAGCGCCTCCGGCACGTGATTGGTCGTTTGGTACTCGTCCACGACGCGCTGGAAGCGGTTGATGGCTGCGGCATAGAGATGGCGTTTCTCATACCAGCGGCCGATAGCCATTTCGGCGGCGGCAAGATGATCGCGGCAGAGGTCGATCTTCATTCTGGCATCGCGCGCATAGGCGCTGTCCGGAAAACGGTTCACGACCTCCTTTAACGCGTTCAACGCCAGAGAAGTGCTTTTTTGATCACGGCCGATGTCTTCGATTTGCTCGAAGTAACACAGCGCGCGCAAATAATAGGCGTAAGCAATGTTTTTGTTGGTGGGATGCAATTGGATAAACCGCTCAAGCGAGCTCACCGCATCGCTATAAGTTCCGTCGCGATATTGTGCGTAGGCCTCCATCAACAAGGCATTTGCCGACCAGGCCGAGAAGGGATAGTGCTCCTGCAACTTTTCAAAGAGGTTCTCGGCAGCCTTGTAGCGGGCATCGTTTAGGGCATCGATACCGCGATTATACAATTGCTCCGGCGTAAGCGCGGCGAGCGGGTCGTCTTTTGCGTCGTTGGACTGGTTTGCATCGGCGTCGGAACACACATGCGCTCTAACGCAAGCTAAGGAGGTGTCTCCGGTGGTGGGCTTTTTTTCATCATCGCTAGAGCATGCGCCGAGCAAGACTAAAATTATGGCAAACAGCCAAGTCCACCGGCAAGGGAAGCGAGATGGAGTTGAACAAAGCATGAACGTCTGCGCCTCATGCAGGTTTCATTAGGAAGCATGTAGACCAGAAAACGGCAGCAGAAAAGTGTGTGTTCCCCTTATTCGCGCGGCTGGCTTTTTGCCAGGGCATCGTAAGCCTTCAATTCGGCTAGCAAACTTGGAAGCGCAGCTAGTGGGAGCATATTGGGCCCATCGCTGGGGGCGTGGTCGGGGTCGGGGTGCGTTTCTAAAAAGAGTGCCGCAATACCGATTGCAACCGCTGCGCGTGCCAATACCGGCACAAACTCGCGTTGACCTCCGGATGCCGAGCCTAGTCCGCCAGGTTGCTGCACAGAGTGCGTCGCGTCAAAGACAACAGGGTAGCCGGTGCGGGCAAGGATCGGAAGAGCCCGGAAATCATTGACCAACGTGTTATAGCCGAAGCTTACTCCGCGCTCCGTAAGCAGAATACGCGTGTTGCCGGTACTCGCCACTTTTGCGGCGACATGGGGCATATCCCAAGGCGCAAGAAATTGACCTTTCTTGATGTTGACCGCCCGCCCGGTGCGCCCTGCTGCGAGCAACAGGTCTGTCTGCCGGCAAAGAAAGGCCGGGATCTGCAGGACATCAACCGCATCGGCCACGGGAACACACTGCTGCGGCTCGTGGACGTCGGTGAGGACGGGGATACCAAAGCGAGCGCGAATTTCGGCAAGGATTGCCACACCTTGTGCCAAGCCTACCCCCCGAGCCCCAGTGAGGCTGGTGCGATTGGCTTTGTCGAAGCTGCTTTTGTAGATCAGCGGAATGCCCGCTTTTCTGGTGATTTCGACCAATTCCGCAGCAACATCGAGGGCATGGGTTCGAGATTCGATTTGGCAGGGGCCGGCAATGAGCACCAGCGGCAGATGGTTGCCGAGTTTGACCCCGCCAACCTCCACAACACGTGATTCCGAGGAACTAGACAAGGCGGGCTTGCCGAACAGCGGCGGCGATAAAGCCGCGAAACAGCGGATGAGGCGCGAAGGGCTTGGATTTCAATTCCGGATGGAATTGCACCCCGATGAACCACGGGTGATCGGGATATTCGATGATTTCCGGCAATAACCCGTCGGGGGAGAGACCGGAAAATCGAAGTCCGGCCGCCTCAAGCCTGTTTCGGTAGTGAATATTGACTTCATAGCGATGACGATGGCGTTCGCTAATTTCCGCTTGTTTGCCGTAGGTCTCCCAAGCCAAAGACCCCGGCTCAAGACGGGCGGGGTAAGCCCCGAGACGCATAGTGCCGCCGAGATTGCTCCCCTCGTGCCGGCGCTCGATTTCGTTGCCGCGCATCCATTCGGTCAAAAGCCCGACAACCGGGGTCTCACACGGGCCAAATTCCGTAGAGGAGGCCCCGGGAAGGCCGGCTAAGTTCCGCGCACACTCGATCACCGCCATTTGCATACCAAAGCAGATCCCGAGAAAAGGAACGCGACGCTCTCGTGCAAAGCGCACGGCAGCGATCTTGCCTTCGGTGCCCCGCTCGCCGAAGCCGCCGGGAACCAAGATGCCATGCACGTCTTCCAGCCGTTCGACGGCGTTGGGTTGTTCAAAAATCTCGCTATCGACCCAGTCCAGCTCCACTCCGACCCGGTTCGCGATCCCTCCATGCGTGAGGGCCTCTGCCAATGATTTGTAACTATCACGGAGATTCATATACTTACCCACGATGGCGATGCGAACGGAGCCTTCCGGGTTTCGGATCGCAGCCACAATCTCGTGCCATCGCGAAAGATCGATCTCGGGCTTATCCGGTAGCCCGAAATGCCGGAGTACCTCGCGGTCCATGCCTTCTTCGTGATAGCTAATCGGCACGGCGTAGATTGTATCCATATCCAAAGCCGCTATCACCGCCTCCGGCCGAACATTGCAAAACGACGCAATTTTCTGGCGCTGTGACTGGGGGATCGGCCGATCGCATCGGCACAGCAACATATCCGGCTGGATCCCGACATTCAGCAATTCCTTTACCGAGTGCTGCGTGGGCTTGGTTTTCAGTTCGCCGGCGGAGGGAATATAGGGCACGAGAGTCAGATGGACGAACATGGATCGCTCGGGCCCTAATTCGTTACCGAGCTGCCGGATCGCTTCTAGGAATGGGAGCGACTCAATATCACCGACCGTGCCCCCGATTTCCACCAATACGAAATCAAGTCCCTCGGTTTCGTAGAGGATTGTCTCTTTGATGGCGTCGGTGATGTGAGGAATGACCTGAACGGTTGCGCCCAGATAATCGCCGCGCCGCTCTTTGGCTATGACCTCAGAATAGATACGCCCCGTCGTGGCATTGTCTGCGCGGGTGGCGGCGACACCCGTGAACCGCTCATAGTGACCGAGATCAAGGTCTGTTTCCGTTCCGTCGTCGGTTACGTAGACTTCCCCGTGCTGATAGGGGCTCATCGTCCCGGGATCGACATTGAGATAGGGATCAAGCTTGCGAAGGCGCACGGAATAACCACGCGCCTGCAGCAACGCGCCAAGCGCTGCGGAGGCGATGCCCTTCCCAAGGGAAGAGACAACGCCGCCGGTAATGAATACAAACCTTGCCACGGAGTTCTTACACTATTGTTTTATAGTTACCCATTCGCAAAGGGCTCTCTAGCGCGACCACGGTTGAAATACCAGTTTTCCCGCTGAGTTCTTCCTCAATTGGTTGGAACCGGCGGCGTGCTCGGCTTCGATGTTGCCGGCGGCGCGGGGGTCTGCGTACCCTGCGTCGTCGCTGGTGGCTCTTCCAGGATGGACTTGCCAACCCCGGCGGTGCCGCGGTTGAGGAGGGCGAGGGCGAGCGCCAACAGCATAAAAAGCGTGGCAAGCACTGCTGTGGTCCGAGTGAGCAAGTTTGCCGTGCCGCGCCCGGTCATAAAGCTGCCCATCCCAGCGGATGTACCGATTCCGAGGCCCCCTCCCTCGCTGCGTTGGATCAGGACAACGCCGATCAGCGCGAGGGTCACGAAAGCATGGAGAATCAATAGCACCGTGGTCATATTTCGGTCCTGTCGTGATGTTGAAGGGCGTTTATGCCGATCGCCGGAACGCTCTTCCGCTCATGCGTGCTTCTAATGCGCTCGGAGCAAAAGTTCCAGACCGCAAGCGAGTGGGAGATGCTCAATGATTGGATGGCACGGCCCGAGCGATGGCGAGAAAACTCTCAGCTTTTAGGCTTGCGCCGCCGACCAGCGCGCCACTGACTTCCGGAATGGCAAGCAAACTTTCTGCATTTTCCGGCTTGACCGAGCCCCCGTAAAGTATCCGGATTGTCGCCCCGGCCGCCCCAAAACGGGCTTGAAGCGCTTCGCGGATCAAACTGTGCATGCCGGCGATCTCAGTTTCGGTGGGCGTGCGTCCTGAGCCAATCGCCCAGACCGGTTCATACGCGACCGCACCCGAAAATCCGTCGGGCAGGCTATGGGCTAGCTGGATCGACACGATACGCTCGGCTTGCCCCGCCTCTCGTTCCGCCTGGGTTTCGCCCACGCAGACGACCGGCTTCAGCCCGGCGGCCAGTGCCGCCTTCGCTTTGGCACAAACCAAGGCATCGCTTTCATGATGATCGCTGCGCCGCTCGGAATGGCCGAGAATGACCCAACTTGCTCCGGCGTCACGCAGCATCGGCGCGGAAATATCCCCGGTATGCGGGCCAAAAGGTGCCTGATGGCAATCCTGTCCCCCTACCATAATAGGGCTGCCGGCAAGGTGCGCGGCGACATCGGCGAGCACCGTGGCTGGCGGGCAGACCAAAAGCTCGCAAGCAAGGGAGGTCGCTTGAGCCCGCAAGGCGGAGACGAGTCGGATGGCATCTTCTCGTAAGAGGTGCATTTTCCAATTACCGGCGATCAAAGGAAGCATGGTTTACCTTTCGTCGATCAACGCCTTTGGGAACGTAATGGTTTTGCGATGGTGACGACCGCCTTGCAGCAGTCTTCTTCATCCAAAGCAACGGCGGTTTTCCGAGCTTTTACCTGATTCCCGTTATGATAAGAAAATAACAAGGGTTCCTCCTTGACGCCTCTCTCGTGGCGCGCAAGCCTCTCGCCTATCGTGTAAAAGAGAGAGGGTTGGCAACATGACCAAGAAATCCCCAGTACTCAGCCGCCGCGCCTTAACCGCCGGGCTTTTGCCCGCAGCAATCGGGCTTACAACAGCTTCGCGGTCGGCGCGTGCCGCGAAGCAAAAGGAACTTGCTTACCTTACCCCTGGGCTTGACCTGCCCTTCTGGCGGATTCTCGCCAAAGGCATCAACGAAACCGCCGCAGCGCATCATTACACCAGCACAACCTATGATAGCCACAATAGCGCTCAAACCCAGATCCAAAATGCTCAGGACGCCATTGCCCGTAAAGTGGATGGTATCATTATTTCTCCCACCGACAGCTCCACTTGCCCCTCGGTGCTGGCAGCTGCGAAGCGCGCGGGCATTCCCGTGGTGATTGCTGATATCGGCACCACCAGCGGAGAATACGTCTCTTTTATTATATCCGACAATTTCGAAGGCGCCTATGGCACCGGCGTTGCGCTCACCAAGGCGATGAAGGCGAAAGGTTGGGAGAAGGGTGTTGTCGGTTTGGTTACCATTTCGCTCGCCCGCAACA
Source organism: Terriglobia bacterium (assembly GCA_023511585.1). GTDB lineage: Bacteria > Pseudomonadota > Alphaproteobacteria > Acetobacterales > Acetobacteraceae > JAIMBF01. The sequence goes on from JAIMBF010000012.1 coordinate 46,957, forward strand.
ACGGCAAGGCCCGCACTGCAGGCTTTCGGAAAGCCCTTGCCGAGGCGGGGATCCGAGAGGCGGCGCTCTCGCAGATGCAAACCTATACCGCCGATGAAACCTTCAAGTTCGTTCAGGATATGCTCACCGCCCACCCCGATATGCGCGGTCTTTTCATCGAGACCGACCAGCCCACCATCGGCGCGCTTCGCGCCCTGCAAGCGACACGCCGCGAAGGCCAAGTGTTGGTGGCCGCTTACGATGGTATTCCCGAATTCGTTAAGCTCTTGCGGGAGGGGAAGATTGTCGCCTCGGGCATGCAGCAGCCTTACTTGATGGGGCAGCGCTCGGCCGAGGCGATGCTGGCCTATCTGGAGGGGAAAAAGCCGGAGAAGCAGATTGTGGTTCCGATCGAGGTAGTGACCAGCGAAAATATCGACGCTCTCTTGCCAACCATCAAGACTACGGTCTTCGGCAACGAAATGTCCTGAAATTCGATGAGTTTGCTTGCGCTGACGGGAATCTGGAAGCGTTTTGGCGCCACCATCGCATTGGCAGGGGCCGATTTTGCTTTGGCCGAAGGCGAAGTGCATGCCCTTGTCGGTGCCAATGGTGCGGGCAAGAGCACGCTTTCGCGCATTATCTCGGGGCATATCCAGCCGGACCGGGGCGAAATTCGCCTTGCCGGGCGGGTGCTGGGCCATACCAGCTCTCGCGACGCTATTCGCTCGGGTATCGCTATGGTGACGCAAGAGACCTCGCTTGCCCCCGACCTCTCCGTGCTTGAAAATATCATGCTTCCCCGCATGGGCATGCCGGGACGCTTGCAATGGCAGAGGCTTCGACGGCAAGCGAGGGATCTGCTTGCCGAGCTTGGCCAGGAAGAAAGGCTTTCACTCGATGTGCCGGTCAGCTCGCTCAGCATCGGCCAGCGCCAGATGGTCGAAATTCTGAAAGCGCTGGCACTCGACTCCCGCATTATCATTTTTGATGAGCCAACCGCTTCGCTCTCGCCGCTTGAGAGCGAAATGCTGTTTGGCATTATTCGTGCTCTCGCGGGGCGCGGGCACGGCGTAATTTTCGTTTCCCACCGTTTGGAAGAGATTTTCGCCGTCACCGATCGCATTACCGTGCTGCGGGAGGGGCGTGTCGCAGCGGCAGGCGTCCCGACCGATCGACTTGCCCCGCCCGAACTGGTGCGGCTGATGGTTGGCCGGGAGGTTTCCGACATTTACGCCCGTGCCGGCCGGGTGCAAACAGTGCCGGGAGGGGTGGTACTCCGTGTGCAGCACCTTTGTTCGCCGCCGCAGGTCAAGGATGTTTCCTTCGAGGTGCGTGCAGGCGAAATTGTCGCCTTGGCCGGGCTCGTTGGGGCCGGGCGCTCTGAGACGGTGGAAACCATCTTCGGCTTGCGGCGAGCAACCTCAGGCACCATCATCTTTGATGGCAAGCCGTTCTATCCGCGCTCGCCACAGGATGCCATTCGGGCTGGCATTGGCCTGATCCCGGAGGATCGACGCCGCCAAGGCATCGTGCCGGATTTCTCAGTACGCGAAAATTTGTTGCTTGCGCATCTTGGTCATCATCGTGGTTTCGGTCTGGCTTATGAAAAGCGCATGGCAGCGGCGCGCAGCCTGTTTGATCTGCTCGGCTTACCCGAGCAGCGACTTCTGGATGCCAATATGCTGACCTTCAGCGGCGGAATGCAGCAGAAGGTGATTTTGGCGCGTTGGTTGCTCTTGGCCCCGAAACTGCTGCTCTTGGATGAACCGACCCGCGGGGTGGATATCGGTACCCGATCGGCAATCTACAGCCTGTTGCGGCGGATTGCCGCTGAAGGAATCGCCGTATTGGTGGTCTCGTCGGATTTTGAAGAGGTGATCGGCCTTGCCGATCGCATCGTGGTGATGAGCGATGGCGTGAGTGTAACGGAAATCCCGGGCGACCTCGTGGATATCGAGAATCTTGCGATGTTTGCGGCTCCGCGCAGTTCGGCGCAGCGGACGCGGTCGCTTCTGGAAGAGCTTACCGAAAGTTATGGCGGTGTGGCATACTGGATTGGTGTCGATGGCAAGCGGCTATTCTGCTTCGATCGGGTTGGGGAAGACGCGGCGGCGGATCCGGGTTTTCGCAGCGGCGGCTTTGTTGAGATTGGAGCGTCGCGCATTGCTGCGGCAATTGCCCGCATGGATCACGGCTTCGTGCTGGAACCGGATGGCAGCCGGGCAAGCATCTTGGTGCCTATTCGTGGCCGGCGGGGACATGATATGGGCATGATTGGGTTGACCGTGGACGCGCGTCGCCCGCTGCCGGATGCGGCCTCTGTGCGTGCGCGCGTTGAGTCAGCTACAGTTCCGGCGGCATTGGGGTCCGCCAATTTTTCCGTTGCGGCATGAGTACCACAGTTGCCGAAGCGAGGCCGCGTCGCTCTATAGCGCGTTGGCTGATTACCCAGATCGAGATCCGAATGTTGCTGCTCACCCTTGTGGTGATGGCGGGCCTTTCGGCTGTTTCCTCCTATTTTCTCACGGCCAATAACCTGCTGAACGCGATGGACCAATCCGTCGTCGTCGGCATGGTCGCTCTCGGGCAAACGCTTGTTATCCTCATCGGCGGGATTGATCTTTCGGTCGGCTCACTTGCGGGAGTGACCGGGATGGTGCTCGGCCTTTCTATTCCGCACCTTGGGCTTTACGGCGCTATGGCACTGGCACTGGCCAGCGGAGCCTTTGCCGGCCTGATAAACGGCACTCTGATCACGTTCGGACGCGTTGCGCCCTTTGTGGTTACGCTCGGCATGATGTCGATCGGACGCAGCATGGCATATGTGATCAGCGGAGCAAACTCCATCGGTGATCTACCTCCGGCTTTGGGTCGCCTTTCGACCGATGTGATTTTTGGCCTACCCGTCAATTTCGCCACCTTGCTTGTTCTGTATGCGGCGACGTGGTGGTTTCTTTCCCGCGCCAAAGGCGGCAGAACACTCTATGCCATTGGCTCAAATGCCGAGGCCGCGCGCGTCGCGGGACTATCAATCCGGCTCTGGAGCGTTCTTGCTTATGTGTTCTCCGGGTTGATGAGTGCTGTGGCTGCGATTTTTTTGGCTTCTCGCATTCTTTCAATCGACCCGATTGGCGGCAACGGCTTGGAGCTCGATGCCATTGCTGCGGTGGTGATCGGCGGCGCCAGCCTCTTTGGCGGTCGTGGCTCCATTATCGGCACGTTGTTCGGCGTGTTTATCATGGTATTTATTCGCAATGGGCTTAATCTTTTGAATGTCTCGCCCTATTGGCAGGGAACCGCTATCGGCTCGATCATCATCGCGGCGGTTCTGGTGGAACGTTTGCTTAGCGGACGAATGCGGGGCTGAATAATTTGCAAGCGAAGACTCTGCAAAAGAACCGGATGCAATGCTGGCGCGAACAATGGCTCAAATAATTTGAGCATATTATGAATTGTGAAAAATGCACGAGATCTTGCCCACTGAAGCCGATCTTTCAACAGCCCCTGATAAAAGTGCAGATTCCGTGGAACGAGTCCGCGCCGCCTTGCTGGCGGCCGGATACGAAGACACGATCGTCGCGCTTTCAATGAGCGGGCGAACGGCCGCGGAAGCCGCGCGGGCGCTGGGGTGCAGCGTAGCGCAAATTGTGAAGTCGCTTGTTTTTTCTTGCCGAGGAAAACCGATTCTGGCGTTGACGGCCGGCGCCAACCGCGTGGATTTGAAAAAGCTCGCGGGCCTTTTGGGCGCTAAGCCCGAGTTTCCGGACGGGGCATGGGTGCGCGAAACGACCGGCTTTGCCATCGGCGGGGTGGCTCCTATAGGCCATCGCACCAAGCCCCGAGCATTTCTCGATGCGGATCTGCTCTTGCTAGACCCGCTTTGGGCGGCTGCAGGTTCGCCCGTGCATGTGTTTCGGACCAGCGCAGAGGCGCTCCGCGCCATGACGGAAGCGGAAGTTGCGGCTTTCGGGAACCGACTCCCGTGAACAATCCCCATCCCAACCAAACGGGCTGGTTGTTTTGCTTTGTGCTTGCCCTCAACCTTGCGGCGGGCCCGGTTCTTGCCGCTGAACAGCAGGGTGCCGCTCCCGTGCACCCTTTGCCAGCAAACGAAGTTCACGGCATTCTTGGGGAAGAGGTTTATGGTCCGGATGGGCGGGCGCTCGGCCGCCTCATTGATGTTTTGGTAGACGCGAACGGGGTTCCGCGTGCAGCCGTGATCGATTTTGGTGGGTTTCTTGGTGTGGGCAACCGAAAAATCGCAGTCGCTTGGAAGAACCTTCATTTTCAGCCCAAGGCGGCCCAGGTCGTTATTTGCGATCTTAGCCCCGACGAAATTAAGGATGCCCCTGAATACAGAGGCGGAAGCGCCGCCGTGGTGAGCAAAAGCCAGGCTACGACGCCCCCTCCCAAGGGGACCAGCCCAGGACAGACGGGTGCGAACTCGGCTCCCCGGTAGCGCTCATGCGCCCACTGCCGAAACCGCAAGCGAAAGGCTATCTCCCAGGGCCAGCGCTGAACGCGCGCTGGACTGGCTCAACTTTTTCCTGGCTGCGCTACAAGCAGGGTTTGGCCCCTTTGTCGCGATTTTTCTGACGGAAAATCGTTGGACGCAAACGGACATCGGTATTGTGCTGAGCATTGGCACCATCGCGGGCCTGCTGAGCCAAGTTCCGGGAGGCGCATTTGTCGATAAGGTCCAGCGCAAAGAGTTGGCATTGTCTTGGGCAATCGTATGCCTTGCCCTGAGCGCGCTGATGTTCGCCGTTTGGCCTGTGCTGGTCGTCGCGATGTTTGCTCTTGTTTTGCATTCCCTGGCGTCTTCGGTACAGGTTCCTGCCGTTGCGGCTATCAGCATTGGGTTGGTTGCACGTCATGAAACGTCGGAACGATTGGGCCGCAATGCGCGATGGGCCTCACTCGGCTACGGGAGTGCCGCAGCGGCGATGGGTTTATTCGGTTATCTCCTGACAAACCGTGCGGTATTTGTACTTTCTGCCCTTCTTGCCTTGCCGGCATTGCTCGCACTTAAGCGCATTCGTCCGACGGGGCGTGCGGTGGAATCTTCCGGCCGTTCGGCCGCGAGCGCCGAGCCAGCGAGAACTCAAGAAGATCCTTTAACGGCCAGTCGCGCAATTGCGATACAGAGAGGCCCAGCCCGCGCTGGCATGCCGCTGCGAGAATTGTTGATGGACCGGCGGATGCTGGTTTTTGCTGTTTGTGCGATGCTTTACCAACTTGCCAATGGGGCGATGTTGCAGCTCGTTGGTGCCGGAATGACCATGCGCTACGGGGTTGACGCCACTTTAATTATCGCGGCCGCGTTGCTGGTGCCGCAAGTGGTCGTAGCGATCCTGTCACCGAGTTTCGGGCGTGCTGCTGAACGTTATGGGCGACAGCCGCTGCTGGTAGCGGGCTTGCTTGCGCTGCCCGTTCGGGCTGTGCTGTTTGCTCTCTTGCCGAGCGCCTACCTGGTCGTGCCCCTCCAAATACTGGATGGCATCAGCTCAACTGCTTTCGCTGTCCTCGCTCCGGTGATTGTCGCAGATCTCACGGATGGACGCGGTTACTTCAACTTGGGCATGGGCTTGATTGGGCTTGCGGGCGGCGTCGGCGGCGCGATCAGCAGCAGTTTGGCCGGCGCAACGGCGGATGCCGTCAGCATTTCCGTGGCTTTTCTTCCTTTAGCAGCGGCTGGTGCGATGGCCACAAGCGTGGCGTGGCTCTTTATGCCGGAAACCCACCCGCTTCGGGCGAGCGCGCCGTCTTCATAGTTTTCCGAGCGCGGCATCGATACGGCGTTGCGCTTCCGCGGCATTATTGGCGGCGAGAGCGCGCAGCGCACCGGAAATTTCCTCGACTACGGGGTCGGTGATCTGATTTCTCACCTGCGAAGGACGAACCGAGCGGTCAAGCACCCAAGTTTCCGCGCGCTCCAGAGCTTCCTGCGCCATCCCCAACTCCCCTTGCGAAATCGCTGCACGGGCAGCCATGAGGTAATCCTTCGCCGTTGCGTTTTCCCCAAGGCTTGGCGATGGCAGGCGGGGCGCAATGACGGAACCGGAGGGCAGGGGGGCAAGGTTAGCCGGTTTTTTTGAAAGCGGAACACCGGCGCCCCCCGTGCCGACAGGACCTTCACCATTCGACAAAGAAGCGGGTGACTGTTGCGCTAGTGCGGGTACAGCGGCAACTAATGCTACAGTAGTGAGTATGATCAGACGCATCGCTCTATCCCCTTTTGATTTCGGCTCATCTTTCACTTCTTGACGCTCTCGTAATCAAGGCTTTGCGTTACAAAAGCCCGGTCGCCAAACCCATGGCCTGACGTACGAACAACCGTTTTAATGCAGGGATCCGATGCACCCCGGCAAGGCCAAGATCGCGGATCAGCCGAAGCAAAGTATGATCGTTGCTAAACAGCCGATCAAGAGCATCGGTTACTCCGAGCATGAGCATGTTATCCGCGCGGCGGCGCCGTTGGTATTGCTGTAACAACGAAGGAGCACCGGGATCCCTTCCGCCCTGCACGGCGTCGATGATGAGCTCCGCGAGTGCTGCCACGTCGCGGAAACCGAGGTTTAGCCCCTGCCCCGCAATGGGGTGGATGCCATGGGCTGCATCGCCGATCAGCGCTAGCCGAGGAGCGAAATAGCGGTGCGCAAAAAGTGCGCTGAGCCGATAGCTCCAGCGTCGCCCGATCGGGCGCAATCGGCCGAGATGCGAACCGAGTCTTCGCATCATTTCGCGAGCATAGAGCGAATCGTTCAACTGCATGAGGCGTTCGGCATTTGCCTGGCGTTCGGTCCAGACGATAGCCGAAAGATGCGGAACCCCGGGAATCGGACTCATCGGCAATTGGGCAAAAGGGCCGGAGGGGAGAAAATGTTCCACTGCGGTATTATGATGCGGGCGCTCATGCGCAACACTGCCGACGAGCGCGGTTTGCCCGTAGTCGATGCGGGTCACCGGAATACGCGCTTCTGCGCGTAATTGGCTTTCACGCCCATCTGCCGCAACCACCAATCGGCAAAAAATACGCGGTCCGCCCTCTATTGTGATCACGGCGTGACGATGGCTCCGGTGCACTTTCGCTTCCGCGGGCGCAAATACGGCCAAATTTGGCTGAGCATGCAGATGCGCATTCAGCGCCCGTCGCAAGCTTTGTGCTTCGACCATCCAGCCAAAGGCTGAGAGGCATTCTGAAGGAGGAAGACCCGCGTCGGCCAAATCAAAATGGAGAAATAAGGGCGAGGCAGGCTTGTCCACTTGCCCATCGGAGATGCGTATGCCGGTAATCGGCCCCGGTTTTTCAGGCAGCAAGGGCCATACGCCAGCAGCCTCCAGCGTTTTGCGTGAAGCCGCTGCGATGGCATAAGCACGCCCGTCAAAATCCGGATGTTCCATGGGGGGCAAGGGCATCCGGTCGATCACAGCGGTCGCGACCCCGGAAGTTGCCAACAGACACGCGAGTGTTGCGCCAACCGGCCCGGCTCCGACAACTGCAACCGTCGTTTCCATATTTATTCCGTTTTCTTTCATTGCTGCTTCGCTTCTATCTTATGCATTTGCCTATTTTATGGGCATTAGGCTGCCTTGGGTAAGCGG
>JAIMBF010000086.1 GCA_023511585.1 Terriglobia bacterium
CGCATCGACCAGCTTCAGCCGCAGCCGCTCGATCAAATAGCTCGCCGCGAGCGGGCCGATATAGCGGCCGGAATCGGAATAGCCGAACTGGATCGCAAGCCGCCCCGTCGCCCGCAGATAAGCGCGAAAATGCGGGCTGTGCAGCGCCTCTTCCAGCACATGCGCCCCGGCCTCCAGCGCCGCGGCGGTTTCGAACAGCGGGCTGATCTCGATCCGCCGCTCGATGCCGAAGAGGCGGGCGAGCCAGAGCGCGGCGAGCAGCGAATAGCCGGATTCGGTCTCGGCGATCAGGAAGCGCACCGGGGTCGCGGCGTCGATATGCTTAAGGATTTGCGCGACGGTCATCATCAGCCGCGGCGCCGAGGCGCCTTCGGCGAGGATCGCGCCGAAATCGACCGGCACCGGGGTAAGCTCGCCCAGTGCCGCGTTGATGGCGGCAAGCAGCACGCGCCGGCGCGAGGGGTCCTGCGGCGGATCGGCGAGCCCGAGACGCAGGCGCACGGCGTTGTGCACCTGCGCCGCATTGAGCCGCACATGCGTGTGCGCAAGCCCGAGCCCGTGCGAGCGGAGCCCAGCACGCGCAACCACGAGCGGCATTTGCTCCGCCTCCGGCGCGGCGGCGATTGCGTCTTCGAACAGCGCATCGAGCGGGGCGGGCGTGGTCAATGCCGCCTCGCGCAAGCCCACGAGCGCATGGGCGAAGGCGGCGACTTGATCGGGTTCCGGGGCACGGGGCGCGAGGGCGAGCTGTTGATCCACCGCCTCTAAGGCCGTTGCGAGGCGGGCTGCGATTTTGGCGCCGGCAGCGAGCCCCGCCGTTTGGGCCTGCAGGCGCGCCAATTGCAGCCGCTTCATCTGCAAGCGCAGGCGGAGCGTGTCCCACCAGCCGATATCCGCGCGCCCGTCGGTATCGTAACCGACCCAACTGCTGAGGATGATCGGCGCCGGCAGGATTTCCGTCCAACGCTCCGGCCAGGCCGTGCGCGCGGCGGCCAGCAGGGCGGCGGTGAAGGTATCGAGCGCGTCGCGGCCGTGAGCGATCGCCTGCGCCGCTTGTGCGAACTCGTCATCGAGCGTCACGCCGTGCGGGCGATGGGAAGCGAAACAGATTTCCGGCGCGCGGCCGGAGGCGGCTTCCGCCAGCGCTTGGGCAACCGCGTCCGGCAGGGCGAAGGTCGGGTGGGCGGTGAAGACGGCGGCGAAGCGCGGGCGCTCCACCAAGGCGCGAAAGGCCGCAAGCGGCAGCGGGGCGGCGGCGGGATCGGGGCGCAGCAAGCGCTCCGCAAGCCGCTGCATGGCCTGTTCGCTGGCCGCCGGATCGACCCCGCCGAGATAGGCAGCCAGGCGCCGCGCGCGGTCGGCGAAGGCGGCATCGCGCAAATGGCGGACGAGGGCTTCGATTTCGTCGGCCGTCAACGCGCCGCTATCGAGCCGGCGGGAGACGGCGAGCGCGAGCGAGAGGACCGGGTTGCCGAACGGGTCGGCGTCGTGGCTTTCGCGCAGGCGCGCCGTCAGCGCCAGCAATTCGCGGGCGAGGGCCGGGACGGTTGCGAAAGCCGCATGCTGCATGTGCGAAATCTGCCGCCGGCGCGGGTGCTGCGCAACGGTTTTCGGACAACCGAGTGGCTGTGGAAGCGTTCAGCCGATCCGATCCGGCTGGCCGCGGCGACGGGTCATACGGTCTAAGTCCAGCCTCGGCGTCCGACGGTTGATCCTGGCCATTCCCGACACTTGACTTCGCCAAGTAGACCGGGCAATAGTTTTCGCTGCCCAGCTTGCCATGCTGGGCCAAAGTCGTCGATGTGAGCAATAGCGCTCTTGCGGCACGAAGCTGCAGGGGCGTTTTTTGTTTTGGGGGGTTTTGATGGTAGCGTATATCGGCACGGCCTCAATTCCTCTCGGCGTCGTCTTCTCGCTCAGCGGCTCTTACCGGACTGTCGGGCAGGAAATGGCGAATGGCGCGCTGCTCGCGCTCTCAGAAGTCAACGAAAGCCCTGCGTTTGATTTCCAATTTCGGCCGATCATCTACGACGCCGGTGGTGATGCCGCCGCCTATCGCACACGTTGCGAGGAAATCCTGCGCGACCGCACGGTGCGTCACATTGTCGGATGCTATACCTCCTCCAGCCGCAAGGAGGTCATTCCGGTCATCGAGAAGTTCGATGCGTTGCTCTGGTATCCTTCACACTACGAAGGCTTCGAAAGCAGCCGCAACGTCATCTATACGGGAGCCGCGCCAAACCAGCATATCGTACCGCTGCTGCGCTATACGCTGCGCCATTACGGTACGCATGTTTATTGCCTCGGCTCCAACTACATCTGGGCGTGGGAGAACAACCGCATCCTGCGCGAAATCGTGCGCGAGGTCGGCGGCAAGGTGCTAGCGGAAAAGTACCATCCCGTCGGATCGACGGACATCGGCCATTTCATTCGCGAAATCCGCGCGCTGCGTCCGGACTTCATTTTCAACACGCTGATTGGTGAATCCGCTTACGCTTTCTATCGAGCCTATACCGCGGCTGGTGCGGATGACCCAGCCATTGGTCCTGCGCGTATCCCAGTTGCAAGCTGCAGCCTCTCGGAACCGGAATTGATCTCGATCGGACCCGAGGCCGCTGCCGGGCACATCGCCTCATCTGTCTATTTCCAAACCATCGACCGAGCTGAAAACCACAGATTCGTTGCGCGCTACCGAGAACGCTTCGGTGAAACCAAGGTCACATCGGCGGATGCGGAAGCGTCCTACATCGCGGTGATAATGCTCGCGCAGGCAATCCGTGCATCGGGATCGAGCGATATAGAAGCGGTGAAAGCCGCTCTGGGCCATTGCATGCTGGAAGCACCGCAGGGACCAGTATGGATCGATCCCGAAAATAACCACAGCTATCTCACGCCCGCGCTGGGATGCTCCCGCGCCGACGGGCAGTTCGACATTCTCTGGACAGCCGGTGCGCCGGTCAAACCTGATCCATATCTGGTTTGGTTGGATGCCGAGACGGTTGCCGACCAGCGGCCGAGGCAGCGCGCAAACCTCAAGGTGGTGCGGTGATGAACGACCGTGCGACCAGCAACATTCCGACACGCATTCCGAATTTCCGTGGCCTTCGCGTGCTGATTTTGCATCCACACGACCATAACTGCAATGCCATTGTCGAGCAATTGGGTCGGCTGGGAGCATCTGCTAACATTTGCTGGCCTGCCGAGCGGGTTTTGGCAGATGCCGCGGATATTGTGTTTTTTGACGTTGATCGCGGATTCGAAGGAATGTTCGGCTGGCCGACAGGCAAGGCGCCGGTGCCGCTTATCGCAATCCTGGGGTCGGAGGCGCCTGGCCGAATCGAATGGATGCTGGCACAGGCACCATCGGCTTATCTCGCGAAGCCGATCGGCTCAACCGGCGTGTTCAGTGCGCTTGCAATCGCAACGCATAATTTTGCCTCGCACAGCGCCCGCGAGGCAGCGCACCAGCGGCTAGAGGAGCGGTTGCAAATGCGCGGCGTGTTGTTACGCGCAACAATCGAGCTGATGCGCCGACACAACATCGACGAGGAGACGGCGCTTTCGATGCTTCGCGCGGAGAGTATGCGGCGGCGTGCGACACTGGAGACGGTTGGTCGCTGGGTGTTAGAGGGCGGATGGTTGCGAGCGAACACGGGGCCACCGTTAACTGCGTGCAGGAAGACAGAAAGGCGAGCGGGATCGGGCTGACCGTTTCGGACGGAAAATATCTGAGATCTCTTGTTTTGGGAACAGGGAAAGGAGACTAGCCATGGCTACACAGATACCAAAAGAGCTGGAAACACAAGCCGAAAGCGGGCAGGCCGTGGAACGACGGACGGTCGTGCAGGGGATAGGCGCTGCCGTCGCCGCCACCGCGCTGCCGAAGTTTGGCGTAATGACTCGCTCGACTGCCCTCGCCGCCGAAAGCGGCCCAGTGAAGATCGGGTTCATCGAGGATTATTCCGGCAACCTGTCCGTCTATGGTTTGCAGAAGCTGCACGCTGCGCAACTTGCCATCAAGGAAATTAACGAGGGCAAAACGCTGAAAGGTGGTCCTGTCGGTGCCGGCGGGCTTGGGGCCGAGGCAAATTTCGCGGGCAAGCCGCCGACCATCGGCATCCAGGGTACGGGGTTGCCTGTGGTGAACGACGGTGGCCCCAAGGATCACAAGGATGTCGTGTTCGCCGAAGATGAAGATGTTCTGATTGATTCCGGTGATAAAGGCATACTCGGTCGTGAGGTTCAACTGATTGCACCGGACGGACAAAGCAACAACGCACTTTGGCAGCAGCTCGCGCGGCGGCTGATCCAGCAGGACAAGGTAGATGTGTTGGTGGCCGGCTTTGCCTCGGCGGAGCGGGAAGCAATCCGGCCTATTGTGGATCGCGCGAAGCAGCTTTATTTCTACACCAATCAGTACGAAGGCGGGGTTGCCGACGCCAATACCTTCTGCACCGGCCCCGTGTGCGAGCAGCAGGTAATTCCCGGCGTCAGTTACATGGTCGAAAAATTCGGACCGCGCGGGTACACGATCGCTGCCGACTATAATTTCGGGCAACTCACCGCTGCTTGGACCAGGGCCTTCGCGCCGCTGGTCGGCGGAGAGATAATTGGTGAAGAGTTTATCCCGCTTTCGGTCTCTGAGTTCAGCACGGTTATCGCCCGCATCCAACAGGCGAAACCAGACTGGGTTATGACGCTATTGGTTGGGCAGAACCAGCACAACTACTATCCGCAGGCAGCGGCAGCCGGGTTGCGTCTGCCGATGGTCTCGACCGTGAACATGGCGCAGGGCTACGAACACCGGCGGTTCAAGCCGCCCTCTCTCGCCGGCATGCACAACGCAATCCAGTATCAGATGGAGGTGCCCACCAACCGCAACCGGGCCTTCGTCAAGCGCTGGATGGCGATGTTCCCGAACGACCAGTACATCGGAGAGATGGCGCAGAACACCTACTTCACCATCCATCTCTACGCCAAGGCCGTACGCTTGGCCGGCACGACCGATCAACAGCAGGTCAAGAAGGCGCTTGAATCCGGCTGGACGATCGAGGCACCGGAGGGCGCGGTATTCCTCGAACCGGGCACGCATCATTGCGCGCACTACATTCGGCTTGCGGTGTGCGACGAGAACCACAATGTTAGCTTCCCGCGCTCCTGGCCTATGATTCAAGCTTGGTGGCTGCAACGACTTGGCGTGAACCTAATCCGGCATCCCGAATACAAGCAATACGTTCCGGATGAGGACCCGTATTTTGCAATGTTTCTCAAGAACAAATCGAAGAAAACCTAATTGAAGATAATGTGACGTCCCGGGCCTCGCGGCCCGGGATACCCACAAAGGTTTATAGGATGGATACACTCGGCCTGCTTGCCAGTATTCTCTATCAGTTCGGCACTAACGCCGCGTTCTTGCTATTGGCCGCCATTGGGCTTGTCGTGATCCTTGGCATGATGAACATCATCAACCTTGCACATGGCGAGCTCATGATGATGGGCGCCTATATAGCGACCATTGTGACACATCGTGGAATTCCTTTCCCTCTTGCTGTGCTACTAGCCTTTCTGCTTGTTGCCATGTTCGGCGCGGCATTGGAGCGTGTCATAATTCGTCGGTTTTACGGGCACGAACTCGGCGCGCTCGTGGTCACCTGGGGGATTAGCCTGATTATGGGGCAAGGAACATTGCTTTTTTTCGGTCCCTTCATGCCTTCAATTGGTATTCCCGGCGGCTCTTTCTCTCTCGGTGCCTATTCCTTCGCAACCTATTGGATCGTCCTAATAGGCGTCTCGGCCATATTAATTGCTGCGTTGTGGTGGATATATCAGAATACGCGTTTCGGGCTGATGGCCCGCGCAACCATGCAGAAAGCAGCGATGGCGGAAGCCCTTGGAGTGAATACCGACCGGGTTTACATGCTTACCTTTGCGCTCGGCTCAGGACTTGCCGGGGCATGCGGGGCGCTATTGGCGCCAACGGTCTCGATCTCGCCGCTTATGGGCCAGCAATTCGTCGCCCCCGCCTTCATCACCGTGGTTGTGGGAGGTGCGGCGAATGTCCTGCTTGGCGCGATTGGCAGCAGCTTGCTTTTGTCTGCGGTTAAAACACCGGTCGGGCTTTTGTTTGGTGCCTTCATTGGCACCGTGGCACTGCTGTTGACGGCGTTGATCATCATCCGGCTGATGCCAAACGGTGTCTCCTTTTATCTGCAGCGCTTTACCGAGCGGCGGGTGGGCGCGTGATGCGGTTACTGCATCTGGTGAACGGCGGCGAAGATCTCGGCCGGTCTCGGTGGTTTTGGATCGGCTTTGCAGCCGTCATACTCGCGCTCGTTGCACTGCCGCTTTATCAGACCGAATTCGAGGCATCAAACGCCTCTTATTATCTCCTAAATATTCCACTCGCGCTTGGGCTCTCGATGCTATGGGGGTATTGCGGCATCTTAAGCTTCGGCCAGGTCGCTTATTTTGGCATTGCCGGATATGCGTACGGGGTTATCGCCGGGAATCTGACCGAGACAAGCTGGGGGCCGTTGGTCGGCTCTGTGGGCGGGTTGCTGTTATGCGCCGCGGTTGGAGCGATCTTCGGATATTTTGTTTTCTTCGGCCGCGTACAAGGGTGGATTGTTCCAATCTTGACGCTGGTCTTTACCCTGCTTCTGGAGACATTCCTTGGCCAGACTGCTGGATATCAGTGGCGCATCGGCGCTGTTCAGCTTGGCGGCTACAACGGTATGACCGGAATTCCGCCGTTTCAAATTGGTAACTTTATATTTCAAGGATATGCATTTTACTTTTTTGCACTTAGTCTTACCGTAGCGGTCTATTTCATCAGCCGAATTCTAATGAACGCCCATTTCGGCAAAATCATGATCGCGATTCGTGAGGACGTGTTGCGCACCGAAACACTAGGGTACGACGTTCGCTTCTATCAGCTCGGCGTGTTCGTTCTTGCCGCAATGCTCGCGGGACTTTCGGGTCTGCTCTATGTTCAGTGGGGCAATTACATTACGCCCTCGCAAGTAGGCCTCCTGCCGGCGGCATTGCCGGTGATTTGGGTAGCGGTCGGTGGCCGTAACCGGCTGCTCGCAGTCGCCATCGCCACCTATTTGCTCAACTGGATCAACTATACATTGTCGGAAGCTGGCAACCAGTACGCCCCCGTCATCATGGGCGCGCTTCTTTTGCTCGTCATGCTGTTTTTCCCGCGCGGGATCATTGTGGCGATAGCGGAGCTTCGCTGGCCGTGGCGGCGCGACGTGACACCGGTGTCAGTGCAGGACAGGTCAGCGTGAAGATGCAACCGGCTATCAGTACCGTCAATCTTACTAAACGCTTTGGCGGCGTCATTGCGACCGATGGCGTCGATCTCTCTGTCTCCTCTGGAGAGATACGCTGCATTATCGGTCCCAACGGCGCGGGCAAATCGACATTGTTCGCATTGTTATGCGGCATCCATGCACCGGACGGCGGGGAGATCCTTCTCGGCGGGCGAGATGTAACGCGCTTGCCGGCCTTTCGACGTGTTCGCCTCGGTCTTGGACTGACTTTTCAGACTAACCGCGCCTATCACAATTTGACGATTGCCCAGAACCTGGAAATCGCAAGACGTCGCAACTCGGCCAGAGTGGATTCAGACGCACTGCGTCGCTATCAACATGCGATCGGCCTGTTCGAGCTCGACCAACTGACTGATCTCCCTGCGCGCGCACTGCCGCATCATCAGTTGCAATGGCTTGAGATCGCGATGGTGCTCGCTGGTGGGCCGGATGTGATCTTGCTCGATGAGCCGACCGCTGGCATGTCACCAGAGGAAACAATGCAGACAGCGTCGGTGCTGCGTACGCTCAACGGAATGGGGTTAACCATCGTTGTTGTTGAACACGACATAGCCTTCGTTCGTGAAATCGCGCACCGTGTTACGGTTCTGCACGAAGGCCGCATTTTTGCCGAAGGCAGCGTGGCAGAGATAACCGCACATGAAGACGTCCGCAACATCTATCTGGGCCGTGCATAAACATGTGGAATGGCACTACGCCGCTGCTTGAAGCAACTCGGTTGCGTTCCGGCTATGCAACCGGGGATGTGCTTCAGGGAATCAGTATCGGGATCGCGGAAGGGGAGATTGTGGGCGTGCTCGGCCGCAATGGCGTCGGTAAAAGCACGTTACTGCGCACATTGATCGGACTTTTGCCGGCGCGCGGCGGTGCTATTACGCTCCGTGGGCAGGATATTACGCGCGAGGCAGCACATAGTCGTGCGCGCCGCGGCATCGGCTATGTTCCGCAGGGAAGAGAGATATTTCCGCATATGTCGGTGCTGGACAACATTCGCATGGGCACATTTGTCGGCACGTCGCGAAGCGACCGCGCCGGAGGGCCGGATTTTGATCTCATCTATCGCCATTTCCCGTTTCTCAGGGATAGACATGCGCAGCGTGGTGGGACGTTAAGCGGCGGGCAACAGGAAATGTTGGCGATTGCCCGAGCGCTTGTGAACCGTCCCGATATTCTGCTTCTCGACGAACCAAGCGATGGCGTACAACCGAATATCGTCGAAGCGATCGGAGATGCAATTCTTGCACTGAATGCAGAACGCAATCTGACGGTTTTGGTGGTCGAACAGAACATAGACCTTGTTCAAAAAATTGTAGGACGAGCCTATGTTCTCGATAAAGGCAGGGTAGTTCGTGAATTAACTGCAGATGAAATCAAGAACACCGCGCGACTGGCAGAGTATTTGGCGATTTAAGCGCAGGGTATCGCTGCCCAGCGCTCGGTAATGACAACCGTGGAGGCAATGATGTACCATATGGTTCCAAACAACCAGGATTGGCTTAAAACCTCGATCATGGCGACAAGAGGCGTTGGGCGAGACCGGAAAGCCGTGACACATCATTTGACCGAAGCGAAACAAGGTCGATACCATTACACAATAGGTCCTTATTCTGATCCAGTGCTGTACATTAAGCCAGGTGATATCGTTGTCATAGAAACCCGCGACGCTTTTGAGGGTAAGATTAAGAGTGAACAAGATCGCCCTACGGATCTTCTGCATATGCCGTTCCTTAATCCGCAGAACGGACCGATTATCGTCGAAGGTGCAGAAAAGGGGGACGCACTTGCCGTCTATATCGAATCGATGAAACCGCGCGGCCCTAATCCGCGCGGCACATGCTGCATGATACCCGAATTCGGGGGGCTGACCGGCACTTACTACACTGCAACTTTGAATGACCCGCTTCCTGAAAAAGTCAGAAAAATCAACCTTGATGAGGAATGGGTACATTGGAGTGATCGGGTAAAGCTACCTTACCGGCCGCATATCGGTACACTAAGCTGCTCGCCGGAGATCGACTCAATCAACTCGCTTACCCCCGACAATCACGGCGGCAATATGGACCTACCGGATATGGGTCCGGGAAGCATTACCTATCTGCCGGTGCGGACCGAGGGCGCGCGTCTGTTCATTGGAGACGCCCATGCCTGCCAGGGGGACGGCGAGGTATGCGGGGTTGCGGTCGAGTACCCAACCGTGACTACGATCAAAGTTGATCTCATCAAAGGTTGGACGATTGAATGGCCTCGTTTGGAACGCGAGGATTTCATCATGGCGATTGGCAGCACGCGGCCGCTGGAAGACGCGACGCGAATCGCGTATCGCGAATTGATCCGTTGGATGGTGCAGGACCATGGTTTCGACAAATGGGATGCTTATATGATGCTCTCCCAGTGTGGCATGGTGCGGTTGGGCAACTTCGTCGATCCGAAATACACGGTTGGCGCCGCGATACGGAAGAAATATTTGAGTCGGTAATTGCCCGGCATTCCCCGCCGTGACGGCCTGCGGTAAGACCCTGGCCATGAAAACAAACGGTAAAGCGACTGCTGAAGGAGCTATGGGAATGAGGCCGTAGACTCATAAGCGCGCAACCACAGGCACATTGAGGCAAGTTTGCCCGCGGCGAGGAAGTTCTCGGCGAGCTTGTCATAGCGGGTGGCAAGGCGGCGTTGCGCAAATGGCGGGCGAGGGCCGGGACGGTTGCGAAAGCCGCATGCTGCATGTGCGAAGTCTGCCGCCGGTGCGAGTGCTGCGCAACGGTTTTCGGCGGCAGGGGCCCTGCGGGGCAATCGGCAATCTCGGCCTAGGACGGAAATAAATTAAAT
>JAIMBF010000087.1 GCA_023511585.1 Terriglobia bacterium
TGGCAACGCCTGCCGGAAATTCTCTTCGATATCGCTGAAAAAGTAGATGCTCTTTGCTCCGAACCGGCGGAGCATATAGCCGGCCGTATGAAAGCGCTGGCCGAATTGCGTGCGGTTTTGCCGAGTGCCGAATCCGCGGGCATCACCGATACGTTGGGAGCCCTGCGCTCTCTCAAAATTGCCGTCGCCGATGCATTTTCCCTCGATTTGGTAGGCGAAGGTGATGCCTGTCGGCTGGTGCCGATCCTGCATCGCGCACGGGCACAGGATGACACACCTTTGTTGCCGCCCGATCAACAACGCGTTTTTGGCGATGATCGTTTCAATCGCTATTCCACGGCGCGGGATATCTATGAGGTCGGCCCGGGTACTTACGTGGTCCTTTCGCCGCTGCTTCGCAGCGCGCTGGCCGAGGTACGGCGCTTGCAAAGCGCACCGCCTGAAACCAAACGGGCATTTCTTGCATCGCCACGCGCGTTTCTTCGCCAAGTACTCGGCGATGACACCGATGTTACACTGTTGGAAAATGTTTTCCGCGAGACGCCAGCCTACTCGGAAAGGGTGATCGGGCTCGGTCTTTGGCGGCCGCGTGTGCTGCCGTGGGTTGAGGTTCCCGCTACCGACTGGCTCGGCTCGGATGCCGATACTGAGGCATCACCGACGAAGCAGCCCCGAGGTATCATCATCAACGACAAGCTCGTGCCGCTGACCGAACAGCAGACCGAGCAACTGCTTGAAAAAGTCAAGGCAGCGAGGGCCGCAGGCCAACCCACCGTGTCGTTCTCGGTAAACAGCGAAACGATTTCCGTTCCGGCCACGGCGGAAACGGAACAAACGCTGGTGATATTAAACGATGTCTATAAACGGTCGCAGCCTTCAACCCCATCCTCGGAACGGAGCGGTGCGGAGGATGAGCATGTACTGATCAAGCCAAATGAAGAGACTATTGATATCGAAGCGGGTTGGATACTGCGCGCCGATTATGAGATTCGCTTGCCGACTTGCCTCCGCACGCCGTTAAAGCACCACCAGATCACCGGAGTGAAATGGCTGCAAGAGTCTTGGCGCCAGGGCCGGCCAGGGGTTTTGCTTGCCGATGATATGGGTCTGGGCAAGACACTGCAGGCGCTGGTGTTTTTGGCCTGGCTACGCGAGGGTATGAAGAACGGTGCAATCCCCCAAGCTCCGCTGCTGATCGTCGCGCCAACCGGGCTGCTGGAAAACTGGCGAGAAGAACACGAACGCCATCTACAACCGCCGGGAATTGGGCAGATCTTGCGTGCCTACGGGAAAACGTTGGCAGAGTATCGAAGCCAAGGTGCAGACGGACGGCCCAGCGTATCGCAGCACGCTCTGCGAAGTGCGGATTGCGTGCTGACTACTTACGAAACTCTGCGCGATTACGATCGCGATTTCGGTCAAGTCCGATTTGCCGCTGCGGTGTTCGACGAAGCACAAAAAATCAAGACACCCGGTATCCGCCTCACCGACGCGGCGAAAGCAACGAATGCGGATTTTCGGGTCGCAATGACGGGAACGCCGGTAGAAAATCGGCTGGCCGATCTTTGGTGCATTGTCGATACGGTGCATCCCGGGCACTTGGGTGAATTGAAAGTTTTCAGTGCGCGGTACGAAAAGAATGCCGATGTTTCCCTGCTACGGCAGCTGAAGGATTCCCTGGATCAGCCGCGCGCTAGCAAAGTTCCGTTGATGTTGCGCCGGCTGCGTTTTGACTATCTGCCGGATTTACCGAAGTGCGAGGAAGAAGTTATCGAGCGGGAAATGCCGGAAGTGCAACGCGTTGCCTATCAGGAGGCCATCGCCTATGCACGGAGCAATAATAGCCCCGGGGCAATGCTGGAAACGCTTCACAAGCTGCGACGGGTCTGTTTGCATCCGTTTCCTCCGGACCAGCCGGCGGAGGACTCGGTTTATATCGCGGCATCCGCGCGGTTTCTTGTGCTTTTCGATGTACTGGACGAAATTTATCGTCGCAACGAGCGCGCCCTGATCTTCATCGATAGCCGTGATGTGCAGGCGCAGCTTATCGGCCTGATTCAGCGCCGATACAAATTATCGGCACCTCCGCTCATTATCAACGGTGATGTGCCGGGCGCGGTGCGACAGGCGCATGTGAATAGTTTTCAGAAAGGAGAAGGGTTTGACGTGATGATCCTCTCGACGCGTGCGGGCGGCGTTGGTTTGACGCTCACCAGTGCCAACCATGCCATTCATCTGGAACGCTGGTGGAACCCGGCGGTTGAGGATCAGTGCACCGGCCGGGTGTTGCGCATCGGCCAAACGCGCCCGGTCACGGTTCACATCCCACAATGCACGTGGGCCGGGCACCGCTCCTTTGACCAGAATCTACACGCTTTGCTGCAACGCAAGCGCCAGCTGGTTCGCGAAACCTTGGGACCGGGCGGGTTTTCCGACGACGATCTGTCAAAGTTGTTTCACGAAACGACGGCCGGATAGAACCCTCGATACGACTCCCGCCAGAGCGGATTTTCTCGCAAGCTATGCAAGAGGCGGCGCTGTGCTGCAGAATAAAAACCTTCAAAACTCATGGTGCTGCTGGAGAGGATTGAACTCTCGGCCTCTCCCTTACCAAGGGAGTGCTCTACCACTGAGCTACAGCAGCGCCCGAGGTGGAACCCGGGCTTATCTAAACTTTCCGCTGTTTTTGCGCAAGCTGACCGCAGAAAATTGGTGCAGTGCGAGCAGCACGGCTCGCCCAGCTTTTGCTATACGAGAGCAGGCAGGGCAAATAGGGGTAGAATGACCGGGGGCTGGGAAACGGAAATCACTCATACGCTGGCACTCTTGATGGTGCTGGCTGGCCTTTCGATCTTGGCCCAAAGCCAATTCAGAGGCCTCATCCGCGCGCTCGCCGCGCAAGGCTGGCTCCTGGCCGGGATGCTCGCGTGGCAAGGCTTTGTGCACGATTCTCCGGTACCGCTGCTTGCTGCCGCGCTTGCAGCAAGCTTCAACGGAACTTGGATGCCTCTGTGGCTCTCCGGCCTCGCGCACCGCCTTTCCGCTCCCGAGACGGTTCCTTCAGCGATCGGTTTTCAGGGGAATATGCTGTTCGGCCTCGGCGCCGTGGGGCTTGCGATGAGCGCCTTGCGCGTGCCCGTTCATTCTTCTTCCCTACCCGCCGGGTTTGACTTTGCGCTTGCTGTTTCCATCATCCTGATGGGGGTTTTTATATTGACTAGCCGACGCCACGGCCTCGCGCAAACTGCTGGCTTCGTTGCAGCGCAAAATGGGGTGATTCTCGCGCTTATCGGCCTACCCGGAGCGCTGCCCGCACTGATTTTGCAAACGGCCCTTTCGGCCCTTTCCGCGCTGATGGCGGGAGGTATCGGCCTGTTCCGGATCCCCGGAGAGCTGAATGCCGCGGATCACTTCCCGGACAACGACTGGCGCACCTCGCCAGAAGCCGCAAAGGAAAGCTCCGTAAAGGTTCCTCCGGCAGGCTGATGACTATTGATGCGTAGGAAGCACTCCGCGTCGTTTTTCCGCCGCGCGCAGCGTGTTCTGCAAAAGCGCCGCAATCGTCATCGGCCCCACCCCTCCCGGGACGGGGGTGATTGCCGCAGCATGATCCACGCACTCCGAGAAGGCCACGTCGCCGACAAGCCTTCCATCCGGAAGGCGATTAATGCCGACATCGATCACCACGGCTTGGCTTGCGACCCAGTCCCCACGCACAAATTCCGGGCGGCCCACGGCAGCCACCAGCACCTCCGCGCGCCGACACTCGGCCGCTACATCGCGCGTGCGGGAATGCACCACGGTTACCGTTGCATCCGCCGCCAGCAAAAGCCGCGATATAGGCCGACCGACGATCAGCGAGCGGCCGAGCACGACCGCACGCGCGCCGCGAAGCGCCACATCCGCCTCAGCCAAAAGCTGCATAATGCCGAGTGGCGTGCAGGGAGCAAACGCTGGCGCACCGGCATCCAACCGGCCGACATTGAGAGGGTGAAACCCGTCGACATCCTTGGCTGGGTCAATGGCCTCCACAACCGCTTGCGGGCGAATCTGCGAAGGAAGCGGAAGCTGCACAAGAATTCCGTCGATGGCAGGGTGGTCGTTGAGCCGCGCGATGTGCGAAAGCAACACCTGTTCGGTGGTGCTAGCAGGCAAGACCAAGGTTTCGGCCGCAAAGCCGACGCGAAGCGCGGCGCGTTCCTTGTTACGCACGTAGATACGACTTGCCGGATTTTCTCCCACCATCACAACGGCAAGCCCGGGGCGAAAGGGAAGCTCGGCCACTTTCGCAGCAAGCTCCGCCTCGATTCGGCGTGCGAGAGCCCGGCCGTCTAGAATGCGTGCAGTCATAGATGCGTCATAGCGCAGCCAGCAGAGCAAGCAAACGGGCGGGTTCCCCTGCCACGTGGAGGATTTTTTCCCGCCCTTTTGCGCCTGCAGCAAGCTGCACTGCGCTCGGGGAAACGCCGAGAACGGCTGCGATTAGGGCACACACGGCGACATTGGCCCGGCCGTTTATTGCCCGCTCCGTCACGGCGACGCGGAGCCTGCCGGCAGGCCAAAAGTTCGGGCTCGCGCCGGGAGTAGGCACGACCGGTCCCACCTCTAGCCGCTTGGCACCTGGCAAGACTTTTACGGCAATGCTGACGCCGTCAGACCCTTGACGCCAAAACACTGGTTTTTCATTGGTCGTCGTAACACTCATCCGGCACCGCTCATAGCAGACCCTGGCGCCACAACCAAACCTCGAATTCGCCGAGCAGCATGCGCAGCGCCTGCAACAGCAAGATGAGGATAATGGGGCTGATGTCGATCCCGCCGAGATAGGGCAAGACCGAACGGATCGGGCGGAGTGCAGGTTCCGTAATTCGATTAAGAAAATCGGCAATCGTCCATACCAGGCGATTGCGCGTGTCCAGCACCTGGAAGGCGATGAGGTTGCTCATGATCGCTGCCAGAATGACGGCCCAAAAGTAGAGTCGGAGAATCTCGTCGATAAGCCAGAACAGAGCGGCCATGCTGGGATGAGTTATGCCAGGGTTACGAAGAAGGGTGAAGACCGGGACGCTCTAGCCGGGCTTGGGCTTGCGTGCAACTGTTCCGGCAGGAGCGTTCCCGGAAGTCTCCCGAAATATCGGCACCAACGGGCCGAGAGGTGATGGGAGGGTATGGTGGAAGGATCGACGAGTGAGGTCTCGGCCGCGCTACGAATCGGGGCGAGTAATTGTAAGGCGTTCCCGGACCGGGGGTAGCTTTTAGGCTTGCTCGCGTCCGATCCGGCGATCTCGCCAAACTTCATCTTTCAGGCACCGAAACTCGGGCGTGAGCCCTTAGGGCAACGATGCATGCCTAAGCCTTAACCGAGGAGGACGTGGTTGCCGGAGCAGACGAAGAGCCGACGTTAATTGTAGGATCCACTGCGAGAAGCCGGCCCAATTCAGCAGCAACCATGGCGGCTGCACGCTCGGGCGTAATTCCCTGAGCTTGCATGGCCCGCGGCAGATTCGCGGCAAGGTAGGAAACGCCCTCGGCAAGAGCGGCATGCAGCGAGACGGAATCTGTAATTTTAGCGCCGGATTGGACAAGCTGCTGATATGCAGCCCCGGCGGCTTGGCCAAGGATAGCAAGAAAAGTGGTGTTCAGGTGGTGGCGACGAAGCCACGCCAGGCCGAGCGCAAATAAAAGCGGTAGCAGCGCCGTGACAAAGGCATCCAGCCAAGGAAGAATAAGGTTTTGAACGGTTGCAGTCATTGCTCTCCTCTTATCGGTTTCCTATTCAAACTTGCTATGGCAGAGAAAACGGCTTTCCGTTGAGAGCAGCCGTGGCGGCAAAAGGCAGATAGCTCAACCGCTCTGCCCAGCCCTCACCGAATACGCGCCAGTCCGGCAATTTCGTTGTGAACAGAAGCCGTCTTGCGGACACTTCGCCACAAAGCCGGGCGAGACCTATTCGCGCAAGCGCGTGCGTCGTCGCGCGAATCGTTTCCGGGCCGATCAGGCCGTCTTCCGCAGCGCCTACCGCAGCCTGCAAAAACGTTGCCGCCCGGAAAGGACCATCATTGACCGCGGCATCGAACAGCAATATTGCGAGCAAATCCGGCAAGTTGTCGGCCGAGATCGGGATCCAATAACGCGAGCGGTAGATGTGCTTCGCGTCCTCCAAGTTGAGAGCGGCGATATCCAATGTCGGAAAGGCCGCGGCACTGATGCCGAATTTTGTGCCGCGGAGTTCGCCAACGCCAATTTTCCCTGCTGTCCAATTACCTGGATCCTCCGGGTTGTTGGAATAGCCGCCTTCGTTTCCCACCACGATCGCAAACGCAGCGTCAAAGGCGTTCATGTGCCCGATTGCCCGGACCAGAATGCCAACCAATGCCGCAAGCTGCGCCAAAGCGAAGGCACAAAATAGGCTGCCGCACTCCCTAGCGCACCGAGCACAACCAATGCACCGCCTGCTTTGGCTCGCAAAGCCACGAGTTGCGCAACCGGCTCGCGCAGCTCCTCTACATTTCTCTTGACATCCTCCTGAGCACTACGAATGGCAGCCACATCGGCAGTTAGCGTCAATACGGCCGCATCATGCTTTGCTTGGAGTTCGCGTACATCGCTCGCCAGTTGCTGTAACTCGGCATGCATGGCTTCCCGCATCTTCTCCGCCGCATTGTGGCGAAAGTCGATTTTTTCTTGTAAGGCGCGCACGCTTGCAAGAAGCTCGCCGATATTTTGAAAGATAGCGCCGGCATCTAACTGTGTAACCATTTCCTGCCTCGGCTTAGGAAATGCCGATGTCGACGGCATCAGCTAACGCCGGATTCGTCGGAATGCCGTTCACTTCCGGAAATTTCAGCGGGTTAAGCTCGGTCCGGGCCGCAGCAAGGGCGGCTGCTTTGTCGGCCTTTGCCTTGACTGCTTGATAAAGCATTTTTGTCGAGAGATTGTGCCAGTCCGTTCCTTGTGGGAAATCTGCCGCCACCAGCGTATAACGCAGCGGGCCTGCAACCGGCTTGCGGCCAGATTTATAGGCTGCCTCATTTACGTAACCGTCAAATGTGAGTTCAATACGGCCTGAGTCAAAGAAATCATGGCGTGAAGAAAGATGCCAATAGGTAACCGTTACGCCGGTATCATTGAAGTCGATCGGCTTCTGAAGGCCCATCACATTCTCCTCTTGGAATATGAAAACGATGGTGCGTTAAGCAAGCATTGGCGCCAGGGCTTTGGCCACAGCAGCGCCAATAGCGGAATAACCGGCATCGTTAAAATGCACGGTGTCCGAGAAAAATAGGTTTGGTGTTGCGCTGCCCCAGCCCGACGTTAACCCCAGGCCAGGATTGCTCTGCGAAAGATCGACAAACCCATCAGCGAAGCCCTGCCAGTTCTCGGCAAGCAAGGTATTGAACTGCTGCATCGCCGCAATCTGTGCGGGCGAAGCTCCGCGAAGCGGCGAGCCAATGGCTAGGAATTTCGCTCCATACTGATGTACAAGCGCACCGTACTGCTGATATATTTGAAGCAGTTGCTGCGGCGTAGAAGAAAGAACGGTGATATCGTTCCACCCAGCATAGAGAGCAACAATTTTGTTTCGAGCGGAGCGCGAAAGCGCCGGCGCCACGTTTGCGGAAAAATTTTGCAATCGGGCAGCCGCCGTTTCGCCATATACCGCAACATTGGCAAGAGCAAGACTCGGCCTGTTGAGCATGGCGCCGGCTTTCCTCAACCATGTTTGCTGGAACGAGGCACCATAGCCATCCGTATGGCTGTCACCATCGGCCAAGAATACGTCGCGCACTTGCGGCCGAATATCGAACTGGCTGTATAGGCTCGCCAAGATGCTCATTTGCTGCATTTGAGTGTGAACGGCGGGATAGACGATCAATGCAGCAAGATCTACAAAGCCCATCGCGCTGCCAAAAGTGGAAGCGCCTAACGTTCCACCTGTGATAGTCCCGATAGCGAGCTTTCCGTTCGCTTGCGCGTCGTTGTGGTAGAAACTTGCGCCAGAAGAGCCCGAGATGAGAGAAATAACGTTGGGCGTATCCATTCCGCCCAGGCCCGGGCCGAATGCCGCCGGGCCGCCGCCGAGCGCAACGACGCCCGAAGCAGCTCCCGGCGCCGACCACTGCCAGTTTGCACCGACAATCAGCAGGTGGCCGTTACTGTCGGCGAGCGAAAATAAAGATGTGTTGTGTCCCGCCGATTGTATCCCGCCAATCGCGTAAATGGAGACGGCAGAGCCGCTCAGCGTCGACCCGCTTGGCAGACTGATCGTCAATGAAGTCTGCGTCGGTCCGCAATACGGCTCTGTAGAACCGTTGCCCTCCGGCCTGGCGTCGAACATGACGGAGCGGGCGTTGCCAAGCTTGCGGAACGGCACGATCGTGGGTGCGTTTTGGGGATTGCTTTGCGTTGCGTTGACGCCGTTGCCGCTTTGGTCGAACCACGTGATGATGCGCCCGCAAGTGCCGGCGAGGAAACCATCCAGCGTTTGCGTATCAAGGCTTCCGTCGGCCAAAAAGCCGATATTCTTGGTGGCATTATCGGAAAGGCGTTGCACGGTAAAAGCCGGCCCGGTATAAACCGATGAAAGCAGGCGGGTGCCGTATGCAAAGCCGAAGGGGCCGATCGTTTGTATATCTAACGGCCTGGCCGCAGAACCAATAAACGGGACGGTTGAGGAAGACGCGGAGGGATAATTCAGCGAGGCGCCGCTTTCTCCGGCAAAAGGGCTCCATACGGCCGAAAGGCTCGGCGTCGTGCCAATTGCCTGGTAAAGCGTACCCCCGGGCGAAAGCCACAGATTACCGGCGCCATAGCCACGGTTCGCATCATCGCTGTATGAAGGACCACGGGTTGTGACGTCGTCCGCCTGCGGCAACGGCAGCGCAGCCAGCTCGCCGTTGGCAAGGCTCAGCCGCACAGCGGCAATAATGCTTGCCCTCTCCCCGGTTTGGCCTATCTCCGCCCCCGGTTCGAAAAAAACATTTGACGCCCCAAGTGAAGGGATTTGCAACAAAAAGTCCCCCGGAGCAAAGCTCCACGAGGAGCCTGGCGGCCGCGCTTTCGCGTGAAGTATTGGCCAATAACAAAGCACGTTGCCGCCCGAAGGAGCGTCTGTAAGCGCCAAATACAGACCCCGCGGCCCGCCTGCCCCCGTATTTGGAAATACGCCCGCGTTGCCGTTGGTGACTTGCGTGTTATCGACTGCGAGGAAATTGATCGGCTGGCGCGAGTAACCGCTTGAGCAACACTCGACAAAACTACCGCCGGCAGCTTGACTACCAAGGGCAAGCCAGCCCGAAAGAAGGCGTGACACCATATTAAAACCTCATTGTTTGCGAAACCAAGTGCCCGCAAGAAAGCGAAACTCAACGGCACTGTTTGCGGGAAGCGTGGTCGGCGCGCCGAGCAGCCTCTGCCCCGTATTGGCATTAAGCGTTAACGTAGTAATGGTCTGCGTGCTGGCGATCGCTACCACCTGCCCGTCCAGCGGATTGGGCGGCATCGTTATAGTGAGCGACGCAAGTGCCCCCGACGGATTAATCTGAAGAAGGCTAACGTTATTTTGGATAACGATACTGGCGCCCGAAGTCGGCGCCTGCAGGCTATATGAACGATCCGCATGCGCCCCCAAAAACGCTACCGGCGAGCCGGTAGTCCCGGTAGAGCCAAGCGAAGTCGTGGCGGTTCCTGCAGCCGAAATGTTAAGCCCAACATTGCCGGCACTGCCTCCAACAACCAGAGAAGCCGGCGTGCTTGTGTTACCACCGCTCGCTTGCAGAAAGTTGGTTACGCTTG
>JAIMBF010000088.1 GCA_023511585.1 Terriglobia bacterium
AAATGGCGCGATGAGCGCTCGGAAAGTTTCCTCTCCGACAGTCACGGCCGGGATCATGACATGACGGCCGAGCTCGCCCTCGATGAAAACGGGGGGTTTCTCGCGCTCAGGCTCACGGGGTTCGGCAATGTCGGGGCTTATCTCACCAATGCCGCCACTCTGCCGCCGACGGTGAATGCGGTGAAAAACGTGGTGAGCGTCTATCGCACGCCTTTGCTGGAGGTTTCCACCGCCTGCGTGTTCACCAATACCACCCCCGTCGGGCCGTATCGGGGCGCCGGGCGGCCGGAAGGCAATTACTATATGGAACGGCTGGTAGAAGCGGCGGCGCGAGAAATGGGCATTGACCCGCTCTTGCTGCGCCGGCGTAACCTGATTCAGCCTGAGCAAATGCCCTACGCTACCGCCGCCGGCACTACTTATGACAGCGGCGATTTTCCCACCGTGCTGGAAAAAGCGCTGGTCGCGGCGGATTGGGATGGCTTTGCCGCGCGCAAAGCCGCAAGCCGCGCACAGGGTCTCCTACGCGGGCGCGGCATCGGCCAGTATTTGGAGGTTACCGCCCCTCCCAGCCGGGAAATGGGCGGCATCCGCTTCGAGCCGGACGGGACGGTCACAATCATCACCGGCACGCTCGATTACGGACAGGGCCACGCCTCGCCGTTTGCCCAGGTGCTGGTGGATCGGCTGGGCATCCCCTTCGAACGCATCCGCTTGCTGCAGGGCGATAGCGATGAACTCATCGCGGGCGGCGGCACCGGGGGTTCCAAATCCATTATGGCCAGCGGCGCGGCGATCGCCGAAGCCAGCGCCCTCGTCATCCAGAAAGGCAAAGGCCTTGCGGCGGAGGCGCTGGAAGCCGCAGAAACCGATATCGAGTTCGTGATCGACGACACGGTGGGCGGTTCCTTCCGGATTGTCGGCACGGACCGGCGCATCGGCCTTTTAGAGCTTGCCGCGCGCTTTCCCGGCCGGCTTGACGTCGCGCACATCCATGAAGGGGCCCCCTCCGCGTTTCCCAACGGCTGCCATATTGCCGAGGTGGAGGTGGATCCCGAAACCGGCCGCGCGCGGGTGGTGAGATACACAATGGTGAACGATTTCGGCGTTGTCGTGAATCCGCTTCTCGTGGAAGGCCAAGCCCATGGCGGCGTCGTGCAGGGAATCGGCCAAGCGCTCTTTGAGCACGTGCATTACGACGAGGCGGGCCAACCACTCACCGGCAGCTTCATGGATTATGCCCTGCCGCGTGCGGGAGATGCGCCAAGCTTCAGCTTTGCCAGCCATCCCGTGCCGGCGCGCACCAATCTGCTGGGCGCGAAAGGGTGCGGTGAGGCCGGCTGCGCGGGCTCACTGCCGGCGGTGATGAACGCGCTGTTGGACGCGCTTGCCGAAGTGGGCGTGCACCACCTCGACATGCCCGCAACACCCGAGCGCGTTTGGCAAGCCATCCAGGCTGCCAAAACCGAATCCGCGCCAAGCGCTGCCGGGCTGGCTTTAGCGTAGGCTTCGATCGAGCCCCGATGCGGCGGGCGTGTCGGAATCCGGCGCTTCGGCCACTTCGTCCTCGCGTTGCGGCGCTCTTGCCATTTGGGTCGTGGTTGCCGCCGGCCGATTATAGATAAAGCCGTAAGTGGGATAAACGCTGTTGCCCAAGGGACCGTTTTGCGAGAGCGCAACGCGAACCGCCGACCAATCACCGTTCGGCGAGACATCGATCACCAAGACATCGCGTTTAATGCCGGAGCCAGCCCAATGAGCGTGTTCTACCTCAATTTCACGGGAGTTGATAACCCGTGTGACCACCGCGACATGCCCCAAAGGCATCGCCCTGCTGGCGCGGAAATTAAGAATACTGCCGACTTCCGGCGTATGCCCGCGCGCGTAGATTCCCGCGGCCTGGTCCCACCACACGGCGGCGTTGCCCTTGAGCGCAATCCCGGATACCGCCCGCGCAAACGGCACGCACTGCACGACCGAGCGATAGGCGGCCAGATGGATATGCGTCCCCCGTCCTTTCCGCGCTGCGTGCACCCCTGAGCGCGCACGCGCGCCGGAATGGCTCGATACGGCGCCGCTCTTGATAGGAGAATGGGAGCTGTGCCCGACGGACGCTGCGTGCCGCATTCGCGATATGTGGGTGGTCGGATTATTTGCCGATTTTGCAGAGGCGGGAGAGTTTCCGATCAGCACAGACAAAGCCAGAAACGAACCAAGAAACAGCACGGTTTTGCTGGCCGTTTGCGCTTTCCGCATCCCCTTCTTCCCTCTCGGCAAGTTTTTGCCACACACCCAACGCGTGTTTTGCTAACAACAGGGTTGCATTGATGGCAACCCTCGAAATGCGCGCGAGAGATTGATAGAGATCAATTTGTCACGAGGCCCTTGTGGATAAAACCGCGATTTCGGAATGAAATCCTAAAGCCGGCAAAGATCCAAAACGAATCCGCCCGTCAAGAATTACGGGTTGCCGATTCCGTAGGATATCCGGAGCGGATTTGATTTTCTCATATTTCGAACACTTGTTCCCGAAGTAGTGATGAATAGTGACTCGATCGTATTTTATATTTGCGTCCATTTACATTTTTTTAAAATCCACAAACGGCTGCGCTACTCTAAAGAGTGTGATACCGGCTCACGCATCTTTACGTTCTGCCGCGAAAGGGGCCGAAGCCATGGACTTCGCACTGAGTGCCGAACAACGCGCGATCCAGGATGCCATTCACCGCATTTGCCAACGCTTCGATGATGCTTATTGGCTGAAAAAAGACCGCGAAGGCGGTTTTCCTTCGGAATTCCACCAAGCGCTTGCCCATGAGGGCTGGCTTGGCATTTGCATGCCTCCTGCTCAGGGCGGTGCCGGGCTTGGCATCACCGAGGCTGCAATCATGATGCAGGCAATTGCGCAATCGGGGGCCTGTCTCTCCGGCGCCTCAGCCGTGCACATGAATATTTTCGGCCTCAATCCGGTGGTAAGATTCGGCACCGAAGAGCAAAAGCGTCGGATGCTGCCGCCGGTGATCGCCGGGCGCGAACGCGCTTGCTTTGCCATTACCGAGCCGAACGCCGGGCTCGATACCACGCATCTTGCGACGCGTGCGGTCAAAGAAGGACGGCATTACATCATCCACGGTCAAAAAGTGTGGATTTCAACCGCCCAGATCGCCGAGAAAATGCTCATTCTCGCGCGCACCACGCCGCTGGAGCAGGTCAAAAAACCAACGGAGGGCCTGACCCTTTTTTACACCACCCTCGACCGCAGCCGCGTGGAGGTGCGCGAGATCGAGAAAATGGGCCGCAAAGCGGTCGATTCAAACCAATTGTTCATCGATGGGCTACGCGTGCCGGAAGAGGATCGGATCGGCGAAGAAGGTCAAGGCTTTGCCATTCTTCTCCATGGGCTTAATCCGGAACGCATTCTGATCGCCGCCGAGGCGGTCGGCGTCGGCTTCGCGGCACTTGCCCGAGCCAGCCGCTACGCCTCGGAGCGCGTGGTCTTCGGCCGCCCGATCGGGCAAAACCAAGCAATCCAACACCCGCTTGCCGAAAGTTGGATGGAGCTCGAAGCCGCGCAGCTGATGGTGCTCAAAGCGGCATGGCAGTATGATCACGGTCTGCCCGCCGGCGCCGCTGCGAATGCCGCCAAGTATTTGGCCGCCGAAGCGGCCTTTAAAGCCTGTGAGCGCGCGCTCCTCACGCATGGCGGCTACGGATATGCTAAGGAATACCATGTCGAGCGGTATTTCCGAGAAGCGATGATTCCGCGCCTTGCCCCGGTCAGCCAGCAGCTCGCGCTTTGCTTTATCGCCGAAAAAGTCCTGGGCTTACCAAAATCTTATTGAGCGCGCGGCATCTTCTCCTCACATCGGTTTGCCTTGATCGGCGCATCCGGCAACCCCAACTTCACGTAGAACACCAAGCTTTCAGGAATAAAAGGGAGGAACTGATGGCAGGCGGAGAAGCATCGGCCACGGGGCCGGATCTGCAGGCAGGTATCACACTTGCAAGCCTGAATGAGGAAAGCCCGCTGCTCGGACATGTCGGCGAAGAGCCGGTGATTCTGGTTCGAAAAGGAAATGAAATTTTTGCGGTGGGCGCAACGTGCACGCACTATAGCGGGCCGCTGGCCGAAGGCTTGATTGTCGGCGAGACGGTGCGCTGCCCCTGGCACCATGCTTGCTTTCACCTGCGCACCGGCGAAGCGGTTCGCCCGCCGGCTTTGAACCCGATTCCGTGCTGGCGTGTCGAACGACACGGCGAGATGGTTTTTGTCCGCGAAAAATTGCCGCCTTCGCCGCGACCCGTGCGGGCGCATTCTCCGGAACTGCCGCAATCCGTGGTCATTATCGGCGGCGGCGCAGCCGGCAATGCCGCTGCCGAAACCTTGCGCAACGAAGGCTATTCCGGCCCCATTACGTTGCTTTCCGCCGATGACGCAGCACCCTATGATCGGCCCAATCTTTCCAAAGACTACCTTGCCGGCACCGCGCCGGAGGAATGGATTCCCTTGCGCGGCGAAAGTTTCTACGCCGAACGAAACATCACCTTGCGGCTCGGCACGCGAGCGGTTGCGATCGATCTCGCCCATCGCCTCGTGCGGCTTGCGAACGGTGACAGCCTCAACTACGGAGCATTGTTGCTTGCCACCGGCGCAGAACCGATCCGGCTGAACGTTCCGGGCGCCTCGCTTCCGCATGTCCACCTTTTGCGGAGTTTGGCCGATAGCCGCGCTTTGATTGCGGCAGCAACCACCGCGCGGCGCTGCCTGGTGATCGGGGCCAGTTTCATCGGTCTCGAAGTCGCCGCCTCATTGCGTGCTAGAAACATTGAGGTGCACGTGGTAGCGCCCGAGGCGCACCCGATGGAGCGGGTCATGGGCCCGGAACTCGGCGCGATGATCCAGGCCCTGCATACCGAGCACGGCGTTTGCTTCCACCTCGGCGCAACGGTAGCGATGATTGCACCCGACCATGCCGTGCTTTCCACCAGCGAGCGGATCGATACCGATCTGGTGGTCGTCGGCATCGGCGTGCGGCCCGCAACCGCGCTTGCCGAACAGGCCGGCCTTGCCGTTGATCGTGGCGTTCTGGTCGACGCCTATCTCCAAACCAGCGCCCCCGGCGTGTACGCTGCCGGCGATATCGCCCGCTGGCCGGACCCTCGCAGCGGCCAAGCCATCCGCGTTGAGCATTGGGTTGTCGCCGAGCGGCAAGGCCAGGTAGCGGCGCGGAATATGCTGGGGAGCAAAGAGCGGTTCGACGCGGTGCCGTTCTTCTGGAGCCAGCATTACGACACCACGATCAGCTATGTCGGCCATGCCGAAACATGGGATCGGATCGAGTTGGACGGCAGCCTTAAGGCGCAGAATTGCATTGCCCGGTTTTGGCGCACCGGACGCATCCTGGCGGTCGCGACCGTCGGGCGGGATCGCGAAAGCCTAGAAGCCGAGGCCGCATTCGAAGCCGAAAGCGCCGCTTAAGCGCTCGCGGTCATCAGTCGGCCTTAATGAAATCGTGGCGTCCGATGCCCTGGATCAGCAAATAGCGGCTGGTTCCCTCATCGGCGTTGCTGGAACGGTGCACCTGCTGCGGGGGCACGATGCAGCTCTCGCCCGGCCGCAAGAGCCATTCCTGCCCGCCCTCTCGAAGCGCCACGCGTATCACCCCTTGCAGGCAATAAAAATGGTCGGTGACTTCCGAATGAAAATGCCAGGGCAAAGCCTCGCCTTTGCCCAGTTCATACTCCGTTACCCGAAGCTCGGGGGTTTCCGCCACGATCCGGGTTTTTGCCTTTCTCGCAACCGCTGCCGGTTCTGCTTGTGACATACGTTCCATCTCCCGCATTCTTATACCTGGATCACCCCGAAAACCTATGCTAGGAGGCGTTCGGACTCGGGGCTCATCCACTTCTCCATTATATATAAATTCGGTATTATATTTAAATCCAATCTTCGCTCGCGGGTCCGGTGGCAGAGTGGTGATGCAGCGGATTGCAAATCCGTGTACGTCGGTTCAATTCCGGCCCGGACCTCCAATTCCTTCCTACCCGCCTGACCGGCGCGCCGGCCAAGAATCAGAATTTAGCCGAGCAACGTCACTTTCCCGGTGCGGAGGTCGTAATACGCGGCAGTCACCTTCAACGCACCCGCTTTCACGGCCTTGGCGATAACGGGCGAGGACTCTCGCAACAGCGCGGCTTGAATCCGGGCGTTTGTCTTAATCGCAGCCTCGAGATCAGACCCGGCCTGATCCACGGCCGGCCGAATGTAACGATAAAGTGCGCTGATCTGGCCCGGTACCGCCTTGGCGCTGATCGAGGCTTTCACTGCGCCGCAATTTGCGTGCCCCAACACCAGAATCGCTTTCGTGCCAAGTACGGCAACCCCGTATTCAAGGCTTGCGATCGCTTCCGTGGAAGCAATATTGCCGGCAAGACGGGTGACGAAAATTCGTCCGATGCTTTGATCGAAGATCAGCTCAACCGGCACCCGCGAGTCCGCACACGAGAGTACGGCAGCAAACGGTTCCTGCTTCTCGGCTGTTTTTTCCTTCAGCAACGTCAGGTCTTCTTGAAACGACGTCATGCGGCCTTCGACAAACCGCTGATTGCCATCCAACAGCTTTGCCATCGCGGCATCCGGGCTAAGCGCGGGCTTTGCTTTTGCCGTTTCTGCCGGTTCCGTTTCGGTAAGCACGTCGAGCGGATCGCCGAGCGTGTTATCCGCTCTTGCGGTTCCTGCCAACGCCCAACCCTTGTCGCGAACGCCGAAAAATCCGGCCGCACTCGCGGCTGCGGCAGTCTTGAGAAACATCCGGCGCGGTGAGGTCAACCCGGCCGAATGGTCACAGCACACGCTTTCACGCAGTGTCATGAACGTGATTTCCTCCCTCCTCCTCGAATGGTTAATAAGTTTAACGGAAGCAGACTATAACCGTAGGCGCCGGAGCCGCAACGCATTTGTGACGACGGAAACCGAACTCGCCGACATCGCCGCCGCGGCAATCACCGGGCTTAACAGAATACCAAAAGCCGGATAGAGCACACCGGCGGCAATCGGCACACCCAAGGCGTTATAGACAAACGCAAAGAACAGGTTCTGGCGGATGTTGCGCATCGTGGCGCGGCTCAGCCGTCGTGCGCGCGCAATCCCCGCAAGATCCCCTTTCACCAGAACAATGCCGGCACTTTGAATGGCAACTTCCGTGCCGGTCCCCATCGCGATGCCGATATCCGCTTCCGCCAGTGCCGGGGCATCGTTCACCCCATCGCCGGCCATGGCGACAATTCTGCCTTCGTTCCGTAGGCGACGCACGATGCGGTATTTGTCTTCCGGCAACACATCGGCTTCAACCTCGGTGATCCCCAATTGCCGGGCGACGGCTTCCGCCGTGCGCCGATCGTCACCCGTCAGCATGACAATGCGCACACCGTCCGCGCGCAAAGCCTCCAGCGCCGCAGGCGTGGTTTCTTTAATCGGGTCTGCCACGGCGATCACCCCGGCCGGTCGGCCCTCCACGGCCACAAACAAGGCGGTAGCGCCGTTTTCGCGCAGCTGGCCGGCAGCATTGGCCAGAGAGCCAAGATCAACTTTCTCGGCCTGCATCAGCAAAGCGTTGCCCAGCGCGACGCGCAGCTCGCCGACGCGCCCCGTCACGCCCTGGCCGGTGACCGAGCGAAAATCATTCGGCGATACAAGCGGAATGCCGCGCTCGTGGGCCGAAGCAACAATGGCGGCGGCGAGCGGGTGTTCGCTTGCTTGCTCCAGAGCCCCCGCAAGCCGGAGCACGTCTTGCTCGGAAAAACCTTGGGCCGGCACAATCTCCGTAACGCGCGGCTTGCCCATAGTCAGCGTGCCGGTTTTATCCACCACCAGCGTATCCACGCGCTCCATACGCTCCAATGCCTCGGCGGATCGGATCAACACGCCGACCGTCGCGCCCTTGCCCACCCCAACCTGGATCGACATGGGCGTCGCCAAGCCGAGCGCGCAGGGGCAGGCGATAATCAGCACCGAAACCGCCGCCAATAGGCCGTGCGAAAGCTGCGGAGGCGGGCCCCAAATGGCCCAGCCGATGAAGGCCGCGAAGGCCACTCCCACCACTGCAGGCACGAAATAGCCGGATACGACGTCGGCAAGGCGCTGGATCGGCGCACGCGAACGCTGGGCTTCGGCCACCATGGCAACAATGCGCGCCAGCATGGTCTCGGCGCCTACTTTCTCGGCTCGCATGATCAGCGCACCCGTGCCGTTCACCGTGCCGCCGATCAGTTCCGCACCAGGTTCCTTCACAACCGGCATGGATTCGCCGGTCACCATCGACTCATCGACGCTGCTTTTTCCTTCCAGCACAATGCCGTCCACCGGTACGCCCTCACCCGGGCGGATGCGCAACCGATCGCCCACCTGCACCCGCTCGAGCGGGATCTCCTCCTCCGTCCCGTCGGCGCGAATGCGGCGCGTCGTTTTCGGCGCAAGGTTTAGGAGCGCGCGGATCGCCCCCCCGGTCTGCTCGCGGGCCCGAATTTCCAGCACTTGGCCCACCAACACCAGCACGGTGATCATCGCGGCAGCTTCGAAATAGGTCGGCACGCTCCCGTCCGGGTTTCGGAAGCCCGGCGGAAAAGCTTCGGGGAAAAGTGTCGCGATGAGGCTGTAAAGATAGGCCGTTCCGACGCCGAGGGCGATCAGGCTGAACATATTGAGATGGCGGCGCAGCAGTGAGTGCCAGCCGCGGATGAAGAACGGCCAGCCCGACCACAGCACCACCGGGCTTGCCAGCACGAATTGGAGCAAGGCCGACCAACGCGGCGGAATAACGCGGGAAAGATGCACGCCGGGAATAGCGTCCGCCATGGCCAGCACCACCACGGGGATCGCGAGCACAAGCCCGATCCAGAACCGGCGGGACATATCGACAAGTTCCGGATTGGGGGGAGCCTCAACCGAGGGCGCGACCGGCTCCAACGCCATGCCGCAAAGCGGGCAACTGCCCGGATGATCCTGTCGAACCTCGGGGTGCATCGGGCAGGTGTAGATCATACCCGGCACGGCGGGCGGCGGAGCGGAAGCTTCCGCTTTGAGGTAGCGGGTGGGATCAGCGGCGAATTTCTCCCGGCAGCCCGCGCAGCAGAAATAAAAATCCTGCCCGGCGTATACCCAATGGTGTTGTGACGTTGCCGGATCCACGCTCATTCCACAAACCGGATCGCGCACCAACTCCGCTGTCTCGGCGGTTGCCGCGGAAGCTTTGTGGTGATGGCCGTGATGATGGTGCATCGAGCGTTCGTCCATGATGAACTCTCCCCAGGCAGCCCTCTGCGGTATTCTGATCGCAGCCACTTGCCCTGCGACTTAACTTTATCCTATATACCCTGCCTATGGTATGGTATCAATAGCGGCAAGCGGGACATGCAGGACAAAACAAAAAAGACGGTTACGGCACGGCTGAAACGTATCGAAGGCCAAGTCGGCGGTTTGCTACGGATGGTAGAAAACGACCGTTACTGCGTGGACATTCTGACCCAGATCAACGCCATCCGCTCGGCGCTGCATAAAGTAGAAGAATTAATCCTGAGGGATCACCTATCGCATTGCGTCGTCGATGCGTTCGCATCCGGCGATCTGGCGGCACAGCGCGAGAAGGTGGAAGAATTGGTGGAAACCATCGGGCGCATGACACG
>JAIMBF010000013.1 GCA_023511585.1 Terriglobia bacterium
GGCGGGCTCTACACATTCCACGAAGGGTTTGTTTGGCCCAACATGGTCGGAGTGATCCTCTCCACTCAGATCGTACTATATGCGTTGTTTGGCGGCGTCGGCACACTGATCGGCCCGGTGATTGGCGTCATTGCGATCGAGAGCGCAAGCTATGCGCTTTCCGACAGCTTCCAACGGGTCTGGCCGATCGTTTTGGGCTGCCTGTTGTTGGTTGTGATCCTATTGCGCCCGAGTGGTTTGATCAGCTTGATCGTTTCACCGGAACAACGCGTGGGAAGTTTCGGCCGCGAAGGTTCGCGCAAGAAGCGCGAGGGCTGACATGGCGTTATTGCAAGTTCGCAGCCTGACGAAGCGTTTCGGCCAGTTGGTGGCGCTGGATCACGTCGATTTTTCCGTCGAGACGGAGCAGTTCCACGGCCTGATCGGTCCGAACGGTTCGGGCAAGAGTACGCTGATGAAATGCATCGCCGGAGCCGAGCGCCCGACGGCTGGCAGCATCTCTTTCGATGGTCGCGATATCACTGCGCTGCCGGCCTCCGAACGCGCGCGCGCCGGGCTCTCGATCAAGTTCCAGATCACGAGCGTGCTCCCGTCGTTGACCGTGTATGATAACATCCTGTTGTCATTGCAGGCGCACGGGACGCTTGCTTCGCTTGTATTTTCTCGCACACGCGGCGAATTGCATGATGAAGTGATGGCGGCGTTGGCGCAGTTTCATCTTGCCGACCGCGCCCGCGAACCGGCGGCGATCCTCTCGCACGGCGAGCAGCAATGGCTGGAGATCGCCATGGCGCTGGCCCAGAGACCGCGGATCTTGCTGCTCGATGAACCGACGGCCGGCATGAGCTTAGAGGAGCGGCGGATCACCGGTGAATTGCTGATGCCGATCCGCAAACGTTGCTCACTCATCATCGTCGAGCACGATCTCGATTTTATTCGCGATGTCTGCGACGTGCTAACGGTGCTCGATCAAGGCCGTGTGCTTGACAGCGGAACGGTCGATCACATCCAGAACAGCCGCAAGGTGCAGGAGGTTTATCTGACCCGTGTCTGACGCCGGGACACTGCTCGCGGTGCACGACTTATGCGTGGCCTATGGTCGGAGCCAGGTGTTGTTCAATGTCGGCCTTACCGCCCCGCATCGCGGCGGCGTTGCCGTGCTCGGCCGCAACGGCGCAGGCAAGACCACGCTGATGAAGACCATCATCGGCGAATTGCGAAACAAAAGCGGTTCCGTCCGCTTCGCCGGTCGGGAGATAACCCAGCTTGCGACCGAGCAACGCGTGCGTCTCGGCCTCGGCTATGTGCCTCAGGAACACGGCGTGTTTGCTCGGCTCTCGGTCCGCGACAATCTTACGGTCGGCGCGCTCGGAGGGCGCCGGCACGACGGCATCGAGCGTGCGCTTGCGATTTTTCCCAAGCTTGGCCAGCGGCTCGGCCAGACGGCCGGCACGCTATCGGGTGGTGAGCGCAAGATGCTGGCGATCGGCCGCGCGCTGCTGGGGGAGCCGAAGTTGTTGCTGCTCGATGAGCCGACGGAGGGTGTGTGGGTCGGCGTTATCGACGAAATTGCCGACCGCTTGCGTGCTCTGGCGCAGGAAATCGCCGTCGTTATTGTAGAACAACATTTGCAATTGGCGCTCAGTGTCGCCGATCAAGCCTATGTGCTCGATCGCGGCCGTGTTGCCCTAGTTGGGCCATCCGCCGAAATCCGCGATGATCCACGGCTGTTGCAGTATCTCGCGCCGTAGAGGGAGAAGATGAAGGATCGGCATGCCGCGCTCTGCGCGGACCACGGCAATGATTGGAGATGGGCATACTGCTTACCAACCACGCCGCGCTATTGGTACTGTTTTTTGCTGCGGTTTTGCTTCGTCTCTTGACATTTGTGTTTGGCACGCACATTGCGTGCAAAATGCTGAACGTTTCGTACGATGGTTTGTTGAAGTTCCAACCATAATGCAACCAGCTGCCCGAAGAGGAGGGATGCGATGAAACACCTGCAAAGTCCGGCCAACAAATTTTCCCGCCGTGCGGTTCTGCGATACGCGGCG
This sequence comes from Terriglobia bacterium, assembly GCA_023511585.1. Taxonomy (GTDB): domain Bacteria; phylum Pseudomonadota; class Alphaproteobacteria; order Acetobacterales; family Acetobacteraceae; genus JAIMBF01. Next base: position 2,055 of record JAIMBF010000013.1, read on the forward strand.
GCCGGCAGCCTTGCATCCTTGGCAGCGCCGGCAATTGTGCGGGCGGCCGGAGAGCGGCCGATCAAGGTTGGACTGATCTCGCCGTTGACCGGCGCCTGGACGGTTTACGGCAAGGCCCACAGCGCCGGTTTTTTGCTCGCGGTGGATGAAATCAATGCCGCGGGCGGCGTGCTCGGGCGAAAGATCGAGGTCGTGGTTGCCGATTCCAAAACCGAGCCGCGCATTGTCGTGGAGCAGGCCAATCGGCTGGTGCGCGAAGAGCGTGTTGATTTTCTTGCCGGCACGTTCAGCAGCGCCGAGCGCAATGCCGCCGGGCCGGTTGTGACGGCGGCTAAGAAAGTCTTGCTGTATCCGACCTTTTACGAAGGACAAGAGCAGAAATATTATCCGGGTGTCTGCAACCCCGATATTTTCATGTTCGGGCCGGAACCGACGCAACAGGTTTGGCCGCATATGGAATATATGATGAAGAATTTCGGCAAGAAGTTCTTCATGATCGGCTCCGATTACGTTTGGCCGCGCGTGACCAACGAATTCACGAAGGAAAAGCTGAAGGAGCTTGGCGGCAGCGTGGTCGGCGAGCTTTATATTCCGTTCAATACGCCGCAGTATGATTCCGCCTTGCGCCAGATTCGCGAATCGAAAGCCAACATCATCTTTCATACGTTGACGGGAAGCGATACGGTCAACTTCCGCAAGCAGTTCGTTGCCGCCGGGATGAACAAAGATTTCACGCTCTGGACGGTCGATGACGAAGAGGTGGTGACGTCCGGCCTCGGGCCCGAGGTTTCGGCCGGCGCCTATGTGAGTTTCGATTATTTCATGACCATCAAGAACCCGAACAACGGGCCGTTCTTGGAGCGTTTCCGCGCCAAATTCGGCAAAGACGCGCTGATGAACACGGTCGGCGTTGCCATGTATAACGCCGCACACATGGCGGCATTGGCGCTGACCAAGGCCGGCAAAGTCTCCACCGAGGCCTTGCGCGATGGGCTGCGGGATCTTGCATTCGACAAAGCCCCGCAAGGCACCGTGACCATGCGCGGGCGCGACAATCAGATGGTGCTGCCGTCCTATTTAATGCGGGTGCGTTCCGGATGGACCGGTGTGAACGACATGTTTGAAGAGATTCAACATTTCGATTCGGTTACGCCGGTGGATGCACGCTGCAAGAAATTGCCGCTTTAACGGCGGCATGCGCAGAGTGGCGCTGGGGGCGGCAAGGGGCTTTCACAAGCGAAAGATGTAACCCGCAGACGAAAATAACACGTAGAGAAAAGATGCAAACCGCCCTCAGCGTGCTTGTCGATTCGATGCTGATTACCTTTGTCTTTGCGCTTGCCGCGCTTGGGCTTGCGATCATTTTCGGTTTGATGGGCGTCATCAATATGGGGCATGGGGCTATGCTCACCCTCGGCGCCTATTTCACTTGGTTCGCAACCACCAAGGGCGTCCCCTTCGTTGCCGCCGTGCTTCTTGCCGCCGCCGGCGTGGGTTTGATCGGCTTGTTGCTGGAACATTTCATCATCCGCCATTTCTACGATCGGCCGTTTGAAACGCTGCTGCTGACTTGGGGGTTTTTCTTGATCAGCACGGAGCTTATCAAAATCGCTTTCGGCACCGATTTGCGCACGGTGACCAACCCTTTACCCGGGGCCGCGCATTTCGGCTCTTTCGTCTTGCCGGCTTATCAAAGTGTTGTCGCGCTGATCTCGCTCGCTCTGATCGTCGGCCTCGGGGTGATGCTGTATCGCACCGGGCTCGGGATCAAAATTCGTGCGTTGGTGCAAAATGCCGAGGTGGCCAGCCTGCTCGGGCTGAATGTTGCCAGGGCTTATAAGCTGGTTTTCGTTGCCGGGTCTGCCGCGGCGGGCCTGGCCGGCGCGTTGATCAGCCCGATGCTTTCGGTTGACCCCTATATCGGCAATATTTTTCTGGTGCGTTCGTTTTTCGTCGTTATCGTGGGCGGGATCGGGCAAGTGCTGGGCGGCACGCTCGTGGGCAGTTTCCTGATCGGCGGGTCGGAAACCTTCTTCGCGCTGTTTTCCGGGCAGGTGGTTGCGCAAACGATCGTCTTTATGCTGGCGATTCTGGTTCTGCGGTTTCGCCCCGCCGGCGTGCTGCGTGCGCAATGAAATATCCGCCTGCCCTGTCTCGCCTTTCCTTTTCCTGGTATTCGGAAAATGCGGTTGCGACCGTTATTTTTGCCGTGCTCGCGCTGCTGCCGGCGTTCCTCTCCGGCTATGTGATCTATATCGTGCCGCAATATTTGCTCTACGGCGTGTTGGCGATGTCGCTGGCGCTGCTTTGGGGGGTTGCGGGGATTTTGAGCTTCGGCCAAGCGGCGTTCTTCGCGCTCGGCGCTTATGCGATGGGGCTTGCGCCGCACTGGACGAGCAGCGTCGATCCGTTTTATCTCGCGCTGCTTGTCAGCCTTCTCATCGGTGCAGTGCTCGCAGGGGTGGTGGGATATTTCCTGTTTAGCGCCGGCGTGCGTGATGTTTACTTTGTTTTGGTGACGCTCGCGCTCTCCATCATGACGGAGCAGATCACCGTGAGCCAGTCCGACATCACCGGCGGCTATAACGGCATGTTTATCCCGCGCGCGCAATTGAGCTTCGGCGGTGTGAGCCTCGATCTCTCGGCGGACGTGCCCATGTATTACACGATCTTGCCGATCGTCATCGGAATTTACGTGCTGCTGCGTCTGGTGGTGGCATCGCGCTTCGGCAAGGTGCTGGTCGGCATCCGCGAGAACGAGGATCGCGTGCTTTCGCTTGGTTTTCGCACATCGCTTTACAAAACCGCGGCCTTTGCCCTCTCGGGCGCCGTTGCCGGCCTGGCCGGGGCGCTCTATGGCACGCATGCCAGTTTTGTTTCGCCGTCGCTCGCCGGCGTTTTGTTCTCGACGCAGGTGGTCGTTTGGGTTGCCATCGGCGGGCGCGAATCTTTGCTCGGCGCTTTACTCGGCGCCGTCGGGGTGGCGGCTTTGTCCAACTACCTCACCGCGATCACACCGGAATATTGGCAGTTGGTCGTGGGGATCGTGTTCGTTATCGTGATTATGGCCTTCCGCGGCGGCGTCGCCGGCGCACTGATTCGCCTCGGGAGCCGACCCCCGATGGAGCCGGAACGTGGCTGAGCTGCTGCGCACGGAGGGCCTGAGCAAACGCTTTCGCGGGCTGGTCGCCAACGACGCAATCGATTTCACCTTGCAAGAAGGCGAGGTGCGTTGCGTGATCGGCCCGAACGGGGCGGGAAAAACCACTTTTATCAGCATGGTTTCGGGCCATCTGAGCCCTTCCTCCGGCCGCATCGTCTTCCGCGGCCGCGATGTGACGCACACTTCCGTGCCGGCACGGGCCCAGATGGGGATTGCGCGCAAGTTCCAAACCCCCTCGGTCTTCGATCGCCTCAGCGTTTATGCCAATCTGGAGCTGGCCTCTTTCGGCAAACCCGCGAGCGCAGCGGAGCGGGAAAGACGCATCGCCGAGGCATTGGAACTGACCCGGCTTGTCGAGCTTCGCGCGCTCCCGGCTTCCGCGCTTTCGCACGGGCAGCGGCAATGGCTGGAAGTAGGCATGCTGCTTGCCAATCGCGCCGAGCTTTTGCTGCTGGATGAGCCCACCGCCGGCATGACGGCGGAAGAGACGCGCGCAACCGGGGAGCTCATCCGCACGCTGGCCGATACGCATCGGCTCAGCGTGATTATCATCGAGCACGACATTGCGTTTATCCGCGAGCTTAAGGCGCCCGTGACGGTTCTGCATCTCGGCCGCGTTTTAATGACGGGGCCGTTTGAGGCGGTCGCCCAAGACGAACGGGTGCGCAGCGTCTATCTGGGTAAAGAATGATGCTCCTGGAGCTCAAGGAAATTCACGCGGGCTACGGCCCGGTGCCGGTCTTGCGCGGGGTTTCGCTACAGCTGGGCGAAGGCGAAATCCTTGGCGTGCTCGGCCGCAACGGCATGGGCAAGACAACGCTGATCCGCTGCATCGCGGGGACGCTGCCTCTGACGCAAGGAAGCATTCACTTTGCCGGGCAGGAGATCACGCGGCTTGCCCCGCATGAGCGCGCGCAGCTTGGGCTGACCACCGTGGTGCAGGGCCGCGGCGTTTTTCCCCGCTTGAGCGTGTGGGAAAATTTGGAGATGGGCCGCATTGCCGCGGGCGGGGGCAAGAGAAGCCGGCTTGATGAAGTGATCGGCTATTTCCCCCGCCTGGGCGAGCGGCTGCGCCAGCCGGCCGGCACGTTAAGCGGCGGGGAGCAGCAAATGCTTGCGATCGGCCGCGCGCTGATGACGCATCCGAAACTGATTCTGCTGGATGAACCCTCCGACGGTATCATGCCGATCCTGGTGCACCAGATTGCGGAGATTCTGCTGCAGATCAACCGGCGCGAGGGCGTTGCCATTGTCATTGTGGAACAAAACGTGCCGATGGTTTTCGCGCTCACCGACCGCTGTGTGATTTTGGAGAAAGGCCGCGTGGTGGCCGAAGGCACGCGCGAACAGGTCTCGCAAAGCGCAGTCATGCGCGAATATCTGGCGATTTAGTTCTTGTCGAACGCGTTGTTCCGGGCATAGAGGGCCCGCTCAGCCGAGTCAGCGTCAAAGAGGGCTATCGATGTTCTGCCGAGACCACCTATGGGGCCCGGGCATGTCTCTTCGTGCCTCGGGCCGTGCGCCCTTGACGCCGGGCGAGGGCGGAAGCTAATAATGCAAATCATTCGCATTTGCAGATTCGAAAATCGCCGGTATGGGAAGACGAGGACATGAAAAAACAAAAGCTTTGGACACCACCGGCGCGCGGCTGCCCGCACAGCGCGCGCCATCGCAGCGGGATAGGGATCGGTTTGGCCGCGGTGCTCGCGGGGATGATGCTCGGGCGGGCGGAGGCGCAAACCGCTTCTCCGCCCGGCGCGGAGACGTCTCCGCCTGCTCAAGCCGGCACGCCTCCGGCAGCCTCCACCGAGACCTCGGCCGCAACGACATCCTCGGCTCCGGGAGAGACGGGGTTTTTCACCGGCCTGTTTTCGCCCTCGCGCAGCAACCTTCTGGGCGATATGGGGGGGCTTCGGAGCTTTCTCGGCAATTACGGCATTTCGCTCGGCCTTTCTGAAATCAGCGAAGTTTTGGGCAACGTCACCGGCGGCGTGCACCAGGGCTTCGATTACGACGGGGTTACCATCATGAGCATGGGCCTCGATACTCAGAAGGCGTTCGGTTGGGACGGCGGCATTTTCAATGTCAGCGCGTTACAGATTCACGGCCGAGATCTCACCACCGACAACCTCTATGTGCTGCAACTGGCGAGCAGTATCGAGGCGGAACGCACCACACGGCTTTGGGAACTCTGGTTTCAGCAATCCTTCTTTGCCGGCAAAATAGATCTCAAAATCGGCCAGCAAAGCATTGACCAAGAGTTCATGGTCGATCCCTATTCCTCGGCTTTGTTTATCAATGCGGTGATGGGCTGGCCGGCGCTGCCCACGGTCGACTTCTATGCCGGCGGCCCGGTCTATCCGCTTTCCTCGCTCGGTGTTCGCCTCCGCGCCCAGCCCACCAACAACATCACGGTGCTTGCGGGCGTGTTCGACGACAACCCGCCCGGCGGACCGTTCAACAATGATTCGCAGCTCCGCGGCGCCGAAGCGGCGGGTTTGGCGTTCAACCTCAATACCGGCGCGCTCTGGATTGCCGAGATTCAATACGCGCTCAATCAGCCCGCGGTGGGCGATATGGTCTCCCCCAATGCGCCTCCGCCCGGCTTGCCCGGCCTTTATAAGCTCGGGTTTTGGTATGATTCGGGGGCGTTTCCCGATCAACGCTTCGACACCAGAGGCATTTCGCTTGCCAGCCCGGCAAGCAACGGGCTTCCGTTCATGCACCAGGGCAATTGGGGCGTTTATGCGCTGGGCGATCAAATGATTTGGCAGCCCGACCCGAAGGGGCCGCAATGGCTGGGTGTTTTTGCCCGCGCCATGGCCGCGCCGCCCGATCGCAATTTGGTATCCTTCAGTGCCGACGCGGGCTTGGTGCTGAAAGCGCCGTTTTCGGGGCGCGACAACGACACCGCGGGCATCGGCTTCGGCGTGGCCAAAATCAGCAGCGCGGCGGCAGCGCTGGACACCGACATCGCCTTCTACACCAAGAGCAATTATCCCGAGCGCACGGCAGAGACCTTCATCGAAGCGACGTATCAGGTGCAGATCGCGCCGTGGTGGCAGGTGCAGCCGGATTTTCAATATTTCATCCGGCCCGTCGGAGGAATTCCGAACCCGCTGCAGCCGGGCAAAGTGATCGGCAATGAATTCGTGCTCGGCGTGCGCACCAATGTCGTTTTCTAACAAACAGGCTCGCAACTTGCGGAGGAATGCGATGTTACGCTCTTCGTTGTTTGCTTCTCTCACACTCGCGGCAAGTCTTTTGCCGCTTTCGGGGTTTGCGGATCCGGCAGGATTTCTGGAAACCGTCCATCACCACGATATGCTGACATCCACCGTGCCGGAAAACGGCGATCAAAACCCCTATGCAGTGATCGTTGCGCCGGTTTCATCCGGCAAAATTCAGAAAGACGATGTGCTGGTCGACAATTTCAACGACAAAAACAATTTGCAAGGGTTGGGCACGACCATCGTGGATTACCGCCCTTCGACCAAAAAACTTTCACTTTTTGCCGCCATCCCGCGCCACCTGGCCTCCTGCCCCGGCGGGGTGGGATTAACCACGGCGATGGCCATGTTGAAAACGGGTTGGGTGATTGTCGGCAGCCTGCCGAGCAACGACGGCACCACCGCAACAAAGGGCCAGGGCTGTCTGATTGTATTGGATTCACAGGGCAATGTTGCAAAAACGATCACCGGCCCGAACATCAACGGGCCGTGGGGAAATATGGCGCTGATCGATAACGGCGCCACCGCAACGGTGTTTGTCAGCAATACGGGGTTTGATGTCGGCGCCCCCGTGGATGATGCGCCGGTGGTGCGCAAGGCGAACGTGCTGCGGATCGAGCTTGCCATTGAACCGGGCAAGCAGCCTGTGGTGACCAAAGAAACGATTATCGCCGACGGCTTCGGCGAACAGGCCGACAAGAGCGTGTTCATCATCGGACCGACGGGGCTTGCGCTGGGTCAAGACGGCACGCTTTATGTTTCGGATGCGATCGATAATCGTATCGTTGCCATTCCGAATGCGACCACGCGAACCGAGAGCGCCGGCACCGGCAAGGAAGTCACCAAAGACGGTTTGCTGCAGCGGCCGCTGGCTTTGTGTATGACGCCGAACGGGCACCTTTTGGCGACAAACGCCTTGAACGGGCAGGTGGTGGAGATCGATCCCGTTTCCGGCAAGCAGATTTATGCGCAATGGATCGACGCGAATAAGGCGCAGACGCCGCCCGGCAGCGGAGATCTCTTCGGCATCGCCATGACCCCGGACGGCAAGGGGTTTTATTACGTCGAAGACGACGTGAACGCGCTGGTTTTGGCACATTGAACCTGCCGAAGGAGAGGAGGAACCCGTGAGCGGCTGTCCATTTTCCACACGGCGCGGATTGCTCGGCGGGGCAGGCAGCGTGCTAGCCGCCGCAGCCTTTGGCAAAAGGGCGCGGGCCGAGGCCGATAGCGCCGGCACCGCCGACACCGCCGCGCAGACGGCGCAGATCCCGTTCTACGGCCGTTACCAGGCCGGCATTTCCACGCCGCAACAAACACATGTTGTTTTCGCCTCCTTCGATCTCATCGCCAAGAAAGCGGGCGAGATTGTCGCGATGCTGAAGGCCTGGACGGAAGCCGCGGCGCGCATGACGGCGGGGCAAACCGCTGCGCCGCTGGGCGCCGACCCCGCCGCCGCCCCGGCCGATAGCGGCGAGACGCTGGGGCTTTCGTCCCGCCGCCTGACGCTGACCTTCGGTTTCGGACCCGGCTTGTTCGAAAAGGACGGCAAGGATCGTTACGGGCTTGCGGCAAAACGGCCGGAGGCGTTGGTGGACTTGCCGCGGTTTGTCGGCGATCAGCTGGATCCGCAACGAAGCGGCGGAGACCTGTGCATTCAAGCCTGTGCCGATGACCCGGTAGTGGCTTTTCACGCGGTTCGCCAGCTGGCCCGCATCGCCGCGCCCGATGACGCCGCCATGGGATACGGCGGCAAGCGGCCCGGCGCCTATCGGGCCGAGAACGCCAAACGCGGTGTTGCGGTGCTGCGTTGGATGCAAACCGGCTTTCTGCCGGAAGGTCCTGCCGGGGAGACGCCCCGGAACCTGCTCGGCTTCAAAGACGGCACGCAAAACCCCGGCAGCCCTTACCCGGCCGAGCGCGCGGGGGGCAAGCTGATCGACAACGGCAGCCTGGAAGAGGTGGTCTGGGTGGGGCAAGAGGGCCCGGATTGGATGCGGAACGGAAGCTACATGGTGGTGCGCCGCATCCGCATTTCGCTTGAGCATTGGGACCGCACCGAGCTTGATTTTCAAGAGCAGGTGATCGGGCGCAAAAAGATCAGCGGCGCGCCGCTTTCGGGCGGCGATGAATTTGCGCCGCTTGATCTCGATGCCGTCGATAAAGACGGCAACCCCGTGATTCCGGCGAATGCGCATGTTCGGCTGGGGGCCGCGTCCAGCAATGACGGCGCGCGCATCTTGCGCCGGAGCTATTCCTACCATGACGGGCTTGCTATGATCGCCGAACGTTGGCCGCCCTGGCGGCAGGGTTTGGAATACGATGCGGGGCTTTTGTTCATTGCGTATCAGAGGGATCCGCGCCGCGGCTTTATCAAGATTTTCGAGAATATGGCGAAGCTTGATTTGCTCAACCAGTACACCACGCATGTGGGCAGCGGCATTTTTGCCTGTCCGGGCGGGGTGAAGCCCGGCGAATTTATCGGGCAGGCGTTGTTTCGTGACACCGCCGCCGGTTAGCGCGCGCAACGCGGTTCCGGAGCTCGGGCCCGAGATTTATGCCGGCTGGCGCGCCTCCGATATCGGTGTGATAACGGAACGGTTGGAACGCGCGCTGATTCTGAAACTTGCGGGAGAGGTGAGGGGCAAGAAAGTTCTCGATGTCGGCTGCGGCGACGGCGATCTGGCGCTGGCGCTTTGGCAGCAGGGAGCGCTTCCCACGGGCGTGGATCTTTCAACCGAGATGCTTGCAACCGCTCGGGCGCGTGCAGAGGCGAAGGCCGCGGAAATCGGTTTCGTGCTAGCAGCGACGGAACGTTTGCCGTTCGGTGCCGCAACGTTTGATCTGGTGCTGGCCGTTACGGTTCTCTGTTTTATCGAGGATGCGGCGCCGGTGTTTCGGGAAATGGCGCGGGTGTTGCGGCCGGGCGGGAAGCTGGTGGTCGGCGAGCTCGGCAAATGGAGTTCTTGGGCGCTGGCACGCCGCGTGCGCGCGTGGTGCGGCTCGGCGCTCTGGGCGCGGGCGCGTTTTCGATCTCGGCGCGAACTGATCGGGCTTGCGCAACAGGCGGGCTTGGAAGTGGAAACGATACGCGGCGCGATCTATTATCCGCGCGTGCGTGTGTTGGCGCGGCTTTGCGCGCGGTGGGATGCAGCGCTCGGCCGGCTCACGACATTCGGTGCGGCTTTTCTGGCGCTGGCGGCGCGAAAGACGGCCGCAGAGCGTGCGGGTGGGGAATGGGCAATGCGATAAGCGGTGGTAGGACGGACGTCCGCCGGAGCAAGGCTTACGCCGGGTGATGTGCCTCCCTCTGCCGGGGCACCGGCAAATATTCCACGCCGCCGCCTTGGCGCCGCACGGGCTGCGGATAGAGCGTCATCAGCTCCAGGATTTCCGTGGGCATCTCCGTGTTCACAGGCAGGCCCAAGTCCCGCGCCTCGTCCGCAGAGATCGGGTAATCGTGGGTCCAGACTCCCGTTGCAAGCTTTTCCGCCAACGCGCGCGCGTGTTGCCTCTCCATGTGTTTGGCCAGAAGCTCGGTTGCGACGGCTTCGACCTGGGCAATCGCCTTGCGCCCGACATCGGCCATGACCAGTGTTTGATCGTCGACCTCGGCAATGGGTTTTTCCTCCGCAACCTTGATGATCGAGGCCGCCGGCATGCCGCCGAGTTGGGGGTCGATCGGGCCGAGCATGGAATGGCGGCACATCACGATCTCATCCGCCGCAAGCGCGATCAAGGTGCCGCCCGACATGGCGTAATGCGGCACAAAAACCGTTACCTTCCCTTTGTGCCCCTGGATGGCGCGGGCGATCTGGGTGGCTGCCAGCACCAGGCCTCCCGGTGTATGCAGCACGATGTCGAGCGGCACATCGTCGTCTGTCATCTGGATTGCGCGCAAAACCTCTTCTGAGTCGTTGACGTCGATGTAGCGCATCACCGGAAAGCCGAGGAGGTTCATAGTCTCTTGACGATGAATGAGCAAAATGACGCGGCTGCCGCGCTTCTTCTCAATCTGGGCGATTTTCCGCGCGCGCATTGCTTCCAGATATCGGCGTTGCAGCACCGGTTGCAGCGCCGAAATGATGAAAAAGAGCCAAAAGAGCTGCATTATATCCATGGACCTGGTCCTCCTTCTCGACGCCCATCCGGCAAGAAGCCGTAGATGCCCTCGTCGCGGTAATACTGACGGTAAGCGGTGTCTGACCTGCGCAGCAACGGGGTGAGGAGCCATCCCGCGACAAACCCGCCGATATGCGCCCACCAGGCGATGCCGCCCGAAGTCTCATTGCCCAACGAGAGAAGCCCGGGGATGACCTGCATGAGCAACCAGATCGTCGCGAACACGGCCGCGGGGATCTCGAAGAAGAGCGGAATAAAGAGGATGGGCACGATCACGATCAGCCGCGCCGCCGGAAACATCCGTGCATAACAGCCGATCACGCCCGCGATGGCACCCGATGCGCCGAGCGCCGGCACGATCGATTGAGGATTGGCAAGGGCATGGGCGAGCCCCGCCGCGAGACCGCAGATGAGATAGAAGAGGGCAAATCGCATCGAGCCCAACCGGTCCTCGACGGCCGGGCCGAAGATCCAGAGCGTCCACATGTTCAGGATGAGGTGCAGCCACCCCCCGTGCAGAAAGAGGTGCGTGAGGAAGGGGGTCCAGTCGGAGGGAGCGATCTGGCTGAGTGGCCCGAAGAAGCGCGAGGGCACCAATGCGTATGCGAACAGGAATCGATTGAGCTCCTGCGCGGGCAGGCTGATTTGGTAGAGGAACACGAGAACGTTCACGCCGATCAACGTCCAGACGACGACGGGCGGGTATCTTCGTGCGACCGTGTCCAAATAGGGGAACAATTGGTTAACCTTCGCGAGAGTTGTTTCCGGAGTGGGAATGATATCTCCTTACGTAAATCCGGATACGGGCACAACCCGTTAGCCCCGGCAAGAGGCAGTTTCGTTGCTTCCAATAGCAGCAACCATCCGGACCGGCTTTCGCCTATCGCCACGCCTGTTCCGGTCCGGAGGATCGGATGCTAGGGAAAGATCGGCATCGAGAAGACGCGGCTTGGCGCGCGGGCGGGGCGAGGGAGAGAAACAGCGTGAGAAGAGGTGACATGAAGCACGGCCCTTTCGTCAGGGAAGCCCGGCCTTCCCCTCGGGCGTTGGGCTCTGGTCAAAGCTGCCTCCGCTCGATACCATGAACATTATGGCCCAGACCCGACCACCCCACCCCCCGCAACCGCCGCATCAGCGCTCCGAGCGAGAGGCAAGGCGGCACGAGAAGCCCCCGTTCAAGCCCGGGAAATCCGCCCCAACGCGGAACAACAGCCGGCCGAACCCAAACCCGAACCGTGGGGGTGAGAGCGCGGGCACGCGCGGCGGGATCTGGCTTTACGGCCTGCACGCGGTGCGCGCCGCCTTGGCCAATCCGCAGCGACGCGTGCGGCGGCTGATGGTGACCGAAGAGGCAGAGGCGGCGCTGGCCGAACGCCTGCCCCCGCCATGGCCGATCACTCCGGAGCGGGTGGAGCGGGCGCGAATCGATCAACTGCTCGGCCGTCACATTGCGCATCAGGGCGTTGCGCTTCTGACCGATCCGCTCACCGTGCCCCCGCTTGCGCAAGTGCTGGAACGGCCCGGCCCGATTCTGGTGCTGGACCAGGTGACGGACCCCCGCAACGTCGGGGCCATTCTTCGCTCGGCCGCGGCCTTCGGCGCTGCCGCCGTGATCATGCAAGACCGGCACGCGCCGGAAGAGGCCGGGGCCCTGGCCAAGGCCGCCTCCGGCGCGCTGGAGATGGTGCCGCTGATGCACGCGGTGAACCTCGCGCGCACGCTGGTGGCGTTGAAGGCGGCGGGGCTCTGGACGGTGGGGCTGGTTCCGGGCGCTCCCGCACTGGTGGGCGCGGAATATGCGGGCCGGCGCGTAGCCTTGGTGCTGGGTGCGGAAGACGTGGGGCTCCGACGGCTGTTGCGGGAAACCTGTGATGAATTGCGCGGGCTTGCCGTAAGCGGCGCGATGGAGAGCCTGAACGTGGCCGCCGCGGCGGCGATTGCCCTCTACGAGCTTGCCCGCCGCTGAGGCTTGCCCCCCTACCGGCAGGGGCTGCCTCCGCGCTCGCCTCCGAAGGGAAGGGCAGGCTTGCCCGCCTTGTGCCCTTCGGCAAGAGCGCCATATCCCAAGAGGCATATCTCTTCTGCACCGTCGAACCAGAGAAGAAAGGAAGACTGTTCCGTGAGTGTGAGTGAAGGACCTGCGGCCCCGGGAGGGGGGCAAAACGGGAAGAGCGCGGTATTGCGTCCCTCGCGCGAAGAGGCGGAGGCCGCGGTCCGTGTGCTGCTGCGTTGGGCGGGGGATGATCCGGACCGCGAGGGTTTGGCCGAAACGCCGGCGCGGGTGGTGCGCGCGTTTGAGGAATTTTTCTCCGGCTACGAAATGGATCCTGTCTCGTTGCTGGAACGAACATTCGAGGAGGTGGACGGCTACGACGAGATCGTTCTCTTGCGCGATATCCGCCTCGAAAGTTTTTGCGAGCACCATATCGCGCCGATTATCGGGCGCGCGCATGTCGCCTATCTGCCCCACCGGCGCGTGGTGGGAATCAGCAAGCTCGCGCGCGTGGTGGAAGCCTATGCGAAACGTTTGCAAGTTCAGGAGAAACTGACCGCGCAGATCGCCAACAGTATCAACGATATTCTGCAGCCGCGCGGGACGGCCGTGATTATCGAGGCGGTGCATCAATGCATGACAACGCGCGGCGTGCACAAACCGGGCGTGGTGATGGTGACCTCGCGTATGCTGGGGGCTTTCCGCGACGATGCCTCAACGCGGCGGGAGCTCTTGGCGATGATCGGAAGCTCTCCCGGCCCCCTCTTTTCCGAAGGCTAGCGCCGGCCGTCGCCGGTGCGGCACAAGGGGGCGGATTGCGCTCGGCAATCCGCCGCTTGGTTTTTTTTTGAAACGAACGCCTCAGTGCAGCGAGAAGGTAAACTGGGAATGCCGCCAGCGGCCGGGGGTGATCACATCGGCCGAGGCCACGCGCACGGAGTGCAGCTTGCCGTCGAGCTCGCGTTGCCAGAACGCGAGAAAACGACGGAGAACCGGGTAATCCGGCACCAGGTCGAAATCTTGCCAGATGAAGCTTTGCAAGACACTGGGGTGGTCCGGCATATGGTAGAGGATTTCTGCGGTCGTCAGGCGGTAGCCCCGCAATTGTCGGCCGAGATGCATGGTGGCTTTGCTCTCCAACGGTTTCATCTACGCATGAGAGGGACTATGCTGCCAAAAGCCGCTCCGGGTTTCAAGAAAAAGATGCAAAAACAAGCGCTTAGCACTCATCGGCCGAGACTGCTGCCGGCCCCTTGACGGCAAAAACCGCCCTCCCTAGATTGCCTAGCACTCACCGGGCGAGAGTGCTAACAGGGCTCCCGTCCGGTCGGAGTTTTATTGATCCAATTGGGGAGCAAATCTCATGAATTTCCGTCCTCTGCATGACCGGGTCGTGGTTCGCAGGCTGACCGCCGAGGAGAAGACTGCGGGAGGGATCATCATCCCGGATACGGCCAAGGAAAAACCGATGGAAGGTGAAGTCGTTGCCGTCGGCCCCGGCGCGCGCAACGACAAAGGCGAACTGGTGCCGATGGATGTGAAGCCGGGGGATCGGGTGTTGTTCGGAAAGTGGTCCGGCACCGAGGTGAAGCTTGAGGGGGAGGAACTCCTGATTATGAAGGAGTCCGACATCATGGGCATCATCGAGGGCGCCGCTGCGAAGAAGAAGGCCGCCTGAGCAGGTTTTCCCACGCCGCAAGACGGGTCAACCAGGACCGAACGATCGACGATAGAGAGACAGAAATAGGAAGAGAGCTATGCCAGCAAAGGAGATTCGCTTCGCAGGAGAGGCCCGCGCAAAGATGCTGCGCGGGGTTGATACCCTGGCCGACGCTGTGAAGGTGACGCTCGGCCCCAAGGGTCGCAATGTCGTGCTCGAGAAAAGCTTCGGCGCACCCCGGATCACCAAAGACGGTGTGACGGTTGCGAAAGAGATCGAGCTCGCCGAGAAATTCGAAAATATGGGCGCACAGATGCTGCGCGAGGTTGCCAGCAAAACCAACGATATTGCCGGTGACGGCACCACCACCGCAACCGTGCTCGCCCAAGCCATCGTGCGCGAAGGCGTGAAAGCCGTTGCCGCCGGGATGAACCCGATGGATCTCCGGCGCGGCATCGAGAAAGCGGTGGAGGCGGTGGTGGAAGAGCTCAAGAAGCGCTCGAAGAAAATCACCACCCCGGCGGAGACCGCGCAAGTCGGTGCCATTGCCGCGAACGGCGAGGCGGAGATCGGCAAGATGATCTCCGAAGCCATGCAGAAGGTCGGCAACGAGGGCGTGATCACGGTCGAGGAGGCGAAGGGCATCCAGACCGAGCTCGAGGTGGTCGAAGGCATGCAGTTCGACCGCGGCTATGTTTCTCCGTACTTCATCACCAACGCGGAGAAGATGATCGCCGAGCTGGAGAACCCCTACATCCTGATCCATGAAAAGAAACTCTCCGGCCTGCAGCCGATGTTGCCGCTCTTGGAGGCCGTGGTGCAGTCCGGCAAGCCGCTGTTGGTGATTGCCGAGGATGTGGAAGGCGAGGCGCTGGCCACCTTGGTGGTGAACAAGCTCCGCGGCGGGCTGAAAGTGGCGGCGGTGAAGGCCCCCGGCTTCGGCGACCGGCGCAAGGCGATGCTGGAGGATATCGCGATCCTCACCGGCGGGCAGGTGATCAGCGAAGATCTCGGCATCAAGCTCGAGAACGTGACGCTGAACATGCTGGGCCGCGCGAAGCGGGTGATTATCGAGAAAGAGAACACCACGATCGTTGAAGGCGCCGGCAAGAAAGAGGACATCAAGGGCCGCTGCAACCAGATCCGTGCCCAGATCGAAGAGACCACGTCGGATTACGACCGCGAGAAGCTGCAAGAGCGGCTTGCCAAGCTCGCCGGCGGCGTGGCGGTGATTCGTGTGGGCGGCGCCACCGAAGTTGAGGTGAAAGAGCGCAAGGACCTGGTGGAAGACGCCATGCACGCCACGCGTGCCGCGGTGGAAGAGGGCGTGCTGCCCGGCGGCGGTGTGGCGCTGGCGCGCGCAAGCCTGATCCTCTCGAAGCTGAAGGTGGATAATGACGATCAACGCTTCGGCATCGAGATCGTCCGCAAGGCAATCCAAGCCCCGCTGCGCCAGATTGCCGAGAACGCGGGTGAAGACGGCGCCGTGGTTGCCGGGAAAGTCCTTGAGAAGGACGACTATAACTGGGGGTATGACGCCCAGAACGGCGAATTCAAGGATATGGTGAAGGCGGGCATCATCGATCCGACCAAGGTGGTGCGGACGGCGCTGCAGGATGCGGCCTCGGTTGCCGGCCTCTTGATCACCACCGAGGCGATGATTGCCGAAAAGCCGGAGAAGAAAGCCGCGCCTGCGACCCCACCCGGCGGCGGCATGGGTGATATGGACTTCTAAGTCTTGGGATCGGCAGATCTCTCTCCAGGGGGGCGAGTGGCGACACTCGCCCCTTTTTCTTCGGCAATGCTTGACCCGGCCGGTGTCATGGATCGGTGATTGACAATCGTCGCAGTTTCTGCGCAACTCAAGGCGCAATCGTACTTTGGCTTGCCTTGCTGCGCTACCGTTGGACGGGATGCCTTCAAGACGTCCAATAGGCTCGGTTGTCCCACCGCCGCAGAAGGGTTTGCGGCACTTACAACGGAGTGCAATACAGCAATGGCTATCGGGACTGTAAAGTGGTTCAATACAACCAAAGGTTACGGATTCATTATGCCGCAGGACGGCGGAAAGGATGTGTTTGTTCACATCACCGCCGTGCAGGCAGCGGGTCTCCGCGGCCTGAATGAGGGGCAGAAAGTTGCCTACGAGGTTGCCACTGAGCGCGGCAAGGCTGCGGCAGTGAAACTGCGGATCGTTTGAATTTTCAACCTTCGGTAGGTTAGGGCTTGGGGTTTCGCAGACAATGGCTCACGGCCTTGGCAATGCGATCCCCGGGCTTTATCCTTGTTCTCACAAATCCACCGTGTGCCAGGATCGATCAGGTAAGAACAACCCGCAAAAACGCGGCGGTGGTTTTGCAAGATGACTTGGGAGTAAATGAAAAATGCCGATCGGAACGGTCAAGTGGTTCAATCCAACCAAGGGATACGGCTTCATCGTGCCGCAGGATGGGGGGAAGGATGTTTTCGTTCATATCACCGCCGTGCAGGCGGCCGGGTTGAAAAGCCTGAACGACGGGCAAAAGATTTCATACGAAATCACCAAGGAGCGCGGCAAGGACACCGCCACCAAGTTGAAATTGCTCTAGCGCGATTTTTGCTTGGGACTACGGAGACCCGCAAGAGTCTCTCGGCTTTTGCGGGGTCCTGTTTAGGGGGCGAAACGGACGGCGCTTTCCGTTTTCGCCGGCCTGCCGTCTTTCGGAATCATCTCCGCCCATTCTTCACATGCCGAACGGCATCGGGTCGGTTACGGGCATGATCGCGGCACGCCGCGCTGTTGCCCGGAAGAATTTTCGCTTGCACTGAATTGCAATGGATGTGCCGGCGGCATCTCTTCCGACGCTCTTTGCAATCTCCGTCGGCGCCAGCGCGCTCGGCGGGGCGCTCGGAATGGCGACCGGCATCTTCATTGTTCCGCTTTTGACCATTCTTGCGGGCATCGATGTCCGTATCGCGATCGGTGCCAGTCTTGTTTCGGTCATCGCCTGCTCCTGCGGAAGCGCCGCATCGTTTCTCAAGCAGCGGCTCACGAATGTGCGGCTGGCGCTCGTGTTAGAAACGGCAACAACCCTTGGAGCTGCAAGCGGCGTGGCACTTTCCGGTGCGGTTCCGGTTCCTTTTCTTTATGCAATATTTGCGGTGGTGCTTCTCGTCTCTGCCTGGCAGATGCTGCGGCGTCGAGAAGCCGCCATGGCACCTGCTCCGGCAGGGCGGTCCCGCAAATGGGTGCGCAAGCTTGATTCGGTCTATCCGGACCACACCGTGGGCAGCGAGGTGCGATATCGGGTAGACCGTCTGCCGGCGGGACTGGCGTTGATGTACGGCGCCGGGCTGCTCTCGGCGCTTCTTGGAATCGGCAGCGGAGTGCTGAAAATTCCCGCAATGGACACGGCGCTTCGCTTACCGATCAAGGTTTCATCAGCCACCTCGAACTTCATGATCGGCGTGACGGCCGCCGCCAGTGCCGGCTCTTATTTCATGCGCGGCGCAATCGTGCCGGAGATTGCCGGCCCGGTGGCTTTGGGCTCCGTTGTCGGAGCGGTTCTGGGGGCGCGCCTGCTCGCGTTCATTTCACCAGGCAAGCTTCGCGTGGTTTTCGTGGTCGTGCTTATTGTGTTAGCCGTCAAGATGGCGTTCATGGCGATCGGAATGCGCGGATTATGACCATGACGGTGTCCACATCGGATATTCCCGATCGTTTGAATAGCCACTTGATGCGGCTTTTGGGTTTTGGAACCTGGGTCTCTTGCGCGCTCATCGCCGCGGGAATGGTGTTGCAAGCGCTGGGCTTTCCCGCGCACGCGGGAGCCGGGCATTTGATCTCAGCCGGAATCGTGCTGCTGATCGCGCTTCCGACACTGCGCGTTGCGGTGATGGGGATCTGGTTTCTGTTGCATCGCGATCTCGAATTCACTGTGATCGCCGCGCTCGTTTTGGCGATTATCGCGGCATCGACTTTCTTCGGAGCCGGGGCGCATTAACGGGCAATATTGCGTGCCGGTTTCCGGAACTCGGAAACGGCCGATCACAGAACCGGCGCCCCGCGCCCTTCCGCCGCCTTAACGCAGCGCACCAAGCACCCAGGCCAGCACGCCTTTTTGCGCATGCAGCCGGTTTTCCGCTTCATCGAAGACCACCGATTGCGGGCCGTCGATCACTTCATCGGTGACTTCCTCGCCCCGATGCGCCGGCAGACAATGCATGAAAATCGCATCTTCCGCGGCGGCGGCCATCAACGCGCGGGTGACCTGATAAGGGGCAAGAAGATCGCGGCGGTTGGCATTCGGCGGATCCGACATGCTCACCCAGGTGTCCGTCACCACGCACCGGGCCCCTTGAACGGCGACGAAGGGATCCCGCATCAGCTCGATCCGCCCGCCGAGCGCTTGGGCCCAAGCTAGCACTTCGGGCCGCGGGGCAAGCTCGGCCGGGGTGGCGAGCCTCAAGGTGAAGCCGAAACGCACGGCTGCCTCGATCCAGCTTTGCGCCACGTTATTGCCGGCGCCGCACCAGGCCACCACTTGCCCGGCGATCGGGCCGCGATGCTCCTCAAAGGTCAGGATATCCGCCATGACCTGACACGGGTGCGAGGTATCGGTCAGCCCATTGATCACCGGCACCGTGGCGTGCTCGGCAAGTTCATGCAATTTCGCCGCCCGATCCGTGCGCAGCATAATGGCATCCACAAAGCGGGAGAGAACGCGCGCGGTATCCGCAACCGTCTCCCCTCGGCCCAATTGCATGTCGCGCCCGGCCAGCACCACCACCTCGCCGCCCAACTGCCGCATCGCCAGCTCGAAACTCACGCGGGTTCGGGTGCTGGGTTTTTCAAAAATGAGCGCGAGCGTGCGCCCGGTGAGCGGGCGTGAATTCAGCGTTCCGGCTCGCTTGAAACCGGCGGCGGCATCCAGCATTTGCCGCAGGGTTGCGGCATCGAAATCCTTCAAATCCAGGAAATGGCGCGGCGGCGGGCGCGAGACGGCGCTGCTTTCCGCATGCGTTGGCGTGACCTGGCTCATGCAGCGGCGACTGCTCTCTTGTTTGCGGTTTTGTGAAGCCGCGCTGCCGCCGCGCGCAACATATCCAGCGCGGCATCGCATTCCGCGTCGGAAACGATCAACGGCGGCATCAGCCGCACCACATTTTCCGCGGCGTTGATGACCAATAGCCCCTCTTGAATAAGCGCCTCCTGCACCTCGGCTTGCGGAAGGGCGCATTTCAGGCCAAGCAACAGGCCTTGGCCGCGCGCCTCCGTAAACACGGTGGGGAATTTCTGCACAAGCGCCTCCAGGCCTGCTTTCAGCCGCGCCCCCTTGCGGACGACGTCATCGAGAAAGCCCGGGGAAAGGATCACATCCAAGACCGCATGCGCAGCGGCACATGCCAGCGGGTTGCCGCCGAAGGTGCTGCCGTGCGAGCCCGGGGTCAGATGCTTGGCCAAGCTCTCGCGTGCGAGGATCGCCCCCATGGGGAAGCCTCCCGCAATGCCTTTCGCCGCCGAGGCCACGTCCGGCGCCACCCCGGCCCATTCATGCGCAAACAACCTGCCGGTCCGTCCCATGCCGCATTGCACCTCATCCATGGCAAGGATCAGACCGTGCTCATCGCACAGCGCGCGCAGTGCTTTCAGAAACGCCGGCGTGCAGGCGCGTATGCCGCCTTCTCCCTGGATGGGCTCGACAAGAATGCCCGCGGTCTGTGGGCCGATGGCCGCGCGCACGGCTTCGATATCGTTCAGCGGCACGTGGTCGAAGCCGTCCACCACCGGGCCGAAGCCTGCCAGGTATTTGGCATTGCCGGTGGCGGCAAGGGTTGCCAGCGTGCGCCCGTGAAAAGCCCCTTCGAAGCAAATCAGCCGATACCGCTCCGGCCGACCGGTCTCGGCCATGGCTTTGCGCACGATCTTAATCAGCCCTTCATTAGCCTCCGCCCCGGAGTTGCAGAAAAACACGCTATCGGCAAAGCTCGCGTCCACCAGCCTTTGGGCCAGCCGCTCGGCCTCGGGAATGCGAAAGACGTTGGAGACGTGAATCACGCGCGCGGCTTGCGCGGTAATCGCTCCAACCAGTTGGGGATGATTGTGCCCAAGCGAGGAGGTTGCGACACCGCTGCCGAAATCCAGGTATCGTCGGCCCTGATCCGACCAAAGCCACACGCCTTCGCCCCGCTCGAACGCGATTGGGGCACGGCTGTAAGTCGGCATCAGGGCAGCAATCATCGGAGCTCCATGAACTTGGGACGAATCAAAAGAATAGCTTTGCGGAAGCTCTATCGCGAAGTCAAACACGCATAAAGCATGACGGGCAAAATCAGGGAGAATTTCTGCCAAAGGCCATGAATACGCAAGCGAAGGGCAAACGAAGCAGCGAAAGAAGCGCGGGCGCGCCGCCGGACGAGGCTGTTCTGCACGAAGCGGCATTGTCTTACCTCGCGCGCTTTGCCACCACCCAAGCCAGGCTTCGGCAGGTTCTGGGGCGACGTATCGCGCGCTGGGCGAGGGTGGCAGAAAGGGAAGGAATGGCGGCGGAGGCGCGGGCAGATGCGGTGCGGCAGTCTTGGCAGGCGGTGGAACGCGTGGTCGGGCGCCTGGTTGAGTCGGGCTTGGTGAACGATCAAGCCTTTGCGCACACGCGCGCCGAGCGGCTGAGGCGGAGCGGCCACTCCCGCGCTTTCGTGGCGGCGCATTTGCTGGTTCGGGGGGTGGACCGAGAGACCGTGAAAGCGGCCGCGGTGACGGATCCCGAGATGGAGCTTGCCGCCGCAGCGGTGCTGGCGCGGCAGCGGCGGTTCGGTCCGTTTCGCGCGGGCTCCGGCGATGCCGGCAGGCTGAGGCGGGAACTCGGCGCTTTGGCCCGTGCCGGGTTCAGTGAAGACGTTTCCCGCCGGGTGCTGGCGCTGAGCGCCGAGGAGGCCGAAGCCTTGATTGCGCGGCTGAAGAGAGAGGCCGGATGAAACCCCGAGGAGGCGCCGGAATCGCCGCCGCTTCGCCGCCGGCCCACGCGGCTTCCGCCCGGGCGGGCTTTGCCATTCTCGGCGGGGTTGCCGCGACGTTTTTGGGGGTGGGGCTGCAGCGCTTCGCGTATTCGCCACTGCTGCCGGCCATGATTGCCGCGCACTGGGTGGGGGCGGGGGCGGGCGGTGCACTGGCCGGGGCAAATCTGGGCGGCTACCTTCTGGGCGCACTCGCCGCGCCGATGCTGGGAAGAATGCTCGGCGTGCGCCCCGCCTTGCGGCTCGCGATGCTCGGCGTTGCCGTGTGTTTTGCGTTATGCGCCTGGCCCGGAGGGTTTTGGTGGCTGCTCCCTTGGCGCGTTTTGGCGGGATTGGTGGGCGGCGTGCTGATGGTGCTGGCGGGCCCGGCGGTGCAGGTGATCGTGCCGCTTCGTTTGCGCGGGCTTGCTTCGGGGCTTACCTTTGTCGGGGTCGGGCTTGGGATTATGGCGGGCGCTGGGGTGGTGCCGGCACTGCTCCCCTCCGGCCTTTCCGCTGCCTGGCTCGCGCTTGCGGTGACGTCGTTAGCCATTGCCGGGGTGGCCTGGTGGGCTTGGCCACGAGACCTTCCCCCTCCCGCTGCCGCCGCGAGAACACAAAAGGGCGCAAACGCAGGGCGGTTGGACGGAGTCGAAAAACGCGCCACGGCATGGTTGCTGATTACGGTTTATGCTTTGGCGGCAACGGCCTCGTCCGCGCATATGTTTTGGTGGCCAGACTTCATCGCCCGCGGCCTCGGCTGGGGCGCCAAGAGCGGCGCTTTCTTCTGGCTACTTTACGGGTTTGCAGGGGTGGCCGGAACGGCGCTCTGCGGCCGATTGGCGGATCTCTTCGGCACGCGGCGGGCGCTGCTCGGCGCCCTGTTTGCGCAGGCTGCGGCGCTGGCGCTCCCGCTTTTCAGCATAAGTGGGCCGGCTTTGTTGCTTTCGACGCTTTTGGCCGGCAGCACCATTATCGGGCTGACCGCCCTGGTGCTCATCCGAGCCCGAGAAATTGCGGGCGAAGGGGCGGCCCGGCTTTGGGGCATCAACACCGCTGCCTTCGGCGCCGCCCAAACCGCCGCTGGCTTTCTGTTTGCTTGGGTCTATGCCGTAAGCGGCAGCCATTTTCCGCTTTTTGGCATTGCCCTGATCGCCGCTCTGCTGGCCATTCCTTTGGCTTTCCGTGCTTGAGCCCGGATTAAGCGAGCAGCGCGGCGAGTTGGGCAAACTCGGCAACCGAAAGGCTTTCCGCTCGTCGTTCCCCGGAAATTCCCGCCCGCGCCAGCAGCGCCTCTCCGCCGAGCGGCGCCAGCGTTCTCCGCAACATCTTGCGCCGCTGCCCGAAAGCCGCCGCGGTGAGCCGTTCCAAAGCCTCGCGCAGGCGGGTATCGGGTAAGGGGCGGCGGGGCCGCAATTGCACCACGGCGGAAGAGACTTTCGGCGGCGGCACGAAGGCCTGTGGTGAAAGCCGCAGCACCAGCCGCACATCGCATAACAACTGCGCCAGCACGGAAAGCCGCCCGTAGGTGGCGCTGTTCGGCGCGGCGATGATGCGCTGGGCGACTTCCTCTTGGAACATCAGCGTCATTTGCTCAAAGGCGTCCGCCTGATGAAGCCAGCCAATCAGCAGCGAAGTGCCGATGTTATAGGGCAAATTGGCGATGATCTGGCGCGGCGGCGGAACCAGCGCGGCAAGATCGAGCGCGCGCGCATCGGCGGCAAGAATTTGCAATCGGCCCGATGCATGAACCGCAAGTTCCTCCAGTGCGCCGACGGCGCGCGGGTCGACCTCGACGGCAAGGATGCTTTCGGCCTCGCTGGCCAGCAAAGCCCGGGTGAGCCCCCCGGGGCCGGCGCCGATTTCGACGACATGCCGCCCGGTAAGCGGGCCGGCCGCGCGCACGATGCGGGCGGCAAGAGCAGGGTCCAGCAAAAAATGCTGGCCGAGCGAGCGGCGTGCAGAAAGCCCGTGCCGGGCGATGACCTCTCGAAGCGGCGGCAGGGGCGCAAGGGTTGTCGTGTTCACGCGCCTTGGTTGCGAATCTCGATCACGGCACGGCGATGCAAATCCCGCATGAGCTGCTGCGAGACCAGTTCGATCCTCTGCATCACCAACTGCTCGAGGATTTCATCTTTAGAGGGCATGCCGAGGTTGCGTTGCTGGCGTTCGCAAGGCAGCACCACGGTAATACCGGTTGGCGCCACCAAGGGTTGGCTCGCTTTACCGTCCGGCAAATTGGCCAGCATGGTGCGAAGCTGCGGCGGGTTGACGTTTTCCAGCCGAATCACTTGCGGGGGTTGGGTGGGTAGCCCCATGCCTTTGGCCGCTTCCAGCAATTGGTCGCAACTGTGGGCGACTTCCCCGAGTTTTTTCGCCCGCTGCAATTGCTCTTTCTGCTGGTCGGTGGGGTTGCTCGGATCAAGCGGCGAGGTGAAAGGCAAGGTGACCACGGCCATTTTGATCAGGGTGGCCGGGTCATTGCCGATGATGCGCTTTTCCTTCAAGGTTGCGATGATAAAACCGCCGCTGACGCGGATTGCCCGGCTGATGGCGCCCGGAGGCATCGCCGCCACCACGCGCGCCACTTCCGGGTCGAGCTGATTGGGCTGCACCCAGCCGATATCACCGCCCCGCAACGCGCTTTGGCCTTGGCTGAATTGCGCGGCCACCACGGCAAACGGCGCACCTTTGCGGAGTTGCTCAATCACGGTATCGGCAAAACGGCGGGCTTCCTCGACTTTGCTTTGATCTTCGACGGGAATGAAAATTTCCGCGACGTGATATTCCGGCTTGCCCGTTTGCGCTTTGATGGCCGCTTCTTCCGCTTCAACCATGGCCGGCGTTATGCGGCCCTGCTCGGTCATTTTCATGCGGAGCACACGCGACCATGCAAGCTGCGCGCGGAGTTGCGAGATCAGCGTGCTCATGGCCACGCCGTTGCTCTCCAACCTGCGGCGCAAGGTGCCGTGGGGCATGTTGTTGTCTTTCTCGATCGAGGCGATCGCTTCCGCCACTTGTGCATCGGAAACGGCGATTTTCCGCCGCTGCGCTTCCTGCAGGCGCAGCCGCTCGTCGATCAATTGCTGCAGCACTTGCGGGGTGAGGCGGTCCAGAATGTCTTTGGAAATGGGCAAGCCGGTGGAAAGCGCAAACAGGCGGCGTCGATTGTCGACATCGACATCGGTGATCACGCTGTTGTTGACAACCGCAAGGATGCGCGTCACCGCCTGGCCGTTTTCCGCGATAGTTGCGGTTGTGTCGGCATGACCAACTTTTGGTTGCGACGCGTGCGCTGCGGGCGCGGGCGGCGTCGCGGCCCTGCTGGTTTGGACCAGCCCCAAGAGTGCTGCCAGCAAGCCGGAGGCGAGAATACGTGTTACGGCGGCAACCGCGTGCTGCCGAGAGGGGTGCAACAGCATCGCTCCATCCATTCCGGAATTTCTTCCGGCCTCCTTCTTGTCACAACGCGGGCACATGGAATTGCCCGAGCGTCTTAAACGTAAAACTGAAGTCGGCGACCGTGATATGACTTACACCATTATACGTCGTATAGAGCTGAAAGAGGTCAAACGCCAGAATAAAACACTCGTTTTCATATTGCGCGTGGCCGCCGATCAGCACCGGCTGGCCGGTATGCGCATTTTGGCGAATGTAGCCGCCTACCGTAAACGGGCCGTATTTCGTGTTCACGCCGAAGGTGACTTCGTTGCGTGGATACAAAAACGGCTGAGGCTGCGGCGTTCCGGGGGGACCGTCGAGGTAATAAAACGGCTCGACATTGCTGTAGAAATAGCCGAGGCTGAAGCGCAAGTTGCTTGGGCCGAAGCTGCTGACAAAGTCATCGAAATCCACGTTCATCGATCGGTGGTTCAAGCGAAACCGCTCGGTAAAATCGATCCATGAGGACGGGGCGAAATAGGCCCGCCCGACGATGTCCGAAATGGTGCCGTTAAGCCCAAGACCGGTCGGATAAAGCCCGGGCTCGGGCGCCGTGCGGTAGGATTGTCCGATCAGACCATCAAAAATATGGTCGTTTTCGAGCCATGCGACATGCAAGCCGACATCGGCGCGAGGGCCGCTTTCAAAGCGATCAAGGCCGGGAAAGCGATTGAACGCAAACAAATTGGCATCGGTGAAAAACGGATCCAGCGCATCTTCGTTGGGCACGCCGTTGAAGTAGCGCGTGCCGTAGGTGGGCCGCATGAGAAACTGTGTGATGGGCTCGACGATGATGCTGGAATCCCCGCTCTGGCGAATGAACGGCCAGTTCAGTCGCACGGCGGCGGTTGGAATTCCGATCACACCGCTGCCGCGCGTTATGCCGGAGAAATCGGGAATAAGATTGAGCGCATAAGCGTTGTAAGCAACGCCGGCGAGATCGAAAATGAATGTCCACTGATCTCCATATGCTCCGTTCACAGGAAGTTGGTAACGAACATCGTTGCCGGCTTGCTCGCCGTTTGCCCCGTTTGGGCGAACCACATTGAAGGCTTGGAAATCCAGAGAAACCCGCCCGCCGAGGGAATCCGGTTGGCTCACGAAACTATATTCATAGCGGGGCAAGACCAGCGGCAATTCGCTATCGATAACCTGCTGAAGCAGCCCTTGGAAATAGAATGCATCGAGCCTGGCATAGGCGCCCTGGCCGAAGCCTTCGATATAGGGGGAGCTTTCTAAAATATCTTGGCCGTATGCGGGCGAGCGAAAATCGCGCAGATAGTTCGCAGAGGTTGCCAAATTGACATTGGCGCCATAACGCCAGTTTTCGTCCCAGTTGAAATTGGCGGTGCCGAACAACAAGCCTTGCAAGGAATGTTCGTCCTCGGCACCGGCGACCTCTACTTTCATGGTGCCCGAATTGAACGATTTACGATAAAGCAAATCGAGTTCCGGCCCCTGTTGCGTATCCACGGTGCCGGTGATGGTAAGGTCGGAACTTTTATCGATTACGTAATAATACGGCAAAATGAAGAAGGCGCCGAGAAACGTGGTGCTGCCGAAATCGGGAACCAAAAAGCCGCTCGCACGCTTGACCGAGGGATCCGGCATGGAAAGATAAGGCGAATAGAAGATCGGCACGCCGAACAATTCCATGGTGACGTCTTCGAACTCGATCCGCTTGGCGGGGATATTTTGCACTCCCGAAGAAGCGAGAAGTTGCCAGAACGGTGGTGCGGTGGGATCGTTTTTACAAAGATTGCAAGCGGAATAAATCACCCGTGTCAACTCATTGACCTGGGCGGAGGTTCGCCGCGCGCCGTTGGCAACCAGCCGCCCGTTTTGGGTGAGAATAGTGCGCATCCCGCGCAGCACCGCCTCGCGCATGCCTTGCGTAAGCTCCGCGTGATCTGCAAACAGCACCTCCCCGTCCGGTTCCAGCAACACCACATTGCCTTCCGCCGTTGCAACGCCGGTGTTGCGATCAAACACAACGCGGTCCGCACGCAGCACGTGATCGTCTTGCCAGGCCTCGACACGGCCGCTTGCAATCACCAACGCATGCGCGCGATCGTAGGTGACGCTGTCTGCGGTGAAAGTAACGGGTTCTTCTTTTCGCAACGGGTGTTGACGCAGACTTTGGCCGGCCTGGATTCGCTGTTGGGGATGGCCGGGCAATGAGAGTATCGCAAGAAAGGCCGGAAGCAGCAGCGCGACTCGAAAGCAACGTCGAAGAAAGAAGCGAATGCGGCTTGTCGAACGTTCTGCTGGGGGCGGCGCGCTCGGTTCGCCGAGGGTCTGCTCAGCCATCTTCCAAATGCAAAAGCAGCGTGATGGCCAGCATCAGCCCGGAAAGCGAGGGTGCCCAAGCGGCGAGCATTACCGGTAAAGTTCCGGTATTGCCGAACTCTTCCGCCACCTTGGAGACCAAAAAGAGCGCAAAGCCCGCGCCGACGCCGCTGCCGATCATTTGCGCAACCCCGCCTTTGCGCGCCGGGCGCATGGAAAACCCGGCGGCAACCAGGGTCATGGTTGCGGCGAGCACCGGTAAGGCCAGCAGAGTTTGGAAATGCAACCGATGGCGTAGCGCCATGAAGCCGGAGCGCTCCATGAGCGCGATGAAGCCTGGCAATTCCCAAAACGAAACCGTATCGGGCGATGCAAAGCTTTCCTCGATTCGTTGCACGGTGAGATCCGTCGGCAGAGTTATCGTGCGGGGCGGGTCGGGGAGTTGCCCAGGCCGGATTGTACGTGCGTTCTTGAGCACCCATTGATGCGCAACAAGCTCGGAGCTCTCGGCTTCGATGCGTTGCAAGAGCTGGTCATCAGCACTCAACCGAAACACGCTCATATTCAGCGCTTGCAAAGTTTTGCCGCGCCGTGAAACGTTGAGCGCGTGGAAAATCGCAACGCCGTTCGGCACCAATTCATGATCGGCCTGACGCACCCATAGCTGCCCTCCGGCAAGGCTGAGCGAGCCCGTATTCGTTTGCAAATAGAGGGTATCGAGAAATTGGGCTTGCTTGAGCGTGACTGCGGCAAGCGGGCTTATCAAACCGATGGCGATCAACCCCAACGCCGCGGCAACCGCAAGAGGGGCTGCCAGGAATTGCCAGGCGGAAAGCCCTGCCGCCCGCGTGACAATCAGCTCGGAAGAGCGGGTGAGGCGCCAAAACGACAAGATTCCGCCGAAAAGAACGGCGAAGGGAAGAATTTGCATGGATTCCCAAGGCAGTTTCAGCGCAGCGATTTCGCTGACAAGACCGAAGCCGACATTGGGACGGCTTGCTGCCCTGCGGAGCAGCTCGAGAAAATCAAACAATGCGACAAGCCCGCTTAATGACGCGAGCATCACGAGAACCGCGCTTAAAAATTGCCGCGAGAAGTAGCGAGAAAGGGTAAGCGAAAAGACCATCGTCTTTAACTTGCCTGCAGCGCGTTTCGACCAAGGCGCTTGGTCCTTTTCGGGCCGAACAAAAGCCAAAGAGCGATCGGAATAGGCAGAATCGCGTGCACCCAGATCAGCGGCAAAAAGGCCGGCATGCGGGCGGCAAGATTGTCCACCAGCAATTCCAGCGCCAGCAATGCGGTAATCACAAGCACGGCCGCCGCCGGGCGCAGCACGCCGCCATAGCGGCGGAAGGTGCCGGTCAATGCCGCGACAAGTCCAACCAATGCAAAGGAGAGGACAGTCAACGGCGTGGCCATGCGTTTGTGCGCTTCTGCCCGAAGCTTCGGGAAATCCTGCGGAAGAACCACAGCAGGATTGGGATGCAAGAGTTCGGAAAGCGACATTTCCGTAGCATCACGGTAGCGCTGCGCGGCACCCTTGCCGGACGAGCCGAGCTCGATCAGGTTTTGCGCAAATGTCAAAACATTCAGCCGTCCGGTGCGATGATCGATTTCCTCGCGCGAGCCGTCGAACAGCAGCGCATGCGGCGTATCTCCCGAAGGGATCAGCCGGCCGCTGCGGGCAAGAATGGTGGCGTGGCTGTCTTTCTGCCGCGCATCGTCGATCAGAATGCCGCGGAGCGTACCGTCTTTGTCGCGGGCGCGAACATAAATGGTCAGATCGTCGGAGACTGTGTTAAACACGCCTTCTTGCAGCAGAAAAGCGGCAATCCGGTTACGGATCTTGAATTGCTCCTCGCGGAATTTAGCAGACGCCGCGGGCACAATCCAAAGATAGAGCAAAGACGTGAGCGCCGTTACGAGCAAGGCAAGCACCAATGCGGAGCGTGCGAGGCCGAAATTGGAAAGCCCGGCCGCGCGCATCACCACCAGCTCGCGGTCGGTATCGAGCCGTTGATAGACAAATTGCACGACGACATACGTCGTAATCGGCAAAATCACCGCAACGAAACTTGGAATGAGGAGGCTGGTCAGCCGCAAGAACACAAAGGTAGAAAGCCCGTGATTGATCACGAGCTCAAGAAACCGGAGCGATTGGGTGATCCAGATCAGCGCGACAAGGCCCCCGGTTGCCGCCGCCAACGCCACCACAAGCTGCCGGAAGATATAACGGTCAAGCAACGGAAACATGCGGCAAAACCCAAGAAACGATTATATCGACTCCGAAAAGCCTATTGCGGCCCTTATCCTTCTTCCACGCTGCATTCTCTTTGCCGATGTTCGGGATGGGAAGACCTCAGGCATCAACGATCATCAGCATTACGGCAAAACTTTGCCGGGGTTCATAATCCCCAACGGATCGATGGCTTGCTTGATCCGGCGCATCAGGTCAAGCTCCGCTCCACCTCGCCATTCGGGCATCAGATAGGTTTTCAACCGGCCGACACCGTGTTCCGCGGAAAAACTGCCATCAAGCCTGCGCACGACGGCATTCACCGCATCCATCAGCGCATGCTGCTGCGCCAGAAACGCGGCCCGGCTCATCCCTTCCGGGTTGAGCAGATTGAAGTGAATATTGCCGTCGCCCATGTGCCCGAATGCGACAATGCGAACGCCCGTGATCAATGCTTCGCAGGCGCGCGCAGCTTCTTCCAGAAAGCGAGGGACGTGGGAGACGGGCACGGAAACATCGTTGCGCACCACCGTGCCGGCAAGACGTTGCGCCTCGGCGTGGGATTCGCGCAGCTTCCAGATCGCGTCCTGCTGCGCCACACTTTCGGCAATGACGGCGTCCTGCACCAGGCGATCCGCCATCGCTTGTTCCAACACGCTTTCCATAAGCTCACGCAAACGTGCGCCCAGCCGCGGCGTGGCCAGTTCCACCAGCGCGTAATGCGCGGCAACACGCGCGAGCGGCAAAGACGTTTGCGGAATGTGTTGCAACACCAGTGCCACCCCGGTGTGGTTCATGTATTCAAAGGCTTGCACGGAAGCTGGATCCGCGCGCCGAAACCGGTTGAACAGAGAGAGTGCGGCCTCGGGGCTTGCGACCGCACAAAAAGCGATTTCCTTTTCGCGCGGCCGCGGGCGAAGCCGCAACACCGCCGCGGTAATGACGCCGAGGGTGCCTTCCGCCCCAACGAAAAGGTGCCTTAACGCATAACCGGTATTGTCCTTGCGCAAACGCCTGAGCCCGTTCCAAATGCGTCCGTCCGGCAAGACCACCTCAAGGCCGAGCGTCATTTCCCGCGCATTGCCATACCGAACGGTGTGGTTGCCCCCGGCATTGGTGGAGAGAATGCCCCCCACCTGGGCCGTGCCTTCCGAGCCGATCGAAAGCGGCAGCAAGCAATCCGCCCGTTCGGCGGCTTCCTGCGCGGCGCGCAATGTGGCCCCCGCTTCGATAGTCAGCGTCATATCCACGGGGTCGAGCGCCCGAATCCGATCAAGCCGCGCCAGCGAAAGGACGAGCGCCGTACCGTCTTCGAACGGCACCGCCCCACCCACCATGCCGGTGTTGCCGCCTTGCGGCACGAGCGGCACTTTTGCTTGCGCGCAAAGACGCACCACCTCCGCCACTTCTTCCGTATTCGCCGGGCGTAAGACCGCGGCGGTTTTGCCGTGATAGAGCCCGCGCCAGTCCACCACATAGGGGGCGAGTTCCTCCGGGGCGGTGAGCATTCCACGCGGGCCGAGCACGGCGCGAAGCTGATCGAGCAGAGCAGCAGGGGGTTCAGGCATGCAGGGCTACTTCCATTCTTCGCCCAAGCGGGCGCGGTGCCGCGGCCCGGCGAAGCCGGTCATTGATGGCCTCGCCAAGCCCTTCTTCGGGAATGGGCATAGCGGCAATTCCGGCAAGGTCAAGCCGCGCAACTTCCTGATCCAACCAACGGAGCCCGGAAAACAGCCGGGCGGCCGCTTCCACGAGATCGCCGCGAGAGGAGAGAGAGAAGGTCACGGCGGCGCCGGCAAGCGGCGGGCCGAAGGCGAGCAAAGCTTCGTTTGCAGCAACCTCGCGCGCTTCCAATCGCAGCTTGGCGCGCGGCGCATAATGCGAGGCAAGCTGCCCGGGGGAGCGCAGCGCCTGCGGGGCGCGAGCCTCATGCGGCAGAGGACCGGCGAGGGGGCCGGTGAAGGCTTCGATTGCCTTCCGCGGGAGCCCGCCGGGCCGGAGCAGGCGCGGGGGCATCTCAGTGAGGTCGATGACGGTCGATTCCACCCCGATCGGGCAAGCCGGGCCGTTGAGAACGGCGGCGATTCGCCCGCCAAGCTCGGCCAGCACGTGAGCGGGCTCGGTGGGGCTGACCGCGCCCGAACGGTTCGCCGAAGGGGCTGCGAGAGGGCGGGACAGCGCACGCAGCAAGGCGAGCGTCAAAGCTGTCTGCGGCACACGCACCGCTAAGGTTTCGAGCCCCGCCGAGACAAGCAACGGCAAAGGGCAATCCGGCTTGCGCGGCAGCACCAGAGTGAGCGGGCCGGGCCAAAACGCTTTTGCCAACTGCAGCGCCAAGGCAGAGGCTTCAACATGCGCGAAAGCAGCCTCGGCATCAGGGTAATGGCAGATCAACGGGTTGAAACGCGGTCTTTCCTTCACCGCATAGATGCGCGCGACCGCTTCCGCATTGGTTGCGTCCGCGCCGAGGCCGTAAACCGTCTCGGTCGGCAGGGCGACGAGCTCGCCCTCCAAAAGCAGGGCGACGGCGCGCGCAATTCCGGCGGAATCGGGGGGAAGAAGCTCGGTCATGTCTCGCTGAGGCGGCCGGTGCAGACGAAAGGCGGGTTCTCCCAGCCGGGCTTGCCGTAGCGCAGCGGGCTACCATCCAGAAGGCGTACCGTTCCCCCGGCGGCTTCCAAAACGGCCTGCGGCCCGGCGGTATCCCATTCCATCGTGCGGCCGAAACGCGGATAGAGATCCGCCGCACCCTCGGCCAAGCGGCAGAATTTCAAAGCCGAACCCGAATGGATAATGCGCGCGACTTTTCGCCCTTCGAGAAAAGCGGTAAGCCTCTCGTCGCTGCCGTGGTGGCGGGAAGCCATGACGGAAAGCCCCTCCGGCGGCGGTGTGCGGGCAGAAATGGCCTGCCAGCCCGCGCGCGTGCGTTTGCGCGCGCCGTCGCTGCGAAGCCCGGTGAACAACTCGTCCGTCGCCGGCAGATAAACCACGCCGAGCACCGGCTCGCCCTTGCGCACCAGCCCGATATTGACGGTGAACTCATCGCGGCCTTCGGTAAATTCGCGCGTGCCGTCCAATGGATCCACGAGCCAAAACACGTCCGTCCTTTCGGAGGTGATTCCGGCGGCGATTTCTTCCTCCGCGATAATCGCAATGGCGGGAACGGCCGCCCGCAGGCCCCCGACAATCAGCGCTTCGGAAGCGTGGTCGGCATTCGTCACTAGGGTTTTGTCAACTTTTCGTCGTTCCCCGAGCGCGCCCTCGGCGCGGATTTCGAGAATGCGCTTTCCGGCGGCTTCCGCAAGCTCGGCAGCAAGCGCGAGCAGTTCTTGATCGGTCATGAGAGTTGAGATAGCCCCGCTTGAGGGTCTGGCCAAGTCATTATCCGCTGCTAGTGTGAAGATCGGAAAAATTGAGGAGCAAAGAGATGCTCGAGATTGAATTCATCGAACCGCGCCTGCCTGCTCGCGGCGCGCTGATTTTGCTCGTGGGGGAGGGGGAAAAGCCCTCGGGCGTCTGGCAAGCGGCTGAAGAAGCCACCGCGGGTGCGATCGGACGCGCACTGGCTGCAGCGGAATTCAAGGGCAGCAAAAACCAGATATGCACGATCCTGGCGCCCGGCGCGGGGTTGACGCGGGTGGCGGTGGTCGGTTTGGGCAGCCGGGAAGGAGATGCAGCGAAAGCGACGATGCTTGCGGCCGAAGAGGCCGGGGGCACGGCGATCGGCGCGCTCTTGCGGGAAGAAGCGGTGGCCCTTGCCGCGCCCTCCTTGAGCCCGGCGGAGCTTGCCGCGGCCGCATTCGGCGCGGTGCTGCGGAGCTATCGATTCGATCGCTATCGCACACGCGAAAAAGAAGAAGAAAAACCCCGCCTTGCCCGTCTTTCCGTGCTGACCGACAAGCCGCAAGCAGCGGAAGCCGCATACGCCCCACTCCGCGCCGAGGCGGAAGGCGTTTACCTGACGCGCGATCTGGTGAGCGAACCGGCGAATGTCTTAACCCCGGCCGAGTTGGCGCAGCGCGCCGAGCAGGCGCTTTCCACCCTGGGTGTGACGGTGGACGTGATGGGACCGGAGCGGTTGCGTGAACTCGGGTTCGGCGCCTTGCTCGGGGTTGCGCAAGGCAGCGCGAACGAGCCGCGCGTGGTGGTAATGCGCTGGTCGGGGGCGGGGCCGACAACCCAGCCGGTGGCCTTTCTCGGCAAAGGCGTCACCTTCGATAGCGGCGGGATCAGCATCAAGCCCGCGTCGGGGATGGAAGACATGAAATGGGACATGGCCGGGGCCGGCACGGTGATCGGCTTGATGGCCACGCTCGCGCGGCGCAAAGCGCGCGTGAATGCGGTGGGGCTGGTGGGCCTGGTGGAGAACATGCCCTCTGGCACGGCGCAGCGGCCGGGCGATGTGGTGAAAAGTTATTCCGGGCAGACGATCGAGGTGATCAACACCGACGCGGAAGGGCGGCTGGTGCTGGCGGATTTGCTTTGGTACTGCCAGGAACAGTTCAATCCGCAATGGATGGTGGATCTGGCGACGCTGACGGGAGCCATTATCATCAGCTTGGGGCATGAACAGGCGGGCTTGTTCAGCAACAACGACGAGCTGGCAGAGCGGCTGATTGCCGCCGGGAAAAAGACCGGAGAGCGGGTTTGGCGCATGCCGCTCGGGGAGGAATATAACCAACAGCTGAAATCCGACATCGCCGATATGAAAAACGTCGGCGGCCGCCCGGCCGGGGCGGTAACGGCGGCGCAGTTCCTGCAGCGCTTCACCAACGACAAACCTTGGGCGCACCTGGATATTGCGGGCGTTGCCTGGAACACCAAGGACAGCGCCGTAGTGCCCAAAGGCGCCAGCGGGTTCGGCGTGCGGCTTTTGGATCAGTTGGTGGCCGGCTATTACGAAGAGCGGCCGGAGCAAGGATGAACCAAACAAACGCTTGATGGCGGAGATCGGGTTTTATCATCTCACGCGGAGCAGAACCGAAGAGGCCTTGCCGCGTTTGCTTGGCCGCACCTTGGAGCTCGGCGAGCGCGCGGTGGTGATTTGCGGCAGCGAGGAGCGGCTTGCGGCGCTGGACGCGGCGCTCTGGCTCTGCACGGAGCCGGACTGGTTGCCGCACGGCACGCGCGCGAGCGGGGCGCCGGAATTGCAGCCGATTTGGCTGACCACGGAAGATGAGGCGCCGAACGGCGCGCGTTTTCTGTTCCTGATCGACGGCGCAACTAGCGCGCGCTTAGCCGATTTCGTGCGCGTGTTTGATTTGTTCGACGGCAGCAATGAAAACGAGGTGGCAGCGGCCCGTGCGCGCTTTGCCGCTGCCAAAGCCGCCGGCCATATCGTCACGTATTGGCAGCAAGATCATCGCGGATGGAAACGGATATCATGAAGGAGTCCCGTGAGGGCTCTCGTTCCCGGAGAGATTTCAAGGGTTGATTGTTTCCGGCAGCGTTGTCATCATTCCGTCATATAGCCTTCACAACAACATCATAAACAAAACGTTCCTATCCCTCTATGAGCCCTGCGTCGCTTACCCCGCACGGGGTGGTTCCAAATCAGACGCACGAGGGAAATGGTGGAACGGAATATTTTTCGTTCGGTGTTGCTTGCCGCAACAGCGTTGTCTTTTTGCGCGTTCAACGCAACTGCCGCATCGGCTCAGGCGGCAGGAGATCAAGAAATAAATACGATTGAACAACAAATACGGCAATTGCAGCGCGAGCTGCAGGCCATGAAGAAGGAGCTCGCGCGGCGCGCTGCCGAGGCCAAGCAAGCGCAAGCCCAGGCGGCGGCGGCGAAAGCGGCGGCGGCCAAGGCGCAAGCCGCAGTGGCTGCGGCGCCGGTCGCCGGAGCAGTGGGCGGAGCGGCTGCTGCGACTTCGGTGGCCCAGGGCGGCGCGGCTCCTCCGTTGGTGCCGCAACAGCTCCCGCCCGGAATGGCTCCTCCGCCGGCCCCTGGTGTGACGGTCAACCCGGCCCCGCCGCCCTCAGGGGAGTTCTCGATAACCACCGTGCCACCGCCGCCCGGCTCCGATTCGCTCTATTCCGCAAGCCCGGGCATTATTACGCAACTTGCGCCCGGTTATTCGTTACGCGTGGGCGGGTTGACCATTACGCTCGGGGGCTACGTAGAATCGGCATGGGT
The DNA here is from genome assembly GCA_023511585.1 of Terriglobia bacterium. Lineage (GTDB taxonomy): Bacteria > Pseudomonadota > Alphaproteobacteria > Acetobacterales > Acetobacteraceae > JAIMBF01. Next base: position 37,303 of record JAIMBF010000013.1, read on the forward strand.
CTATAGGAATCATAACGAAACAGCGGGCATCGGCTCCGGCTTTAACACCGCGATCCCGATGGGCAACGTGCCCAGCTATTATATGTCGGAAATTCGCGGGGATGCCCGGCAGAGTCGCTATGCCGCGCTGGCGCAGGGGAATGTCTCTCCGACCATATCGGTTGCCGCCTATCTCGAAGGCGACTTCCTCTCCACCACGCCGGTTGCGAACTCGGTGGAAAGCAGCAGCTATAACCCGCGCTGGCGGCTTTACTATGCGCAGCTTGACGACTCCGATCTCGGCTTGCATGGCCTCTTCGGCGAGTCGTGGAGCCTGGCGACAATGTTCAAATCCGGCTTGACGCCGCGCCAGGAACTTATCCCGATCGACCCCGAAGCGCAGTATATCGTGGGCTTCACCTGGACGCGGAATATGACCTACCGCATCGTCAAAAGCTTTGACGACAACAAGATCAATATCGGCCTTGCGCTGGAAAATCCGGAAACGGTTTATTTTGTCGGCCCCAACGGCACCGGCGTGCCCGGGACCACGAGTTACTATTTTCCGGGCGGGCCGCTTTACGCTTCCACCACCAACTACACCGTGGATTACGCGCCGGATGTCATCCTAAAAGCCGCCTTCGACCCCGGTTTTGGGCATTATGAGCTTTATGGCCTTGGCCGCTTCATGCAAACCCGTACCAGTGTCGGCAACGGCGGCAACAATCATGTCACCATGGCAGGCGGGATCGGCGGCGGCGCGCTGGTAACGGTGCTCGATCAAGCGCTCGATCTTTACACGAGTTTCCTCGTGGGCGACGGCATCGGCCGCTACACCACCTCCGGCTTGCCCGATGCGGTGATCGGCCCCAACGGCAACCCCGTGCCGATCCCGGGCTTTCAGGTGCTGACGGGCGTGATCGGGCATCCGAACGATGCGATCGATGCCTATCTTTATATCGGCACCGAGCAGGTGAGTGCCAAATATTTCAACCTCGGCGGCAAAGGTTACGGTTACGGCAGCCCGCTTTATTCCAATGCCGGGTGCTGGACCCAAAACAGCCCGGTCTGCGCGGCCAATACCTCCGGCGTAACGGAAGGCTCGATCGGGGCGTGGTGGCGGTTCTTCGAAGGCCGCAATATCGGCGTATTTCTTGTCGGTCCACAATATGAATATGTCAGACGCGTAACCTTCAAGGGGATCGGCGGCGCGCCCAAAGTGAACGAGCAGATTTGGATCTTGAGCTTGCGCTACTATCCTTTCCAGTAAAGCAACGAAATATTCCGAGCGAATGCGACGCTTAGCAAATGAGAATTCATGAAAGTGAAACACTTCCCGGATGGCGTTTGCCGTGCGGCCGCATTAGCTAAAACGCAAAATCGCTTTCCGGTTTTTCGGAAAGCCTCTGGATGAAGCAGGAGAGAATGCCGATGCGTCTTGCCATTCTTGGTTTTGTTGGTTTGCTTGCTGCCGCTTCCCCGGTGCTTGCCGAAACACCACAACAAGTGGCAGCCACGAGCGCGGTGCCTGTTGCCGCAGCGCCGGTGATCACCGGTTCGCCTTTGGAGATCCGCACGCTTAAGGATGTGGTTGACGCATGCAGCGTGCGCAACGATAGCCCTTACTACATTGCCGCAACCAGTCTTTGCGCGGGTTATGTGCAAGGCGTGCTGGATTTTCACCTCTTGGACACGATCGGCCCGCGCCAGAACAAGCGAAAGGTCTGCCTACCCACACCGACGCCGACGCGGCGTGCCATCCTTGCCGATCTGGTAAGCTGGTCGCGCAGCGCCCCGCAATATATGGATGAGCCGGCAGCAAGTGCGGTCTTGCGCTATTTCATCAATACCTATCCGTGCCATCGCCGGACCTTCCAATGGTCTCCTCCCGGCCCCATGCAATAAGCCTGGCCATCGCATCTGATATCCGTATTCGGCTTCGCGCCCTTGGTTTACGGCAAAGCGCCGTGGGCCAAGGGCGCATTATTGTGCAGGTTCTTGCCGAGCCGTTTTATGCTTATCTTTTAAGTCGACGCATTTTTTCGTATTCTGCTTGAGGATCGTGGAATTCAAAACAATGGCCATTCGCGGACGCGGAGTACAATCGGTCGAAATTGCGGGCCGGATTCTGGCGGCGTTAACCAGCCATGCCGGGCCGATGATGCTTCGGGATCTCGCCGCCGCGGCGGGCATTCTTCCCGGCCAGGCCCATGCCTATCTGGTCAGTTTGCGAAAGCTTGACTTGGTCGAGCAAGACCAGGCCACGGGCCGCTATCGGCTGGGCCCGTTTGCGCTCCGCATGGGGCTTGCGCGGCTGCGCGTTTCCGACCCCTTGCGCATGGCTTCCGAAACAATCGGCCTTCTTTCCGAACGGCTCGGGCTGATGGTGACGATCGCCGTCTGGGGCGATCACGGTCCCACCGTGGTGCGGATTCACGAATCGGCAACGCAAGTCCACGCAAACCTGCGCGCCGGAACGGTTTTTTCCTTGACCGGCACGGCGACGGGGTGGGTGTTTGCCGCCTTCGCTCCGCCCGAGCTTGTGGAAGCGATGATTGCGGCGGAAATGGCCAATCCGCGCCACAGCCAACGCGTGGCCGCCGGCATGAGCCTTGCCGATGTCCGCGCCGAGATCGCCAAAGCGCGGGCGCAGGGCTATGCCGTCACGGATGGAAAGCCCGTTCCGGGTGTGGCCGCGATTGCCGCCCCGGTGTTCGACCATTCCCGCCAGCTGCAATTGGTGATCACCGCGATCGGCCCCTCCGGGCTTGTGGACCAGCGAGCGGAAAGCGCGCAAATCGCCACCGTGCTGGCCTATACCAGGGATCTCTCGGAGCAGCTCGGCTATACGCCCAGCCAACCGGGCAAGGATGCGGAGCCGAAGCTGCGCGCCGCCGAGGCTGCAGACGGCGCCGTTCGCAACAGCCGCAGCGAAAAGCGGCAGGGCGAGAGCGCCGCATCCTCGGAATCGGCAGACGGGTGCTGCTCACTCGGTCTGGACGCAAACGGGATGTGACGTATCGGAGGTTTGGGCGGCAGCGATGTGGCGGGCGGCGATATACCCGAAGGTCATCGCCGGGCCGAGGGTTATTCCTCCGCCCGGATAATTTCCGCCCATGATCGAGGCCAAATCATTGCCCGCGGCATAAAGCCCCGGGATGGGATTCCCGGCAGCATCCAAAACGCGGGCATGCGCATCCGTGGCAAGCCCGGCAAAGGTGCCAAGCTCGCCGGGGACCACCCGCACGGCATAAAACGGCGCTTTCTCGAGCGGCGCGACATTGGGGTTAGGGCGGTGGGCGGGATCGCCGAGGTAACGATTATAAGCGGTGCTGCCGCGGCCGAATTCCGGATCTTCGCCCCGCCGCGCCGCTTCGTTGTAACGCGCAACCGTCTCCGCCAGCGCCTTCGGATCGATCCCGGCCTTGGCGGCGAGTTCTTCCAGGCTTCGGCCGCGCAGCAAATAGCCCGAACGCACATAGAGCCCAATTGGCACCGGGGCCGGCTTGGCAAACCCGAGTCCATAGCGGCGGATGGTGGCATGATCGCAGAGCAGAAAGGCCTCCGGCTCTGCCTTGCCCTCGGTGGCGCGAAACAAGCCTTGGATGAAATCGTGATAGGAGTTAGCCTCATTCACAAACCGCCGGCCGGCGCGGGTGACCGCGATCACGCCCGGCTTGGCGCGGTCGATGAAATGGGGAAAGGCGCCGGCATGGCCGTCTCGCCAGGGCACCCGAGAGATGGGAACCCAAGCCGCGGGGTTGGGGTATCCTTCCACCACCGCAGCACCCGCCTGCTCGGCAAGACGCAAACCATCGCCGGTATTGCCGGCAGGGGTGGGCGAGAAAATTTCCTCACTTTTCTGTCCATGCGGATAGAGGCGGGCGCGCCGGACCGGGTCATGCGGAAAACCGCCGGTGGCCAGCACCACGGCGCGGCGGGCAAAAACTTCTACCGGGATTCCCTGGCGTTGCACGATTGCGCCGCGCACCGCACCTTTTTCCACAATGAGCGCGGTTGCCGGCGACTCGGTCCAGATCGGGATGGAGAGATCCGAGGCGGATTTCAGCAGCCTCGCCGCCAGCGCATTGCCGTTGGTCAGCCGCATGCCGCGCCCATAGAACATCCGGTCGCGGGCATAGCGGGCGAGGAGCAACGAAACATAAGCGGCCGAGCGAGGAGAGCGGGTCACATTGAAAAAATGCAGAAGCTCTTTGCCGGAGCCGATCATCATCCCAAGAAAAGTGATTTCCGGCAAAGGCGGGGCAAGCCTCTTGATTTCCGGGCCCAATACCCGCGCATCGAAAGGGGCGGCGCAAATCGACCGCCCGCCCGGGAGCCCGCCGGGCGCGTTGGGGTGATAATCGGAAAATTCCGGGCCAAGGACGAATTGCACCGCGGTTTCCCGCGTGAAAAAATCGACCATCTCCGGGCCATACCGGAGAAACGCATCCACCCGCTCGGCATCGAAGTGGTTGCCGGCTTCGTGCTGCAGATAGCTGCGCGCGGCTGCGACACTGTCGGCAATCCCGGCCGCTTTGGCGAGCGGATTGTTGGGGATCCAAAGCCAGCCACCCGAGCGCGCCGTGGTGCCGCCGATGCGTTTTTCTTTCTCGGCAACCAGGACATCAAGGCCGAGTTTCCGCGCCGTGACGGCGGTGGAAAGGCCGCCTGCGCCCGAACCCAGTACAAGAACATCGCAAAAATGCTGATTGCGTTCGGTCATGCGCGATCCTCGCCGTAGGGGATGAGAACGTGTTTATTCGTCTATTGCAAATCTATTCGTTATTGTCTAGAATGGCAACCCGCAAAGGCTCGGAAAGCATGAGGCCTGGGTAGCAGGGCGTGAGGCAAAAAGAACGCAAGAGGAACCCCACATCAGGAGGGCTTAGGGATGAAGCGTGAAGAAACCGGGGCGCGGTTTGGCGGCGGAGTGAAGCGGCGGAACCTGTTGGGTGCGGCAGCCGGGGCTTCGTTGCTGGCTGCGCCGTGGGTGCGCAGGGCTGCAGCGGCAGAGCCGATCCGGCTTGGCGTGCTCGTGGATATGTCGAGCTGGGGGCGCGATACCGGCGGGCCGGGCTCGGTGGTGGCGGCGCAAATGGCGGCCGAAGAAATGGGCGGGCAAATTGCCGGCCGGCCGATCGAGATCTTGGGCGGCGACCATCAGATGAAAACCGATGTCGGGCTTGAGATCGCGCGCAACTGGATCGACACGAAAGACGTGCTGGCGATTGTGGATGTGCCGAATTCCGCCGTCGGCATTGCGATCAGCGGCTTGGCCAAGCAAAAGAATCGGCTGGCTTTGCTCTCGGGGGCGGGCTCTTCGGCGATTACCGATAAGCTTTGCAACGCCAACACGGTGCAATTCACCTACGATACGTATGCTTTGGCAAAAGTCACCACCCAGGCGCTTTCGGCGCAGGGGGTGAAGACCTGGTATTTCATCACCGCGGACTACTCTTTCGGCCATCAATTGCAGGGGGATGCCACGCGTTTCATTCAGGAAGCCGGCGGGCGCGTGCTGGGGGCGTCATTGCACCCCACCGGCACTTCCGATTTTTCCTCGCAGCTTTTGGCGGCGCAGGCTTCCAAAGCGGATGCGATTGCATTGGCCAATGCCGCATCCGACACGGTGAATACCATCAAGCAGGCGGCGGAATTCGGCATCGGAGCGACGCGCAACGGCCAGCGCGTGGCCGCGCTGTTGATGTTTCTCTCCGATGTGCATGGGCTTGGGCTCGAGACTGGGCAAGGCACGCTGATGACCACGGCCTGCTATTGGAATATGAATGCGCGCACGCGGGAATGGTCGGAGCGTTTCTTTGCGCGGGCCAAGGTGATGCCGAATATGGAGCAGGCCGGCACCTATGGCGTGGTGCTGCATTATCTGAAGGCGGTGGCGAAAGTGGGAACGGATCCGCAGGCGGCGATGCGCCAGATGCAGGCGATGCCCATCAACGACGTTTTCTTCAAAGGCACGCTGCGTGCCGATGGCCGCGCCATCCATGATATGTATTTGGCGCAAATCAAGCGGCCTTCGGAATCGAAAGAAGCATGGGATTACTTAAATATTCTCAAAACCGTGAGCGGCGAGCAAGCATTCCGCCCGGTTTCCGAATCAAGCTGCCCCTTGCTGCACAAGGCCTAATGGAACAATGAAGGAAGATATCCGATGACGGCGTTTGCCAGCACTGCCGATTTAACCGAAAAACAAGTGTCTTTCGACGAATTGGGGCCCGGGCTTTATGGCTATACCGCCGAGGGGGATCCGAATTCCGGCGTGGTGATCGGCGATGAGTCCGTGTTGGTGGTGGATGCGCAAGCCACGCCGCTTTTGGCCAACGACGTGATTGCGCGCATCCGCAGCGTGACGGACAAACCCGTTCGCTACGTGGTATTGAGCCATTACCACGCCGTGCGGGTATTGGGTGCCTCGGCCTATAAGGGCGCGGAAATCATCGCTTCCGAGGTAACGCGGAAGTTGATTGCCGAGCGCGGGGCAGAGGATATGGCCAGCGAGATCGGGCGGTTCCCCCGCCTGTTTCGCGGCAAAGAGACCATTCCCGGCCTCACCTGGCCGAGCATTACGTTCGAAAAACGGATGACGTTATGGCTCGGCGCGCGCGAGGTGCAGATTATTCATATCGGCCGCTCGCACACCGCCGGCGATACCGTCGTGTGGCTGCCCAAAGAACGCGTGGCCTTTGCCGGCGATACGGTGGAATACGGTGCAACGCCCTATTGTGGGGATGCGCATTTCACCGATTGGGGGGCAACGCTGGATGCGTTAGAGCAACTCGGCGCCGAACGGTTGGTGCCGGGGCGCGGGCGTAGCCTGATGAACAAGAAAGAAGTTGCGGAGGGGATTGCCGGAACGCGGGCATTCGTTACCGATTTGTTTGCGCTGGTCAAAAAGGGCGTGGCGCGCGGCGCGACATTGAAACAAATCTATGATGAAGCCATGGCGACATTGCGGCCGCGTTACGGGCATTGGGTGATATTCGAGCACTGCATGCCGTTCAATGTCAGCCGCGCGTATGACGAAGCAAACGGCATCGATTGGCCGCGCATCTGGACCGCTGCGCGCGATCTGGAGATGTGGCAAGCGCTGGAACAAGCGGCACCCGAGCCAAAAGCAAATCCATAGGCGCGCCATGCCGTACACATATCCGCGCTACGCTTACCAACGTCCTGCCGAATTTGCCTCCGGCTTCGGCGAACATCGCGTGGTTGTGGCGGGGGGCGGGATGGTGGGGCTCACGATGGCGCTTGCGCTTGCGCATGAGGGCCTCAAAGTGGTGCTGCTTGATGAAGACGATACCGTTTCGGAAGGTTCGCGCGCAATCTGCATCGCCAAGCGTTGCCTGGAGATTTACCAGAGGCTCGGCCTCGGGCGGCGGCTTTTGGCAAAAGGCGTAACCTGGAACACCGGGCGCGTGTATTTCCGGGATCGACAAATCTACAGCTTCAACCTTCTGCCCGAAGAGGGGCACGAATACCCCGCTTTCATTAACATACAGCAATATTATTTGGAAGAATATCTCGTTGATGCGTGCCGAGAAGCGGGCGTGGAGTTGCGTTGGCGCAACCGTGTTGTCGGCGTGGAGCAGCATCCCGATCATGTTTTGTTGAGTGTGGAAACGCCGGAAGGGCGCTATCGCATTGCCGCGGAATGGCTGCTCGCCTGCGACGGCGCGCGATCTTTCATTCGCGAATCGATGGGCTTGCCGTTCAGGGGCAAAGTGTTTCGCGATCGTTTCTTGATTGCCGACGTGCGCATGCATGCCTCATTCCCCAACGAGCGTTGGTTTTGGTTTGATCCGCCGTTTCATCGTGGCCAATCGGTGTTGCTGCATCGGCAGCCCGACGACGTTTGGCGCATTGATTTCCAGTTGGGCATGGAAGCGGATCCCGAGGTCGAACGCAGGCCGGAGCGCGTGATTCCCCGCGTGCGTGCCATGCTCGGCCCGGATGTTCCTTTTGAATTGGAATGGGTCAGCGTCTATACGTTCCGCTGCCGCCGGCTTCAGCGTTTTGTGCATGGGCGGACCATTTTTGTCGGCGATTCGGCCCACCAGGTGAGCCCTTTCGGGGCACGCGGCGGCAATGCCGGAATTCAAGACGCCGACAATCTGGCCTGGAAATTGGCCGCGGTGCTTTCCGGCAAAGCGCCCGAGGCGCTGTTGGAAAGCTACAACGCGGAACGGGTCGCCGCTGCGGATGAGAACATTTTGAACTCCACGCGCAGCACCGATTTCATCACGCCGAAATCGGAGGCGGCGCGCGCGTATCGCGATGCGGTGTTGACCCTTGCCGAGCACTATGCGTTTGCGCAGCCTTTCGTGAATTCCGGCCGGCTTTCGCGCCCCGCGATTTTAAGCGAAAGCCCGCTGAATTACCCGAAAAGCGCGCATTGGGCCGGAGGGCTTCCCCTCGGCGCACCGGCAACGGATGCGCCGGTACAACACAACGGCAAACCGGACTGGCTGCTGCACCACCTCGGCGATGCATTCACCTTGCTGTGTTACGGGGATCCCAAAGACTTTGCCGAAGCCAAAAAATTTGCGCGTGCGAATGGTCTCCGGTTAACCATTATAACACCCGAACCGTCGGCATCGGTATCCGGGAACGGCGAAACGCACCTTCATGACTCGGAGGGGCTGGTGCAGCGTCGCTACGCTCTGCCCGAGGGCGGCGTGATCCTGTTTCGGCCGGATCAGCATGTTTCCGCGTTGTTTGATCGTTTTGATACCGATGAGGTTGGCGCGGCACTCTCGCATGCACTGGCGAACCCGATGATGAACATGGAAAACGTGCCATGAGTCTTCGCACCGAACCTCGCCTCTCTCGGCACGATGATATCTTCGCCGCCTTGATGGATGCGCATCGCGACTTGGATCCCCAAGAATCGCGCAGGCTGGATGCCGAGATCGTGTTATTGCTGGCCAACCATATCGGGGATGCCGAAGTGGTCCTGCAGGCCATTACGCTTGCGCGTTCGTTGCATGGCGAAAAATCACGGAAACCCGAGGACGCAGAGCAAGGAGAGTTTTCATGAACGTGGTCACGAAAGCAACCGAGGCCGAAAGCGCCGCCGGCCTGAACTATCTCTCCGGTTTTGGTAACGAGTTCGCGACCGAGGCGATTGCCGGAGCATTGCCGGTCGGCCAAAATTCCCCCCAGCGCCCGCCTTTTGGTCTTTACGCGGAACAATTCTCCGCAACCGCTTTCACCGTGCCGCGAAAAGAAGCGCGCCGGACTTGGTTCTATCGGATCCGACCCTCGGCCTTGCACGGCCCGTATCGGCGCATCGCGCAAGGCGTTTTTGCCGGCCCGCTGGCGGAACCCAATCCCAACCGGCTGCGCTGGAACCCGTTGCCGATTCCCGATGCGCCGACGGATTTTCTCGACGGGCTGCATAGCATGTGCATGAACGCTCCGGCGACGAGCCCGCAGGGCATCAGCGTGCATGTGTATGTGGCCAACCGGTCCATGGAGCGCGTTTTCTTCGATGCCGACGGCGAGTTGCTCCTGGTTCCGCAATTGGGCCGGCTCCGGCTGTTCACCGAATGCGGCAGGCTGGACGTGGATCCGGGCGAAATTGCGGTGATCCCGCGCGGCATGCGTTTCCGTGTCGCCCTACGCGACAGCGCCGCACGCGGTTACGTGTGCGAAAATCACGGTGCGGCGTTAAGGCTTCCCGATCTCGGTCCGATCGGCGCGAACGGGCTTGCCAATCCGCGGGACTTTCTTGCGCCTGTCGCATGGTATGAGGATCGCGACGAGCCCACGGTGCTTGTTCAGAAATATCAAGGCACGTTGTGGGAAACCACGCTCGATCATTCGCCGTTCGATGTCGTGGCCTGGCACGGCAACGCCGCGCCGTACAAGTACGATCTCTCGCGGTTCAACACGATCAACACGGTCAGTTTCGATCATCCCGATCCTTCCATTTTCTGTGTCTTGACATCGCCGACGCCCGTTGCCGGGGTTGCCAATTTGGATTTCGTCATCTTTCCTCCGCGTTGGATGGTGGCCGAGAACACCTTCCGCCCGCCCTGGTTCCACCGCAATGTCATGAGCGAATGCATGGGTTTGGTTTACGGTGCTTACGATGCAAAAGCGGAAGGATTCGTTCCCGGCGGTATGTCGCTGCACCCGTGTATGAGCGCCCACGGCCCGGATGCCGCCACCACCGAGCGCGCCATGGAAGCCGAGCTCAAGCCCATGAAAATCGAAAACACGCTCGCCTTTATGTTCGAAGCGAGCATGGTCTTGCGTCCGACGGAGTTTGCGCTGCAAACCGATGCATTGCAGCATGATTACGATTCGTGCTGGAATGGACTTCGCAAATTCTTTAAAGGCAGCCCGGCATGATGGATGGAGTCATTGCGCCGGAGCGGAAGAGCTGGGTTCCATCTGCCAACGGGCATCCGGATTTTCCTATCCAGAATCTTCCGCTCGGCGTCTTTTCCCCACCAGGGAAAGAACCGCGCGGCGGCATCGCTATCGGAGAGATGATTTTTGATATCGCCGCTGCTCTCGAGGCATCGGTTTTTACCGGTGCGGCGCGCGAGGCGGCGGAGGCCGCAAGTGCCGCAACGCTGAACAAATTTTTGAGCTTGCCTGCAAGCGCGCGGCGCGCGTTGCGAAGCGCGGTTGCGGATGTCTTGGATATCAATCATAAACAGCGGCCGGAGCTTTTGCACCGCGCCGATGAATGCACGCTTCATCTTCCGGTGGAAATCGGCGATTACACCGATTTTTTCGCCGGCATTCATCATGCCACAAACACGGGCCGACAATTCCGCCCGGATAACCCGCTGCTTCCCAATTACAAATATGTTCCCGTTGCGTATCATGGACGCGCCTCTTCGGTAGTGGTTTCCGGCACAGAAGTGCGTCGGCCCAACGGGCAACGCAAACCTGCGGCGGAAACGGTGCCGAGCTTCGGCCCGAGCCGAAATCTTGATTTCGAGCTTGAACTCGGCATCTGGATGGGGCCCGGCAATGCGCTCGGTGAGCCGATCCCGATCGCTGGTGCCGCAGAGCATATCGCCGGGTTTTGCCTGCTGAACGATTGGTCCGCGCGCGATATTCAGGGCTGGGAGTATCAGCCGCTCGGCCCGTTTTTGGCGAAGAATTTTGCCACCACCGTCTCGCCCTGGATCATTATGCCCGAAGCCTTGGCGCCGTTTCGGATTCCGCAACCGCCGCGCCCGGAGGGCGATCCGCAGCCGCTTGCGTATCTATGGGATGAGAACGATCAACGCTCCGGGGCGTTGGCGATTATGCTCGAGGTGCTGTTGCTTTCTCCGGGAATGCGGGAGAAAGGCATGGCGCCGCAGCGCATTTCAGTGAGCAACACCAAATATCTTTACTGGACCGTGGCGCAAATGGTCGCACACCATACCTGCGGGGGTTGCAATTTGCGTCCGGGAGATTTGTTCGGATCAGGAACAATCTCCGCGCCCACCCCGGACGGGTTCGGCAGTCTTTTGGAAATCACCGAAGGAGGACGAAAGCCGCTTGCGCTTTCTTCGGGCGAACAGCGGCGGTTTTTGGAAGACGGCGACGAAGTGATCTTTCGCGCCTATTGCGAAAAAGACGGTTACCCGCGCATCGGCTTCGGCGAGTGCCGCGGTATCGTTCGCCCGGGGTAAGGATTATTCATCAGCCGGCATCAACCCAGCTTGTGCTTCAAGATTTCATTAACCAGCGCAGGGTTCGCTTTGCCGGCCATGGCCTTCATCACCTGGCCGACGAAAAAGCCGAATAATCTTTCTTTGCCTGCTTTGTAGGCCGCAACTTCCTTGGGATGCGCGGCAAGCACGGCGGTCACGGCCTGTTCGATCGCGCCCGTGTCGGTCACTTGGCGGAGACCTTTGCGCTCCACAATGACGGCCGGAGCCTCGCCGGTTTCCACCATGATCTCAAAAACGTCTTTGGCAATGCGCCCGCTGATGGTGCCGTCGGCCAACAAATCCAAAAGTTCGCCGAGCGCTTGGGCGGAAACCGGGCTTTGTTCTATGGAACGCCCGGTTCGATTGAGCACGGCAAAAAGCTCGCCCATCACCCAATTGGCAGTAAGCTTGGCATCGCGGCCTTTGGCCACTTCTTCGAAATAATCCGCGGTTGCTTTTTCGCTCACCAGCAATGTCGCATCGTAAGCGGAAAGCCCATAGTGCTGCATGAAGCGGCGCTTTTTGGCATCCGGCAATTCCGGCAAGTTGGCGCGGAGCTCCTCAAGCCATGCCTCGTCGATAACCAGCGGCAAAAGATCCGGGTCCGGAAAGTAACGATAATCGTGCGCTTCTTCCTTGCTGCGCATCGCGCGCGTCACACCGCGTTGCGGATCAAACAAGCGCGTTTCCTGCTCGACCACGCCGCCCGATTCCCAAACCTCTACCTGACGCCTGGCCTCCGCCTCGATCGCCTGCATGACAAAGCGGATGGAGTTCACGTTTTTCACTTCGCAACGTGTGCGAAACGGCTCACCCGGCTTCCGCACGGATACGTTGATGTCGGCCCGGAGCGAGCCTTCCTCCATATTGCCGTCGCACGTGCCGAGATAGCGCATAATGCTGCGAAGTTTGCGCAAATACGCGCCGGCTTCCTCGGGGCTGCGCATATCCGGTTCGCTGACGATTTCCATCAACGCCACGCCCGCGCGGTTAAGATCGATATAAGATTTGGTGGGATGCTGGTCGTGCAGCGATTTGCCGGCATCTTGTTCCAAATGCAACCGCGTGATGCCGATGGTTTTGGTCGTGCCGTCGGCAAGTTCGATTTCAATGCTGCCATGGCCGACAATCGGATGCTGATATTGGCTGATTTGATAGCCGGCGGGAAGATCGGGATAGAAATAGTTTTTGCGATCGAAACGGCTGACCAGATTGATATGCGCGTTCAAACCAAGCCCGGTGCGCAGCGCTTGCGCGACGCATTCGCGGTTGATCACCGGCAACATGCCGGGAAAGGCGGCATCCACGAAGCTCACCTGCGTGTTCGGTTCGGATCCGAAATGTGCAGCCGCCCCGGAAAACAGCTTGGCTTTGCTGATAACCTGGGCATGCACCTCGAGGCCGATGACAACCTCCCAAGGCCCGGTTTCGCCCTCGATCATATAGCCCATGGTTCAGACCCCCGCGCGGATTTGCGGCAGATGCGTGAAACCGGCCGCGCGCTCCAGCGCCGCGGCAACGGCAAAAACGGTCTCTTCATCGAACGGCCGCCCGATCAACTGCAAACCCAGCGGCAAGCCCTGGGCATCGAGCCCGGCGGGCACCGAGATAGCGGGAAGGCCCGCCATGCTGGCGGGAACGGTGAAAATATCGTTGAGATACATCTGCACGGGATCATCCATCTTCGCACCTTGCTCGAACGCGGCAGATGGCGCGGTCGGCGTCAGCAACACATCCACGCGGGAGAAGGCTTCCGTGAAATCGCGCAAGATCAAGGCGCGGACTTTCTGCGCCCGCAGGTAATAGGCCTCGTAATATCCGGCCGAAAGCACGTAGGTGCCGATCAAAATTCGGCGTTTCACTTCCGGGCCGAAACCTTGCGCGCGGGTGCGTTCGTAAAGCTCCAGCAAATCATCGCTCTCCACCCGCATGCCGAAGCGCACGCCGTCGTAGCGTGCCAGGTTGGAAGAAGCCTCGGCGGGCGCGACGATGTAATAGGTGGCAAGACCGTATTTGGTGTGCGGCAGCGAAACTTCCTGGGCATCGGCGCCGGCATCTTTCAGCCAGGCCATGCCCCGTTCCCAAAGCTCTTCGATCTCGGCCGGCATTCCCGGCGCGCGGTATTCGCGCGGAATGCCGATTTTCAACCCCTTGATGCTGCGCCTGCACGCGGCTTCGTAGTCCGGCACGGGCCGGTCGGCCGAGGTGCTGTCTTTCGGGTCATGCCCGGCCATGGAGCGGAGCAGAATGGCGCAGTCTTCCACGGTGCGGGCAAACGGGCCGGCTTGATCGAGCGAGGAGGCGAAGGCCACAATGCCCCAACGGCTGCAGCGGCCATAGGTGGGCTTGATGCCGGCAATGCCGCAAAAAGCCGCCGGCTGGCGAATGGAGCCGCCGGTATCCGTGCCGGTGGCGCCGAGCGCGAGCTGCGCCGCTACCGCTGCGGCGGAGCCTCCGGAAGAGCCGCCGGGAACGAGCTTTGCCGCCTCCGCGCCTTTTCTTTTCCAAGGGTTCTCCACCGGGCCGAAGGCCGAAGTCATGTTGGAAGAGCCCATGGCGAATTCGTCGAGATTGGCTTTGCCGAGAAACACCGCCCCGTCGCGCTTGAGCTGGGCGGTGACGGTGCTTTCATAGGGCGGCACGAAAGGGGCAAGGATGCGGCTTCCCGCCGTGGTGCGCACGCCTTCGGTGCAGAAAAGATCCTTGATGGCAAGCGGAATGCCGGCAAGCGGCCCGGCATCGCCGCGGGCAAGCGCTTGATCGGCGGCTTCGGCTTGGCTCTTGGCGAGCTCTTCGGTGACGGTGATATAGGCATTCAGCCGCGGATTGAGCGCGGCAATCGCCTCCAAATGGGCCTCCGTCAGCTCGGCGGCGGAAAACTCCCGCCCGCGCAGGCGCTTGCGGGCCTCGGCAAGGGTGAGTTCGGTGAGCCGCATTATTCCACCACCTTGGGAACGGCGAAATAATCGCCCGCCCGATCCGGCGCGTTGGCCAAAATCTGCTCGCGGATATTGCCGTCCGTGACCAGATCTTCGCGCATTTTCAGTGCCATTTGGGTAGGACCGGTGAGCGGCTCCACATGGGTTACGTCCAGTTCGTTCAACTGCTCGATCCAGCCGAGAATGCCGTTCAGCTCCGCTTGCAGGCGGGGCAGTTCGGCCTCTTCGAGGTGGATCCGGGCAAGGCGGGCAATGCGGCGCACGGTGGCGGAATCAAGAGACATGGATCATCCTTGGCGAAAACGGAGAGCCGGACCATAACGATGCGCATGCCGGTCTTCAACCTCGATGAATTCGCAGCTGGGCTTGCACCGAACCAACGTCTGATCGGGCTTGACTTGGGCGCCAAGGTGATCGGCGTTGCGTTGTCCGATGTCGGCCGGTTGATTGCAAGTCCTTACGGCGCGTTACGGCGAAAAAAGCTCAAGGAGAATGCGGCCGAGATTGCGGCCATTGCGGCGCGGGAAGGGGCGGGCGGGCTGATTGTGGGTTTGCCGCTTTCCATGGACGGAACCGTGGGCCCGGCCGCCCAGGCGGCGCGGGACTGGG
>JAIMBF010000089.1 GCA_023511585.1 Terriglobia bacterium
GCGGCTGGATACGCGCGTATCCCAAGCCGGTCGGAAAGGTTTGTTATGTTTGAACGTCACGAGTAAACGTGTCGGCCGCTTTGCTATGCTATTACAAACCCAGGAGGGACAATATCGATGCTGAGGAAGTTATCTCGTCTTGCTTTACTTGCGGCCACTGCTGCGTTTTTGGTCGGTCCGATCATGGCCGCGGAGCAGGCACACGCGCAGCAGACGGAGCAGGCACAACCGGGTGGTCAAGCCGGTGCACAGCCCGCCCCGAAGGCCGTTAAGCACCATCGTGCAAAGGCCGCAAAGAAAGTCAGCTCCAGAGGCAGTGTGCCGAAGGGCGGCTGGACTTGCTATGATTACGCTTGGCAATCCCAGGCGATGAAGGACTGCCTCGCGAAGCAGGGAGCAAAGGGAGCCAAGTCCTAAAGGAGAGCAGGTTGATGCGGGTGCCGAAGCGGCTCTAGGGCATTGCTCTCGTGCCGCCGGCTCCTGCCCAGCAACTTGTGGCCCTTGAGGTTAATAGGCTGCGGGGTTCCCCACTTCAAAATAAATGAGGGATTCAAGGGTGAGAGGTGAAATCTCTTTCCCTTGCAAGGACCCGGAGGATCCAGTCGAAATCAGGGGAACGGGAGGGTCCACTTAAGGAGCTGCGAAAAAATACTAGCTCGATTGGCGGTTTGCCATTGCCTCCTGAATGACGCGTTCTGCCAACGGCGGATAGGCTTCTTCCAGATGGTCGAATTCATGGCGATACGTGCCAAGCCCCATCGTTTGTGAACGCAGCTCGATAATGAAATCCTGCAGCTCCGCCTCCGGCATGAGCGCTTCCACATCGTCCCAGCCTGGCCAACCGGGTTTTTCTCCGTAGCCCAAAATGCGGCCGCGCCGGCCGGTAATCAGTCGCTGCGCCGCCGCTGTGTAATCGTTTGGCACGCTGACGATCACATGATCGATCGGCTCCAACAAAACCGGATCGGCTTTGGCCAGGCCTTCGGTCATGGCCATGCGGGTGGCGCTTTTGAACGCCATATCCGAGCTATCGACGGAGTGGAACCCGCCATCTACCAAGGTCACGGCGATGTCGACGACCGGGTGTCCGAAGGGGCCGGCTTGCGTTGCGGCTTCGGCGGCTTCCGCCACGGCCGGAATATATTGTTTTGGGACCGCGCCTCCCACAATCCGTTCGGAGAAGCGGAACCCCTCCCCGCGCGGCAGCGGCTCGATATCCAGCTTCACATCGGCAAACTGGCCGTGCCCGCCGGTTTGTTTCTTCAGGCGCGAGTGCTGATGTACGGCGCGGCGAATGGTTTCCTTAAACGGTACGCGTGGAGGCCTGCCGGAGAGTTTCAGGTTGAAGACATTGGCCAACCGCTCCAGCGCAACGTTCAGATGCATTTCGCCCTGTCCCTTGAGCAGGGTCTCACCGGTATCCTGCTGGTGTACGACGGACAAAGAGGGGTCTTCCTCAACCAGTTTCTGCAAAGCGCCGGCAAGTTTGACCTCGTCTTTGCGGTCATCGGCCCGGATTGCCAGGCTGCGCACAGGCGGCGGAGGTTCCGGGAATTTTAACAGTTCGGCGGCTTCGGGATCGCCGAGCACGCTTCCGGTAGGAACCGATTCGAGGCGCGCCAATGCCACGATATCCCCGGCTGCGGCTTCCGGGACTTTGACGCTCTCGCCCGCCGGAAAGCGAAAAATGCCGCTGATACGTACGCCATCGACATTAACACCGTCGCGGATGCTGCCTCGCCAAATCCGAGCATAGGAAAGCTTGCCGCCTTGGCTCGCATACAGCGTCTTGAAGATTTGGAAGACGGGGCCGCCTTCGGTGTTGATGCCCTTTCGCTTCGCCGTTTGCTCGGGGCTCGGCGTATCGTGACGCAGCGCCTTCCAAAGCCGACGCACCCCTTGCTGCCGATCGGCTGCGCCGAACAGCACCTCGACCAAGCGGCCCTCGGTCTGATCCTTTTGCAGTTGATGGAAAATTTCGTCGGGCGTCGGTTTGATATCCTCTAAAATCTTCTCGAGCAGCGCATCGTCGTGATCGGCAAGGATCTCCAAAAGCCCGGAGAGCGCTTCTTTTTCGCTCTCTGCCATTTCGATGGGCATTTGCATCAATTCGGAGGCCTGCCCGGGCCGGTAGCGGTAGGCTCGCTCGCTTACGACATCGACGTAGCCGGTAATGGTTTCACCGGAGCGAATGGGAATTTCCCGCAAAACAAGGGGGCGTTTTGAAAAACCTTGCAATGCGGCAAGCGTGTCGCGCACGGAGCCTGCCAGCGTATCGATTTTATTGATGAAGATGATGTGCGGCACTTCAAGTTCATCCAGTATCTTCAGCAACGGAGCGAGCGTTAATGCGCGATTGGGATCCGGCTCGCACACCACGACCGCCGCATCCACAGAGGCAATGGCGCAGGCGGCTTCGTAAACAAATTCTACCGACCCGGGGCAATCGATAATCGACCATGGATCACCCAGAAAACTGCAATGCACGACGCGCAACGCCGTGGTCATGTTGTGGGTGCGCGAGCCCGGAGCACGTTTAGGCGGCGTATCGGCACCGGCAAGCAAAGCATCCAGCAGCGTCGATTTGCCCACCCCGTAAGGGCCTACCAAAGCAACGGAGCGCGGGGCAACGGAACGGGGTTGCGATAGAGAAGCAGACATTATCCTCTCCTTATGGATGATTTTCGTGCATAGGTTCGTTCCTAAAACTCCTTGACGATTGCGTGGAAATTATCATTCAAACCACAATTTTTCCATTCCTAACAAGAAACATGTTCGGCAGCTTCCACAATAGGCTTCAGTCCAAATCGATAGTTGAGACAGCGCCATGGCTGTTTCATTTCCGTTCCATCGGGTGCGACGCCCGGCGGCATTTGGGGAAATTCGGCGATCAGCGATTCTTTGACGGCAAACACGGCATCGCTTTCAAGATAAGGGTCTCCGGCGACGAAAACATGTGTGACCAGCGTCTCGAATTCAGGAGCTTCGATGCGAAAGTGCACGTGTGCGGGCCGAAACGGATGGCGTTCCGTTACGCGCAGCATTTCTCCAACCGGTCCATCATGCGGGACAGGGTAGGAGCGGGGCATGATTGTCCAAAACCAAAAGCGTCCGTTTTGATCGGTGCGAAAACGCGCACGCAAAGCGGGGCCGGAGAGATCGTTGCGCTGCACGTCGTAATAGCCCTCGTTATCCGAGTGCCACACATCGACCGCCGCGCCCGCAACGGGTTTGCCGGAAGGCGAATGGACTTTACCTTCGATGAACAATTTTTCTCCTTGGAGCCCTCCGGAGATATCCGCACCCAAGGGCTGCTCGGGAGGGTTTTCGACGTAGAATGGGCCCAGAACCGTTGTTTCCGTAACACCTTTTGGTTGGCGATGATTGATTGCGTCTACCAGTATAGAAACGCCAAGCGTATCGGAAAGCAAGATGAATTCCTGCCGCTTGTCGTCGCTTTTTTGCCCAACGCGCGTGAGAAAATCGATCGCCGTGCGCCACTCCGCTTCCGTGAGCTGAACTTCTCGCACAAAGTCGTGAAGATGCCCCACGAGGGCCGACATGACGGTGCGCAGCCTGGCATTTTGCGTCTTGGCAAGTCGTTCAATGACGGCTTCGGTGATCGTGTGCTCGTCGAATTGTCGCATGATCATGCTCCCCCACTGCCCTAAGATGGCGTAATAAGATGCTCAAGGCTTCAGGAACTGATCAACATTGCTGCGCGTTACCACATCCAGGCCAGAATGCGTGATCACCGGTACCGGCTTGCCTTGCTTCAGTGCCAGCATAATATCGATTGCTTTTTGCCCCATTTCGTAAGGCCGCTGACCGACAAGCGCATTGGCATAGCCTTCTTTGAGTAATTGCAGCTGTACTTTGAGGGTGTCGGCGACGACAAGGGAAAGCTCGCCATTGTCATATTTCGCTCGGTTCGCGTCCACAAAGGCTTTATAGGCTGCCGGCACAAACATCGGCCAACCACCCACGGGGATGATTGCATTCAGATTGGGATTTGCCGTCATGAGATCCGCCATTTGTTGCACTGCCAGCGCCATATCGTCGTTGCAGAAAGTGGGAGATCCCGGCACTTCTTTCCAGCCGGCGGCGTTCAGGATTTCGCGCACGCCTGCGACGCGCTCCGCTAAATTTTCCGCTGCTGGCCCACCGGAAACCAGAGCATAGGTTCCGGGCTTTGGCCTGACCATCGTGAGGGCACGGCCAAGAGCTCTGCCCATTTCCTTGTTATCTGTGCCGACATACGCTTGCCGGGCAGAATTCGGCGCATCTGCATCGAAGGTGAGCACAACAATGCCGGCATCGCGCGCTTGCTGAATCACTTTTGGTACCGCATTCGCATCTGATACGGATATCGCGATACCATCCACATGTTGACTGATGAGATCCTGGATAATTTGCACCTGGGTTGCTGGTTCATGCTCGACCGGCCCGATATAAATACACTCCACATTGCCCAGGCGCTTTGCTTCTGCCATGCATCCGTCTCTCGCAAGATCAAAGAAGGGATTGTTCATGGCTTTTGGAACGATAGCAAAGCGGTATTGATCCGCTGCACGAGAAGCGGTTGCCAAAAGCATGGATAAAGCAGCGACCAGCAACAGCTTTTTCATGAGAACCTCCCCAAATGCAATTTGTTCTGCATTGATCTCGATTATCGCCCAAGCCTTCGGCTGCGCAAGCGGTCTAGGAGCACGGCCAGAATAATAATCACTCCAACCAGCGTATCTTGCCAATAGGCATTGACCCGCGCTAGCACCAAGCCGTTGCGAATGACCTCGATCAGCGCGGAACCGATGATCGCGCCCCCTGCACCGCCAACACCGCCGGCCAGATTAGCGCCGCCGATGACCGCGGCGGCGATGATGCGAAGCTCGTACCCAGTGGCGAGGTTGGAGGGGACCGAGCCAAGCCAGCCGGCCATGAGAATACCCGCAAATCCGGCGAGCAGGGCGGAAATCAGATAGACCTGGATTTTCATCCGGGTGACCGGAACCCCGGCCAGCAAGGCCGATGCCTCGTTCCCGCCGACCGCATAGATATAGCGGCCGGTGCGTGTGTGGCGCAGCAGCAATGCCGTGACCCCGCCCAAGCAAAGAAGGTAGAGGAGAGGAACCGGGAGACGATGAATGCTGCCATCCGTCAGCGCGTAAAACAAACGGCTATCGGGTCCTGCTATGGCAAGCCCATGCCCTTGTGTAATGACGTAAGCAAGGCCGCGGCAAATGCTGAGCATTCCGAGTGTTGTTACGAAGGGTGTCAATCCTACCACTGCGATAAAATAACCGTTCAGCAAACCGATGAGCGCCGCAGCGCTTAAGCCTCCGGCGACGGAGAGCAATGTGGGAAGGCCGGGCACTTTGGCCACGGGCAAGGCGGAAAGCCAACTCAACAGCAGAGCGGTCACGATCGCCACGAGCGCCATCACGGAGCCCACGGAAAGGTCGATGCCGGCGGTGATAATCACCAGCGTGGCGCCCAGAGAAACAATGGCGACGTAAGAAAAGTTCTTTGAAATGTTAATCAGATTCCCGATACTCATAAATGCCGGGGCAAGCCATGTGATGGCGAGAGAGAGCAAAACCAGTGCCAAGCCGACATAAGCCGTCTGCGAGGCCAAAAATCCGTACCGAACCCTCGGTAAAGCCTCAAAATTTGCCGATGCGTCCATTATGCTGCTTCCAAAGCGCCGGTGATGAGTGCAGTGACTTCCTCCGGAGTTGTGGCGGCAAGCGGTTTGTCTGCCACTTTCCTTCCTCTCCGGAGCACGACGATGCGGTCGCAGACCGCGAAGACATCCGGCATACGGTGGCTGATAAAAAGCACGGCAATTCCCTGGTTTTTTAGGTGGCGGATGAGTTGCAGGACCTCCGCCACTTGCCGCACGCTGATCGCCGCCGTGGGTTCGTCCATCAAAATGAGGCGCGCCCTGGCGAGCAAGGTTCGGGCAATAGCAACCGCTTGCCGCTGGCCGCCGGACATTTGCCGCACCAACATCTCAGCGCGGGTTTCTGATTTCAGTTGGCGAAACAGCCCTCGCGCGCGATCTTCCATGGCGCGATGATCGAGCAACTTGAGCGGGCCGATCCGCCGGAGCAGTTCACGGCCGAGGAAGACATTCGCGGCGGCAGTGAGATTGTCGGCCAAGGCGAGATCCTGATAGACCGCCTCGATTCCGTGGGCACGGGCGTCTCTCGGGTTCGAGAAATGTACTTGCTGCCCCTCCCAAACAAGCTCGCCGGCTTTGGGCGGAAAATTGCCTGCGAGGATCTTGACGAGAGTGGACTTGCCGGCGCCGTTATCCCCCATCAGCCCCACGATTTCCCCTTCGCCGATGGCGAGTGTAACATCTCTGAGCGCTTCGACGGCACCGAAGGAGTGGCTTACGTTTTGCAGCTGCAGTAGAGCCAAATGCACGTTTCCTCATGAAGAGCGTGTGGTTTTTCAAACAACTTACCATTGTGCTGATAAGCGCTGCGTTCTGCAACGGGGCAGCCGATGGCGGTGCTTTCCTTGCTGGAAAAGTCACAGATATTGCCCTATTTAGGCAGCGAGAGATTGGAATCCGGGTAACGCTCCGTCCAGGCATAGGCGAGAAAAGATAGATAGAGAGGACGTCCCCCGCAATGAGCGCGCTATTTGAGTCCCTGACGCCCACCGATGCCGGCTTGGCGCGGCATTTGAGGTATCTGCTGGAAATCGAGCGGAAGCTTCTGTGGCTTTCGGCCTGGATGATCCATCATGCCAATCATATTCGCCCCAATCGCGACGGATTGAAGGTGGGAGGGCATCAGGCCTCTTGCGCTTCCGTCGTTTCGATCATGACCGCCCTTTACTTCGATGTCCTCCGCCCCGAGGACCGGGTTGCCATCAAACCCCACGCCGGACCTGTTTTTCACGCCGTCAATTATCTTTTCGGGCGGTTGCCGCGGGAGCGGTTGACGATGCTTCGCCAATTCGGCGGACTACAGTCTTATCCCTCGCGGATGAAAGATGGGCCGGAGGTGGATTATTCCACCGGCTCCGTGGGTCTTGGCGTGGCCATGACCAGCTTTGCCAGTTTGATGCAGCAGTACATCCACCTGCACGGACTGGCCAGGCCCGACATTCCGCCGGGCCGCCAGATCGCGATAACCGGTGATGCCGAGCTCGATGAGGGCAATATTTACGAGGCGCTGCTGGAGGGTTGGAAGCACGATGTGCGGAACGTCTGGTGGATTGTCGATTACAACCGCCAAAGCCTCGATTCGGTGGTTCCGGACCGGCTCTTCGGCCGGATCGAAGGCCTCTTCCGCGATATGGGCTGGAACGTCGTTACCCTGAAATACGGGAAGAAGTTGCAGGCCGCCTTTACACAGGAGGGCGGCGAGGCGCTTCGGCATTGGATCGACGACTGCCCGAACAGCCTCTATTCCGCCTTGACGTTCCAAGGGGGAGCGGCTTGGCGCCAAGCCGTGCTTGCGGATCTCGGGCGCTCGCGCGGCATCCGCGCGCTGATCGACAGCCTCAATGACGAAGAGCTCAGCGCGTTGATGACCAATCTCGGCGGCCACGACATTGCCAGCATTATCGAAACGCTGCGCGCCGCGGAAGCCGAAGGAGACAAGCCGACCTGCTTTATCGCCTATACCATCAAAGGCATGGGGCTGCCGTTTGCCGGCCATAAAGACAATCACGCCGGCTTGATGACCAAGGAACAAATGGAGGAATTCCGCGCCCGGATGCGGATCCGGCCAGGACACGAGCTTGACCCGTTTGAGGGGCTGGAGGTGCCGGCTGAAGAGCTTCAAGCGTTCATCCAGTCGGTGCCCTTTGCGCGGCCTTTGACCCCGGAAGGGCGGCGCCTCTCAGCGCCACCGATTGCCATTCCGATGAGCTTGCCGGCTTCGAAGACGGAAGGGCGGCGCGTTTCCACGCAAGCGGGCTTCGGCGACATTCTTGCCGAAATCGGCCGCGGGCAAGGTTCGTTCCAAGAACTTGCCTCTCGCATTGTCACCATGAGCCCGGACGTGACCGTTTCCACCAGCCTCGGCCCCTGGGTGAACCGCCGCGGCGTGTTCAATCGTTATTCCCGCAACGATGTGTTCCGCGATGCAAAACTGGCCAGCCCCCAGCGGTGGGGGATGATGCCGCAAGGCCAGCACATCGAGCTCGGCATCGCCGAACAAAATTTGTTTCTGTTGCTGGCCGCTGCCGGATTGCAGGATTCACTGAACGGGGTGCGTTTGTTGCCGATCGGCACGGTTTATGACCCCTTTGTCAATCGCGGCTTGGATGCGCTGATCTACGCTTGCTACCAAGGCGCGCGGTTTCTGCTGGTTTCCACCCCTTCCGGAATTACGCTGGCACCGGAAGGAGGCCAGCACCAGTCCGTGAACACGCCGCTGATCGGCATGAGTCTCGATCGCTTGCTCGCCTACGAACCGGCTTATGTGGATGAGCTTGCGATTCTGATGCGCTATGCATTCGTGCATATGCAAGAGCCCGACGGGAGCGCGGTTTGGCTGAGGCTTTCCACCCGTGCCCTGCCGCAGCCCAAACGCGTGCTTGACCCCGAAATGGTCATTGCCGGCGCCCATTGGATTGTCCCTCCCCGGGAGGGCGCGCGCGTCGCGATTGCTTACCAAGGGCCCGTCGCGCCCGAGGCAGAGGCCGCCTTTGCCGAACTCTCAACCGAAGAAGAAGGCGCCGGCTTGCTTGCGATTACCAGTCCCGACCGGCTCTATGGGGAATGGCTGAGCGTCAGCCGCAGGCGGCGTGCCGGCGAACATGTGGAACCTGCCCATATCGAACGCGTGCTGGCTCCGCTTGCTCCGAATGCCGCGCTGGTGACCGTGTTGGACGGTCATCCTGCTGCGCATGCATGGCTTGGCGCAGTGCGCGGGCAGCGCGTTTTTCCGTTAGGCGTGGATCGGTTTGGGCAAAGCGGCGATATACCGGATCTCTATCGCGCTTATGGCCTTAATACCGAGGCTATTTTGGATGCCTGCGCGGCGGCTTTGTTGGCATAGCCCAAAGTCGACCCGTGTTTTAAGATTTGTTCACTTGCACCGCTTACGCTCAGGGTTGGAAGTGCCGGCTTTGGGCCGGGGAGGTAAGAGGTGGAGTGGCAAGGCGCCTCGGCGGTTGAGAGAGCTTTTTTTACACAAATCCTGGCGAAGGTTGATCAAGGACATTGGGTAGCTGCGCGGCGGCTGGCGGAGCAAGCCTTGCTGGTAAAGGCATT
>JAIMBF010000090.1 GCA_023511585.1 Terriglobia bacterium
GGCGCTTTTTTTGCCTCCACAAACGGCAAAGATGGAAAAGCATCGGCGAGGCTATTCCGTTTGCCCATCGCGAGGACGCTGCTTTAAAAAGTTGTTACAGAAATTCACTCCGCACGTTTGGCTAGCATACAAAAGCGTGCTTGTATATTAAATAGGGCATATCGTTCGGAGAGTTCACCGCAGTTCGTCAGCCAAGCTTGTAAGGCGGGCAATCAAGCCCGGCAGGCGAAAGGGTGAAAACCTCACATCCGGTCTCCGTCACCCCCACCATATGCTCGAATTGCGCGGAAAGCCCCCGATCGCGGGTTACCGCCGTCCAACCGTCATCGAGCACTTTTACCTCGGGCCTCCCGGCATTAACCATCGGCTCTATGGTAAAGAACATCCCCGGCCGCAGCACGAGCCCTTCACCGGGCTTGCCGAAATGCAACACGTTGGGTGGTTCGTGGAAATTGCGCCCGATACCATGGCCGCAAAAATCGCGCACGACGGAAAACCGCCGCGATTCCACAAAAGATTGGATGGCATAACCGATATCGCCAAGCGTGGCGCCCGGCCGGACCACTTCAATGGCCCGCATGAGCGCTTGATAGGTTGTTTCAATCAGCATGCGCGCCCGGGTGGAAGGCGTTCCCGCTACATACATCCGACTGGTATCCCCGTGCCAGCCGTTTAAGATTACCGTCACATCGATGTTTACGATATCGCCCTCTTCTAGCCGTCGCTCAGAGGGAATGCCGTGGCAAACCACGTGGTTGATGGAGGTGCAAATGGATTTCGGGAAGCCTCGGTAATTGAGCGGCGCCGGTACCGCCCCGTGCGCGACGATAAAATCGTGGCAAAGCTTATCCAGCATCGCCGTAGTGACGCCCGGGCGCACATAGGGGGTAATCATATCCAGGGTTTCGGCCGCCAACCGCCCGGCTGCACGCATCGGCGGAAAATCTGCGGCTGTGTGAATCGTTACACGCCTTGCTTCCGCTCCGCCATCCATCGCCTGAACCCCTGTCTTTCTACCCAGCTCTCGCTCAATCTACGCGCTCTGCTTATTAGAAATGCGCGGCGCCGCGCTTCCGTGCAAGAGATCTGCGCCCCTGACAGCCGCCGGGCAACCCAGCAATTGGAAAACTGAATGCCGCGCTCAGCGCGTCGCGGCTGGAGAAGCTCCATCACGTGCGCATCCGGCCCCGCAGCGCCGCACGATCGTGCCCTGTTCTGCTTGGGCCAATTGCAAACGGCGCGCCCCATGATGCCGCGCGTTCGACGAAGCCGACTGACGGCTGGTGCTTTCATGCGCGCGGGGCGGCTCCGGCTGGCGGAGGGCAACGTGAGTCGCGGCGTTTTGTTTGCGGGATTTTGCAAACGAGGCATTCGCCACATGGGCCGGCCCATGCGGGCGGGCCAGATGATGTGGCTCACGCCCATTACGGGCAAACCGCTTGGCGTGCGTATGCAACACGGCGGCGTGCGCACTGGGCACCAGGCTTGGCATGCGCGCCAGCATGGTCCGCGGCTCGCGGGGCTCCACCGGCACGTTCATGCGCTCAAAGCCGGCATCCAGCAGCGCCTCCATGTGGGCGTCGCGTTCCGGGTTAGAGGCAGCCCCCATGACCACCCCGATCAGGCGCACATTGTTTCGCACGGCACTGGTCACAAGGTTATGGCCCGCAGCTTCCGTATAGCCGGTTTTGATACCGTCCGCCCCCGGATAGCTCTTGAGCAAGTTATCATGGTTGGGAATGAGACGGCCGCGAAACCGAAAACCAGGCACGCTGAAATAACCGTATTGGTTCGGAAAATCGTTGATCAGACGGCGCGCAAGGGTCGCCATATCTCGCGCCGTTGTCACCTGCAGCGGATCGGGCAAGCCCGAAGCGTTGCGAAAAGTGGTATGCTCCATACCGAGGGCATGAGCGCGGAGTGTCATCATCTGGGCGAATCGCGCCTCGCTCCCGCCGAGGCTTTCGGCTAAGACAACGGCCGCGTCATTGGCCGACTTGGTAACAAGGGCAAGAATGGCTTCCTGAACCGTGATCCGCATGCCCGGTCGAAGCCCGAGCTTTGAGGGCTCCACTGAGGCTGCCGCCCAAGAAACGGGAAGCAATGAATTGGCCGAGAGGCGGTGATCGCGGAGCGCCTCGAACACCATATAAAGAGTCATCATTTTGGTGAGGCTCGCGGGGTAACGCGGCGCATCCGGATTGGCGGCAGAGAGCACTTGGCCGGTTGCTGCGTCGATTACAATGGAGCTGTAGCGAGCCGAGCCGATTTGTGCCTTCACCACCCCTATTTTTGCGAAAATTAAGAAAAGCGTGGCAAAAGCGAGTGCAACCGCACGCCAATAGCCAACTCTCCCGCACGAAGATCCCCGCCATCCGCCGCCATGAGCGTGTATCGATTCGCTCCCGTCCGCCCGCTTCATGCCCTTAACCCTTGAATGAACGCACTGTTTTATACTTTCGTGGCACTTTATTGGTCACGCCGCATCGTGTCTAGATAAACTTTCTTCTCTATGAGTGGGTTAACTCCAAAACTTGGAGTGCTTTTTCATACGCTCGACAGGCGTTGCATTTTGGCATGGCTGCCTTGATAGCCGATTGTGCAATGCACAAAAATTTTTCTTGATGTGTCGGCGGGGTTTCCTTACATCCCGTTTATGCTGCAGCGCAGTATAGGTGGCGGCCTGAAACGGAAGACGAAATTGCCATCCTTGGCTGGCCACTACCGCCTGAGTGCAGCATCGAGGCAAGGCAACGCAGTGTAACAGTTTGAGGAGTCAAAAGGTGGCGAATAAGCCAAAGGAAACTGCCGGAGCCGCTCCGGCGCCTGGCGAGATCGTCGAAGAGCCCGTCCGCGAACGCGGCACCAGCGCTGCTCGCAGCAATGTCAAGGCAGTAACAGTCAGCGAGGATAAAACAATGTCACAAACAACACTTCTCTCACAGACGGCTTATGAAAAAGTCGGAGAAGAGATGCAGAAATTCGTCGAGAAAATGATCAAGACCGCCAGCGAGCTGGTGAGCTTTAACCAGGGCAACCTCGAAGCATTCGCAAAATCCGGGCAAATCTGGGTGGCCGGCATCCAGGACTTGACCAAGCAAGTGGCCGCAAATTCGCAAGCCCAGTGGGATGAGGCGCTGAATGCAATGAAGGCGCTTGCGGGGGTCAAGTCGCTGCGAGAGGCACTGGACGTGCAGGCGAACCTGGCGCGCTCCACGTTGGAAAAAGCTTTACAGGAGGCGGGTCGGCTGACCGACGTTTCCTTCAAGCTTGCCGAGCAGACCGTAGCGCCTTTGACAGCTCGTGCCTCTCTTGCGGCGGAAAAGTTCGGCCGCGTTTAATCCGGCTCCGCGCCTTCCTAGGTTGCTTTCGGCCGCCGTTTAAAAACCCCTCAACGGCGATCCCTCCAGATCCGTCAAGCCCGGGATGCAGCAGCAGCCCGGGCGAAACGTATTTGGAAAACGTGCAATAGTCTTTTCTAAGCCCATCGGATTCCGATATTGTAGGGATGGAAATGAATACCGTGGCTGCCTCAGTTCCCGAACCGAGCCGAGCCGGGAAGGCCAAGCCAAGCATGGCACGGCGGTTCTCGGGCAATGAGGAAGCGGCAGGTAGGCAAGGCAGGTTTGATATGGAACAAAGTGCCGAACGGACTGGCTGGTAGGGTTTGTGAAGATGAGCGAGAACGGCAAACAGGGCGGGATCGAAGGGCCGGTCACCGGGGTTGTGGTCAAAGCGCGGCCGAAAACGCGGAAACCGTCGATGTACAAAGTTCTCATGCTAAACGACGATTACACGCCTATGGAGTTCGTGGTTCACGTGCTGGAGCGCTTTTTCCAAAAAACCCGCGAGGAAGCGACCCGCATTATGTTGCATGTACATCGCCGCGGTGTCGGGGTGTGCGGGGTTTACACCTACGAAGTTGCGGAAACCAAAGTCACCCAAGTGATGGATCTGGCCCGGCAGAATCAGCACCCGTTGCAATGCACGATCGAAAAGGAATAGGCTTTGTTATGAACTCGCGGGTATCTCCGGCTGTCTGGAACGGAATGCGGGCACGGTGGAAAACACGTCGCGATCCGCCCCAGGAGATGATCGAGACACGCTATCTTGGTTCGTTGTTCCAGATGGCTGTTGCGGCTTTTTTAGTCAGAAGTAAGGAGCGTTGCTGAAATCATGTTGTCGCGTAACCTCGAACAGACGCTCCACCGGGCACTCGCCTTAGCGGCCGAGCGCCGGCACGAGTATGCAACCCTTGAGCATCTGCTGCTTGGCCTTACGGAAGACGCGGACGCCGCAACCGTGCTGCGGGCGTGCGGGGTCGATCTTGATAAGCTCCGCGCTGACCTGACGGATTTCCTTGACAAAGATCTTGCCGGGCTCCGCACCGACCGCCCAGGCGACCCGAAGCCGACGGCGGGGTTCCAGCGTGTCGTACAACGCGCGGCGATCCATGTGCAATCCTCCGGGCGGGATGAGGTCACCGGGGCCAACGTGCTGGTGGCGCTCTTCAGCGAACGCGAAAGCCACGCCGTCTATTTCCTGCAGCTGCAGGATATGACGCGGCTGGACGCGGTGAACTTCATCAGCCACGGTATTGCTAAAGCGCCCGGCCGATCGGTCCAGCGTCCGGTGCAAGGCACCGGCGGGGATGGCTCGGCAGATAACGAGCGCGAGGAAAAGCACTCGCGTCGCGGGCAGGATGCATTGAATACCTATTGCGTAAATCTCAATAAGAAGGCCCTTGCCGGCAAGATCGACCCGCTGATCGGCCGCGAAGACGAAATCGAGCGAACCATCCAGATTCTCTGCCGCCGGACGAAGAACAATCCGCTATATGTCGGCGATCCCGGCGTGGGCAAAACCGCCATTGCTGAAGGACTGGCGAAGCGGATTGTAGAAGGCGATGTGCCGGACGTGCTGACCGGGTGCACCATCTATGCGCTGGATATGGGGGCACTACTCGCCGGCACGCGCTATCGGGGCGATTTTGAGGAACGATTGAAGGCTGTCGTGTCCGAGCTCGAAACCCACCCCGGCGCCATTTTGTTCATCGATGAAATTCACACCGTGATCGGCGCCGGGGCAACGAGCGGCGGGGCCATGGATGCCTCGAATTTGCTCAAGCCTGCGCTTGCCTCAGGAACGCTTCGCTGCATCGGAAGCACCACCTATAAGGAATTTCGCAATTATTTCGAAAAAGACCGGGCGCTCGTACGCCGTTTCCAAAAGATCGACATCAACGAGCCTTCGGTTGAGGACTCGATACAGATTTTGCGCGGACTCAAAGCCTATTACGAAAAGCATCACAAGGTTCGCTACACGGATGAAGCCATCCGCGCGGCGGTGGAGCTTTCCGCCCGATATATCCACGACCGCAAACTTCCCGACAAAGCCATCGATGTGATCGACGAAGTGGGCGCATCGCGGATGCTCTTGCCGGAAAACAAGCGGCGTAAAACCGTCACGCTGCGGGATGTTGAAGAGATTGTCGCCAAGATCGCGCGCATTCCGCCCAAATCGGTTTCCGCCGATGACAAGGAAACGCTGCGCAACCTGGAGCGCGATTTGAAGGCCATGGTTTTCGGGCAAGACCGGGCCATCGAAGCACTCGCGGCGGCGATCAAGCTTTCGCGTGCCGGCCTTCGGGATCCGGAAAAGCCGATCGGCAACTACCTCTTCAGCGGCCCCACCGGGGTGGGCAAAACCGAAGTCGCCCGCCAGCTTGCGAAAACGCTCGGCATCGAGCTCATCCGCTTCGATATGAGCGAGTATATGGAGCGCCACTCCGTCTCGCGGCTTATCGGCGCCCCGCCGGGCTATGTCGGCTTTGATCAAGGCGGTTTGCTGACCGATGCCATCGATCAGCACCCGCATGCCGTCTTGCTGTTGGATGAAATCGAAAAAGCGCACCAGGATCTGTTCAACATCCTTTTGCAGGTAATGGATCATGGGAAGCTGACCGACCACAACGGCAAAACCGTTGATTTCCGCAATGTCATCCTGATTATGACTACCAACGCGGGGGCCTCGGATCTCGCGAAAGAGGCGATCGGGTTTATGCGCGAGGCACGCGAAGGCGAAGACGAGGAGGCCATCAAGCGCCTATTTACGCCGGAGTTCCGCAATCGGCTGGACGCGATCATCGCATTTTCGCACCTTACGCCGGAGATTGTCGGCCGCGTGGTGGAAAAATTCGTTCTTCAGCTCGAGGCCCAGCTTGCCGATCGGAACGTGACGATCGAATTGAGCTCTGCGGCGAAGGAATGGCTTGCCGAGCGCGGTTACGACCGGCTCTATGGCGCGCGGCCGCTCGCTCGCGTGATTCAGGAATACATCAAGAAGCCGTTGGCGGAGGAATTGCTGTTCGGCCGGCTGGCAAAAGGCGGCGCCGTCAAGGTTGGTTTGAAAGACGGGGCGCTGGATTTCGAATTCATCGAAGCCGCGCCGCCGGCCTTGCCGCGCCCGGACGGTGAAGATCCGAATTCGGAACGCGAATCGGAGATCGCGGATTAAAGCGTAAAACGCGTTCCGTCCGGTTGCACGAAATACGCGCGAAGGCCGCGCGCCCGCACCACTGCTTCCGCCTGTTCGCGCGGAACAAGCGTGAATGCGGTTGAGAGTACGTTGGCCTCGGTTGCGGTCGGCGAAACCACGGAAACCGCCTTGAAACGCCAGCTCGTGCTGCCGTCAAAGGGGTTGAAAATGTGGTTGAACCGCCCGGCAGGATCAAACACCGTGCCGTAGCCGCCGGCGGTGCCGACGGCTTGGTCGAGAAGTTCGATCTCTTCGGCGACACGCCCCGGGGCATTGGGGTCTTCCAAACCGACACGCCACGCGCCGCCCAGGGGATGCCCGCCAATCGCACGCGCCTTGCCCATATCGACCAGCGCATGGGTTATGCCGTTGGCGCGTAAAAGCTCCACAACGCGATCGGTTATATAACCTTGCCCGATGCTGTTGAGCGTAATACCCATGCCGTTGCCGCCAAGCCGTATCCGCGACGGGCTGATATCCATGCGATCCTGCCCGACGCGGCGCACCGCCGCCGCGATCGCCTCCGGCGGCGGGCCGGCGGGATCGGCGTTCGGCTTCCCGAAATGATCGGCATAAACCTCCCAAAGCGGTTGCACGGTAACATCGAACATGCCCCCCATCAGCTCATGAAAGCGCGCGCTTTCCGCGAGTACCCGCACGAGATCGGGCGGAGGATCGTCCAGCATCCCCTCGCGGTTGAGCCGTGAAAGCGCGGAATCCGGCCGATAAAGGCTCATGATCGCCTCAAGCCTCTGCACCTCGGCCAGGGCTGCGGCAATAAGCCGATCCGCCACTTCAGGTTTGGGGTGGTGGATCTGCAGCATGGAATCAGCTCCGAGCGCCGTGCCGGTCCATACCCGAAGCCTCGGCGAAGGCGGCGTTGCGCCGAGCGGTAACAGCGGCAGGCCGGCTGCGGCCGCGGTAATGCCGAGAAAGCGCCGTCGAGAAAACCGCCGACGGAGTGGAAAAGAAGTGGAAGAAAGGGTGTTCATGATCCGGTACCTGCTTCATCGGTTAAAATGTAACTTCGCGGGATCTCGGTGAAACGCACCACCCGTCCGCCATACTCGGCGGCAAACCGCTTCGCGGCAGCCTCAGTGCTGAAGGGCACCGCCTCAGCCGTGTGCATCGCAGTAAGCTTGCGGCTTTCGATGACATAATAAGCTTGCCGTGCTTCAACCCAGGCCCCTTGTTCGGGGTGCTCCCAATTGCGTGCCTTCGCCATGTCCGTGACGTAAACTGCCACGATATTTTTGGGGAATTCGGGAAGCAGCAAAAACGCGAGCGTATCTCGAACCGAACCGAACCAGAGCGGTGTCGCCTGATCCCGAACGAAAATCTGCCCTTTCGGTCCTTCCATCTCCGCAAGGCTCATGCCGCAGAATTCTGCGGCAGCAGAGCCGGTCGCCTCTTGTGGGGGCGGAATCTTCGCCTCCTGCTTGCCGCAGCCGGCGAGAAGCGCCAAAGCCAGGCCGACAAAAAGCTGCAAAACGCGGCTCATATCTGTTTTCGCCGAAACAGTGCCATCGAAGCGGCAAGCGGCACGACCACCCAAAGCACAAGCGCAGCCGCAACCGCGGACAGTGAAATGCGGGCCTGTTCGGCAAGCCCTGAAAGGCCTGAAAAAAGACGCGCATCCGGGGTGGCGAGGAGATTCAATGTGCGGAACGCATCGGCAGGATTAAGCAGCAAAAGCCAGGCAACGGCTTGTGCTCCGAGCGTTCGGCCTTGATCGGCAACCAAAATGCCTAGCAGCGCAAGATCATAGACGAGCACGAACAGGAGCCAGACACCGATGGCCACGCCGCCCGCAGTCGCGCGTTCCCGCACCATCAGGCTGACCACATAGCCCAGCGCAATGAATACGGCGCCGAAGAGGATCGAGGAGCCAATCAGCAGAAGGAAGCCGCCCCATTCGTCTTCGACCCCGCTGGTAAGCGCGATTGCCGCCCCGGCAACGCCGTAACCCAGTACCGTGGCAAAGCCCAGAATGGTGAGATGCCCCAGGAACTTGCCGAAAATAACCTGCCAGCGTGCAACGGGGTAGGCCAGCATGAGCGCAAGTGTACCCCGCTCGGCCTCGCCAACAATGGCGTCGAAGGAGAGCAGCAGGCCGATCAATGGCAGCAAAAAAATGGAAAGGCTGGCAAGACTGACCATGGTGGCTGCAAGTGCACTCACCTTCACCGTGCCCGTGGGGGCAGTGCCCAGAAAGGCAAGGCTTAAAGCAAAAACCGCGAGCAAGCCGGTGATGGCAGCCACCCAGCGATTTCGGAGACCATCGCGGACTTCCTTGCCGGCGATCAGAAGCACCGCTCTCATGCGTGATTCTCCATATCAAGCCCGTTATTTCCCCGATGGCGTAAGAAAGCGGCGTAGATGTCATCAAGGCTAGGACGGAGGATCTCGATATCGGAAACCCCTTCGGGGAGAGCGCGTAACCGCGAGGCGATTTCTTCTTCAGTGCAGACGCACTCGGCCACATCCGGAGAAATGTGCTGCCAGCCGGCAAGCTCCACGCCGGTTAAGGGCTGAGGAAGGCGCGCACGCAGACGCGGGCGAATGCCCGCGTTGCGGCGCAATGTAGAGAGATCGCCATCGGCGATCTTGCGGCCCTCATTCAGGACCACGACCCGATCAACCTCGCCTTCCAGCTCGGCAAGAATATGGGAAGAGAGCAAAATCGCCGC
>JAIMBF010000091.1 GCA_023511585.1 Terriglobia bacterium
GCCACGAAATTCAGGAACGGATCGATACCGTGCGCGCCGGCAAGGCTATCGGTTCCGTTGAAGGACACTTCGCCGCTGGTAAAGTGTAAGGTGTTTCCGCCCAAATCCACCTCGCCGCGCACCATCCGAAAAGCACCGCGCGGTTCCGGCGCTGCGAGCGTGCCGCCGAGCTGCATTTGCCCTTTGAGTTCTGCGGTGATACCGCGCCCGTGCACGAATATCCGTTGAGCCGCCAAATTCAGGTTGAAGGCAATGTCGGGCGGCGGTGAAGGTGGCGGCGGTGGCGGTTCCCCTTTGATGCGAAACGGCAGTACGGGAACGCTCGCAGGAATAGTATCCGGGATACCGATTTCGGCGCGATCCACGCGAATATCCCCGCTCATCAAAAGCTGCTTTTTCATCGCCCCCGAAACGACGATATCGGCATCGCATGTCATGCTCAGCCTGTCGGTACTCACCGGGCTCGCATTCCGCGCCGTGAAAACCAGATGGACCGGCGCATCCGGTTGCAAAATCCCGACGGAGCCGTTCGCGCCGAGACTTCCGCTTCCCGCGCGCGCGCTGAACCGATCAAGCACAATCGAGGATCCGGCGGCATGCGCACGGGCGGTGATCTCGCTCACATGCGCGCCGGTCACAAAATCCGTGATCTCACCGTGATTGAGCTGCATCGTTCCCGCCAATTGCGGCGCAGCAAGCGAACCGGAAGCGGTGGCATCGAGAAGAATTCCTCCGGCGATGTGTCGGCCTTGGGCTGCGACGATCGGCTCGATGAGGGCCAAATCCGCCGAACCTTGCGCGCGAAGCTGCACATGCCCCTCGGAAGAAAGCGGCGCTTGGCCCGAAAGCGTGAGGCGCGCAAGTTTCCCGGCATTCACGCGCGCATTCAGATCCGCAACACCGTTGTTCAGCGTCGCCACGGCGTTCAAGGTTGCCGCGGGAACACCGACAAGCGAAGCCGTTTGCAGACGCAGGCCCGCGGCATCGAGGTGCAGCGAACCGGACGGTTTGCGCGGCGATCCCTGCAGGCGGGCATCGGCATTGATCACCCCCTCGGGTTTCATTCCGTTCAGGAAAGGTTTGGCCAGTGCGAGATCGAGGTTGCGCAGAGATGCAGCAAAGTCCAAGGTGGGGCTGAGGCGACCCGATGCGGCCAGCTGCGCCGCGCCGGAACGAAGCACGAGATGATCGATCTCCAGAGTAGGGGAAATGCGAATCCGGGACGGTTTGGAGAGATGAATCTGCCCTTTGTCGGAGCTTACCGTGAATGCGCGGAGCAGAACTTCTTTTGCTTCTGCGTTTAGCGTGGCCGAGGATTGCGCCGTAACGGAGCCGATTTCCGGCGCATCGGCATCCATGGTTGCGTGCAGCGTCAGTGCATCTTTCGGACCATCGGCCTCGGCGCTGAGATTTCCCGCAAATCGTCCGACACGGAGAGAGCGCGCGCGCAACCGGCTTGACAACGACCATTTCGAAAACGGATTCTTAAGCGTGGCTTCGAGTTCCGCTTGCGCGATCCGGATCTCGCCACCCATTGCCGCATTGCCGAGCGAAGCCTTCAGAGAGAGCTCCTGGTGCTCCGAAGTGCCTTGCAAACCGGCACGCGCGATCACTGCGCCGCGAAGGTCCCGGCCGATGAAGCGTGTCAGATCCTCTAACCGCGCGACCTTGACCTCCGCCGCGCCGACAGGCAGCGGCAGGTGCGGCAAAAACGTGAACTCCCCGCCGGCGCTGAGGCTTTTCCACCGGGCGCTTGTCAGGCTGACTTTGGTGGCGCCGTCGGCGGCCGGTGCGGCCGTAAGGGAGATGTGCAACGGGGCTTCTTCCATCCGCGCATCGGCTTCTAGGTTTGCCGAAGGGGCGTTCGGCAGGCCGTTCGCCGCGAGGCTCACGTGCAGCCGCTCTAAGGGCACATCCGCCGCTTTGGCGTTGCCCTGGATCTCGGCCGTGGCGGAGAGTTGTGTCAGGCTGCCGGAGACGTTGCCCCGACCTTCGATCGCGCCCGAGAGGGAGGGTGAAAAGGCCGCAAGCGAAGGCAAGGTGAGCGAGTACGCAAGGTGCAGCGCTTGCCCCTGGAGCTCGCCTTGGGCGCTCGCATGCAAAGCCGCGCCCTTCAGCGTGAACGCGGAGACTTCAAACGCCTCATCTTGGAAGCGAAAGGCCGAGCGGAGTTCCGGATTGGCGCCGAGCACGGCGAGCAGCGGTGCTTCCGTCGGCTCCCGTAGCGCGAATTTCGTAGCAAGACTGCCCTGCCCCGCGCCGTGCGCCAGCGTGCCTTCGAGAGTAATGTCCGCGCTCCCGTGCACCACCGCCCCGCCCGCGGCGGCGAAAGGCGCAAGCTCGGGCAGGTCCAACACGAGTTGGCCGTGCAGCGGAGCGGCAAGCGTGGCGGTTCCGGTTGCCTTCAGCAGCGGATGCGAGAGAGAGAATTGCAGGGGAAGCCGGGCGTCATCCGTTGCAAGGGAAGCGTGCAGAGTAAGCGGGGCTTGGGCGAAGAGGCTTCCCATAGGGGCAGGCAAGGTGAGCCCCTGGAAGCCGGCTTCCAAGCTTGCCTTGCCATTGCTTGCTTGTAACACCGCTTGGGCTGAGGCGATGTTCCCCCCTGCCGCCTGGAGGTTGGTGACACGCAAAACAGCATGCGCCGCGGGTTCGGGCCAGCGCCCGGAAAGCGCAGCATCGAGCGTCATGGAATGCCAGGAAACCCCCGGCACAAGCGCGAGATCCGGGGTTTCTGCCGTAAGCGTCAGGTTGCCTTCCGGATGCACGAGGTTGACGCGTCCGCTCAGGTTTGCCCGAAGCGGGCCGAGTTTCGCTTGGGCCTTGGCATCTGCCTGCGCCCACGGGCCTTCGACCGTGGCTTCTGCGGCGATCGGCCCGGGCAGCCGAATGTTCCCGATTGCACCGATCAGGCCTGCGGCGGGCTCCTCGGCACGGAGCACCAGAAAGACGCGCGATGCGTTGCTTTTTGCGGCGAGCGTATAGCGGCCGGGTGCATCGAGGCGCCGCAGGCGGAGATTTGCCTCACCTTCCGT
The DNA here is from genome assembly GCA_023511585.1 of Terriglobia bacterium. Classification (GTDB taxonomy): domain Bacteria; phylum Pseudomonadota; class Alphaproteobacteria; order Acetobacterales; family Acetobacteraceae; genus JAIMBF01. The sequence continues at coordinate 3,033 of JAIMBF010000091.1, forward strand.
CTGCGAGGCGATGCGAAGGCTTCCCCGCGCCGCGAAGGAGGCGGCCATGCCGGCAATTACCGGCGCCAGATCCAGCCGATCGACCGCAAGTTCGGCAATCGCAACCCGCACGGGCAACGCGGGAAGAAGGGCGGGCGGAGTGAAGCTTGCCGAAGCGGGCGTGCTTTCCGAAGCCGGCGTGTTCGGGCCGGACAGCCGGTTGAGCACGATATGCCGGGCCGTGAGGCGGTTGATGCGAAGCAAGCCCCGCAGAAGTTCCGCAGGCGACCAATCCAATGCAAGCCCGGAGATTGCCAGATCGAGCCCTCGCGGCTCGGCAATGCGGACATCACCCAGCACAAGCCGATCTGGGAAACGGCCGGAAATGCCCGAGACCTGCACTTCCCCGGCAGTGGCGTAGGCGATCAGCCGGCTTGCCCAACGGCGCCCGAAATCGTGGTTCAGCGCAATCAGCGTGAAAGCCGCGCCGAGAAAAAGCAGAACCACAACCGTTGCAACGCTCAAGCCGAGCCGGCGGATAACCGCGCGCATCAGAACGCTTCTCCAAGCCCGAGATAGAGCTCGATCGGGTAATCATTGCGCACCTTCCGCAGCGGAAAGGCAATATCAACCCTGAGCGGCCCGAACGAGGTGAAATACCGCGCCCCTACCCCAGCGCCCGGAAACACCGGCCCCTGAAACGGCCCGCCGCTCGCCGCGACCTGTGCGGCATCCAGAAAGACCACGGCCCCGTAGCTTTCCCCGATGCGCTGACGAAACTCCAGCGTGGCGGCATCGATCGCCACGCCGCCCATGGGAATGCCGTCGGGAAATTGCGGCCCGGCATATTGGTAGCGATACCCGCGCACGGTATCAGAGCCGCCGGCATAAAAGCGCTGATCGGCCGGCAACTGGAATTGGCTGGCGCCGATGGTATCCCCCACCAGGCCGCGAAGCGCTATAATGCTTCGGCCGTTGCCGGAAATGTCGAAATATGTGGAGCCCTGCAGGCTGGCCAAGACGAAGCCGATATTGCCCGGCGTGCCGCCGAAGGATTCCGTAGGAGTAACGATCGCCGTCGCGCGCAGGCCTTTCGTCGGCTCAAAGAGATTGTCCGAGGTATCGTATTTTGCAACGAGCGGCACGCTGAGCAGGGTAAAGGCGCTGCGCACGCTTTCCTGGAGGATGGATTCCTCCTCGCCTTGCAGACCGTAGCTCAGCGTGAAGTGTGGAGTGATCGTTCGCGTCACAATGGCGTTGAGAATGCCGGCGGTCTGCGTGTAGGTGTACAGATAAAGCTGCAGCGCCGTCACCGAGAACTGGATTTTCTGGTTTTGCGTGAGCCAATCGGGGACGGTGTAGGTCGCGTTCGCCGTATAGCCGGGGTAACGGGCGTCGCTGCCGAGAAGTTCGGTGCCGGCAAATGAGAGCGCGAGTTGTTCGCCGCGACCGAAAATATTGTTGTAGGTCCAGGTGGCCTGGAGTGCGGCGCCGAGATCGAGCGAATAGTTGCCGCTGAAGGAGAGCGAGTGGCGCGGCGCTTCGCTGAAGGTGAAATCGAGCGGCAGCCTGCCTTCCGGGTCCAGCTGGCCGGCCTGGCTCACGGCGACGGAAGAAAATATCGGCATGGCGGCGAGCGCCTGCCGCGCGCTTTCGATGGCATCGGCGTTATATTCTTGGCCTTCCCGCAAGGGCAGGTGCTCGCGCACGTAGTCCGGATCGACATGTTGCAGCCCGAGCAGGCGGATCTGGCCGAGATTGACATGCGGCCCGAGTTTGACCGCGTAGCTGACATCGACGGCGGCCGCTTCCGGGTCCACCACCGCTTGCGGCGCGCCGACTTCGGCAAAGGCGTATCCTTCGTCGCGCAGGGCGGAGCGGAGCTTGGTTTGGGCATTCAGGATATCGGCGGCAAGCGCCGGCTGGCCGCTTTTGAGGTTGAGTTTGGCGAGATCGGAGGGGGTGCTGAGGCCAGTGACCCGAATCTCGCGGAGATGGAATTGCGGGCCTCGGTCGATATCCACCGTAACCGGAACGGGCTGCCCGGCGGGTGTGGCCTGCATGGCCGGAAGCAGCGAAGGATCGTCCAGCGCGTGGCCGGCGATGCGGATCTCCACCGAACCCTGGTAATAGCCGAAGCTCTGCAAGACGGTCTTAAGCCGTTCGCGATCATCGCGGGCGCGGACCAGAAGGCCGAAGGGGCTGACAGGGGCGGATTGGGCCAGGGCGGCGAGCGTGGAGGAGGATTGCAATGCCGTATCGAGCCCGGAATCTCCGCTGCGGTGAATCTGCACGGTGTAGGGCTGCGGGTTGGCCGCTTCGGTGGGCGGCGGCTCGCCTTTCAGGAGAGCCAGCACCAGAGCGACCGAGCCGAGGCGGCGGAGGCGCGCGCGCCTTAGCATGCGGCGCACGCCGGGAGCGGTGCGCTTCGCCCCGAAAGAAATGGCCGGCGGTTCGGATGCGGGGTGGGATCGGCCCGGGTCATCAACCAGGGACTTTGACGGGCATACCCGCCCCCGGCAAGCCTGCGGCGGAAAGGGCGGTGGGGCAGGAGACGGCTATCGACCGGCAGTTCTGTGCCGACGGAGGCGGTCAGCCAGCCTCACTCCGTGGAATCGGACTGATTTTGAAGGGCCAGCGCGGCTGTGAGATCCAAGGGTTCGATTTGCTCGCCATTGTGGTAGACGAAACGAAGGCGGCGCCGGCGCGAGGCAAGCCGGGCCGGTAGCGGCGCATAGCGCATCCCGGCCCCGCCCAGGAGCGGCGTTAAAGAGCCGATGTCGGTGAGCTCCTCAACCTCGACGCGCAGCAGATGGAGCCGGCGGCCTGCCGCGTCGATGCCAATGAAAGGCACGCGCGCGAGGCGGAGGAAGCTTGTGGGATCCGAACAGCGGGCGAATCCTTCGACGAAGGCTGCTTCCACCAGATCGAAATCGCGCCGTTCCGTTGCGGGCAGATCCTCCGTGTTCTCACCGCGACGATGCAGCCTTTGCCATTGGGCGGGCAAAGGTCCGCCATTGTGGCCGCGTTGAGGCGGATGGGCGTGGGCATGAGAAGGCGCATGATGATGGTCGTCATGCCAATGCGGTTCGCCGGGATTCTGCTCGAAATGCATTTTCGCTTCCTTCAATAGCTGACCGGTTTGTCGATGATTGCCTTGTGCTTGCCGAGCGTGCCGTGGGCAACCATTGAGCCGAGCGCCTCTACGATCACGCGCACGCCGAAGAGTGCCGTGATGTCGGAAGTATCGTAGGGCGGGCTCACCTCCACCACCTCCAGCCCGCAAATTCCCGGCGCGGCGACGAGGCCAAGCAACTTCAAGGCTTCACGCGGCAAGAACCCGCCCGGCTCGGGCCAGCCGGTGCCGGGGACAAAGCCGCAATCGATGCTGTCGACGTCGAACGAGATATAGACCGCGTCCGCATCCTTCCACGCAAGTTCCAGCGCGATTTCCGCCGCCTTCTCGATCCCGAGCTTCTCGATGTCATCGATCGTCAGCACGTTGGTCTGCCGCTTGCGCGCTTCCTGCACGCCCGCGCGCGGAACCTGCCACCCCCCGATTCCAAGTTGGACGAGGTTGGTTGCCGGCACATTGGGCAGATTGGTTGCCCAGTACCAAGGCGTGGTGTGCATCCTCTCATCGAGATCCTTTTCTTGGATGTCGATGTGGCGATCAAAATGGATGATGCCGATGCGCTTGCTGGTGCATTGCGCGATGCCGCGCACGCAGGGAAAGCCGATCGAATGGTCCCCGCCGAGCATCACAGGCAATGCACCGGAGGATGCGATATGCGCGACACCCCGCGTAATCTGGTCAAAGCTCTTTTCCAAATTGGCGGGGATGGTGAAAATGTCGCCGGCGTCGCAGAGCGTCATCTGCTCGCGCAAATCCACGCCGAGTTCGTAGTTGTAAGGCGTGTAGAGCGCAGAGATACGGCGGATCCCCTGCGGTCCGAAGCGCGTGCCGGGACGATAAGTGGTTCCGGAATCGAAGGGAACGCCGATCACGGCCGCATCGTAACGGCCGACGTCGCGAACGTTTTCCACGTAGGGTGCCTTCAGAAAAGTATTGATCCCGGCGAAATGCGGCAGTTCCCCACGCGCGAAGGTGGGGATCGTGCGATCGGTCAGGCTTTCCGCGCCGGGAAGGCCCAGTTCGAGTGCCCAGCGCTGCTCGCGCCGCCAGCCCACGTCGGGCAAGCGGCTTTCGGCTTCTACGGCCTTCCAGCCGCGGCTTTGGCGGGCGTTGAAATCGGGATGATGGTAGCGGCGCTCCACGCGGATGGGCGTCCGCCTACGGCGATGCGGTCGCATGGCGATTTCTCCTGAGTTAAAATATGCATCTCACGCGGCGTGCGATGTTCCTGCGGCTTCTTTCGCCCCTCCAGCGGGATGTCGAAGGTGATGCGTGTGCCCCGCTCCGGTTCCAGCCGCTCGAAGACGACAATGCGGGTACCGAGCCGGAACGCCTCGCTAAGATCATGCGTCACCATGACCACGGTCATGCCCGTCTCCTCCCACAGGCGTTTGGTTAGCCCGTGGATTTCGGCGCGCGTACCGGGATCGAGCGCGCTGAACGGCTCATCGAGCAAGAGCACCCGCGGCTTACCCATCAACGCCTGGGCCAGCGCCAGCCGCTGCTGCATTCCCCCGGAGAGCTGAGCGGGATAGAGATGCTCGGCGCCGTCGAGCCCGACATGGGCAAGCATCGCGCGCGCCTCTGCTTCCGCATCACGGCGCGCGGCGCCGAACAACCGACCAAGCAAGCGGGAACCCAGAAACTCCAACGGCAGCATGACGTTGCCGAGCACGGTGAGATGCGGCAGCACGGAATAGCGCTGGAAGACGACGCCTCGATCGGCGGTAGGCTCATCGGGCAGAGGACGGCCGTCGAGCAGGATGGTGCCGCGGCTCGGCCGCTCCTCGCTCATCAGCATTCGCAAAAACGTCGTCTTCCCGCAGCCCGAGGGGCCAACGATGGCTACGAAACTGCCTGATTTGATCTCAAGCGAAATGCGTTCCAGCACCACCCGGCCGTCATAGACCTGCCAGACATCGCGGACGGAGATTGCGCTCATCGCATGTACTCGAGCGCAAACCACGGAAAGGCGCGGCGCTGAAAGACGCGGAGCAACGCATCGAAGAGGAAAGCGAGCAAAGTGATCCAAGCAACATAGGGAAGGATCACGTCCATCGCGAAATAACGGCGCACCAAGAAGATGCGGTAGCCAAGCCCGCTTTCCGCCGCGATCGCCTCGGCCGAAATCAGATAAAGCCAAGCTGGGCCGAGCGAGAGCCGCAAAGCATCGATCAGCCGCGGCAACATTTGCGGCACGACGACGCGCAGCGCGATCTGCCATGAGGTCGCACCAAGCGTTTGCACCTTGATGAGCTGCGGACGGGGCAGTTCTTCGACACGCATGATCAGGTCACGGATCATGAAGGGCGCGGTGCCGATCACGATTAAAGTGACCTTCGCGGTTTCGCCGATGCCGACGGCAATGAACAGGATGGGCAACACGGCGAGCGGCGGCACCATCGAGAAAGCCGCAATGAACGCGACAAAGGTGCGGCGCAGATAGGGTACCATGCCCACGGCGATGCCCACCGCAAAGCTGATGCCGACCGCGATCGCGAGCCCGAGGAGGAGTCGTTGCAGACTCATTGCGGTGTCGGAAAGCAAAAGGTATTGGCCGCTCGCAATGTCTTGGCTGAACGCCATGCGCCGCACGGCCGCTGTCATTTGCCCAAGGCTGGGCAGCAAACGGTCTTCGGAGTTCGCGGCGAGGCGGATGGCCGAGGCGGTGCAATACGCGATGACGGCCGCGAGGAACGGGAGAGCGGTGAGGATCTGTCGGGCCTGGCGGCCCGGATGGCGATTGATCACCCGCATGGCGCGCGCCTTAGGCCTTAGATGGTACGATCGGCGGCCATCCGCATGAACCGGTCGGTGAATCGGAACTTGATATTCTTCCGATCGCCCTGCACCGCGCCGTCCGGATATTCGATTCCCACGACGTCGGGCGAGGGCGCGCCTTG
>JAIMBF010000092.1 GCA_023511585.1 Terriglobia bacterium
GGGATGGGCCAAAGCCTTATAGAGCACGTTGCCGCCTTTGCTTTGGTCGAAGGTTTGGATAGCCAGCATCGCACCCCCTTGTTTCCGCTTAGAGCCCCAGCCGCCGGCGAGTCTCTGCGGCGGCCTCAGCCGTATCATCGATCGGCTCGACCGGCCAGTGATCAAGCCGTCCCTTGAATTCGCGCACCCGTCCTTCGTTGATCAAAGCTTGCATAAACACGTGCTGGCGCGCGGAGTGGCCGGGCAGCCGCGCCAGCATGACCGGGGCCGAGGTGGCCACTGCTTCGGAAACCATGGAAACGCTGTCGATGGTCACCACAATCACATCGGCCAGAGCAAGAAGCCCAAAATATGGGTTTTCGCCGGTTCCATCCCAAATCCAGCCCCCCCGCGGCTCAAGGACCTGACGTAAAAGAGCTTGTTCTTCCGACCCCGTGCGCCGGGACGGTGTCAGTGCGAGCCCCACGCGGTCGGCTTCCATCATGGCGGCGAGCTCATGAGCAAGCTTTGCCGCCTCTCGCCGGCCGAATCGGTAGCGCCCGCTATCGCCCCCTACGAGCACAGCCACCAACGGCCGCTGCAGATGAGAAAGTTTCCCAGCCCAACGCGCTGCGGCATCGGCCAAGCGCGCGGGGGTAACCCGGTGCAAGGCCGTTCGCGTGACGACAACGTTCGGGCCGCTGAGGCCGTCATGCCGGGCAGCGAGCACCACATCAAAGCGGCGGATATCGATCCGCGGATGCTGCACTTGGACCGCGGCGCTGCCTCGCTTGCGCAAAGCCGCAACCACGACTGCGCCCGCTCCGCCGCAGCCCACAACGACCGGCGGTAACGCAGCTGCCATGGTTTCCTCCGGCAAAGCGGCAAGCGGCTGCGGCCAAAATCGCGCGGCGAGATAGCGCCAAGGAAAACGCGGCTGCAAGGGTTGCATAATGGGCCGAAACGCCGCTGCTTCTGCAAGCCCAAGACCCTGGGCCTGCAAGCCGGCATAAGGCTCCGAAACAACCCATGCCTCAATCAGCGGCGCTGCTGGTGCTTCCTGCGGTGCGACGTTGCTCTGAGCGGAGGGAGATGAATCCTTAGGACCGGATTGCCGTGCCGTCGATAGAACCGCCCCCGAGCTTGCGGATTGCAAAGCAGGCACACTCGTGATCATCGGCTCGATAACGTCTTTGACATCGGCCCGCCGTTCGTGGGACCCATAACGCGCATTTTGGTTTTGGTCAGGGTGCAAGCTTACGCCCTGGCCAAAACCCGCCCGGCAACAGCGTCAAGCCTTGCCATCAAACGCGGGTCACGCCGTTCAGGAGCGGTGACAATAGCTGTTTCCAACGCGCGATCGCACCCGGCTCGGCAAGGCTCTCTTTTCCCGGCAAGCAACGGCACCACGGCGCCGATAAGAGCGCGGGCCTTAGCCGCATTGTCCGCGAGAACTTTCAACACGGCTTCAACCGTCACATCGGCATGTTCGGTGTGCCAGACGTCGTAATCCGTCACCATGGCGACAGTTGCATAGCAAAGCTCCGCCTCTCGGGCGAGTTTTGCTTCCGGCATATTGGTCATGCCGATCACGCTACACCCCCAGCTGCGGTAGAGCTCACTCTCTGCGCGCGTGGAGAATTGCGGGCCTTCCATCACAAGGTAGGTGCCACCGCGCGTCAGCGGTAAACCGAGCCCGCGCGCGGCTTGTTCCAGCGCATCGCCCAAACGTGGGCAGACCGGGTCCGCCATTGCCACATGTGCAACGCAGCCTTTGCCGAAGAAGCTTTTTTCGCGGGCAAAGCTTCGGTCGATGAATTGATCGACAATGACAAAATGGCCCGGGTGCAGCTCTTCTTTCAGGCTTCCCACGGCGGAAAGCGAAATGATATCCGTGCAGCCTGCACGCTTCAGCACATCGATATTCGCGCGATAATTCAAATGCGTAGGCGAGAGCCGATGGCCACGTCCATGCCGTGGCAAAAATACGCACCGCACACCGCCGATGCGGCCAAACAGTAGCTCGTCGGAGGCTTCTCCCCAAGGCGAGTGAATACGCTGCCAGGATTTTTCATGCAAGCCTTCGATATCGTATAGGCCAGAGCCGCCGATAATGCCTATGACCGTCTCGCCTGCATGATTCATTCGTATTCCTCGTTCCCAGCGCAGAAACGCAGTTTCCTGACAGTCATGCTTTGCTGGATCGCGGCTAATGCACGTCTGCCCATACGCGGCGCTTCAGCGCATAAGTAAGCCCTGTCAACATGAGGAGAAACAAAACCACGCGTACGCCAGTCTGCTTCCGTTGCACCATTTCCGGTTCGGCAGCCCAAGCAAGGAAGGTTACCACGTCTTTCGCTTCCTGCTCCAATGTTGGTTTGGTGCCGTCGGCATACTGCACGGAACCATCTTGGAGTGGCTGCGGCATGGCGATTTGGTGGCCCGGGAAATATTTGTTGTAGCTCATTCCCGGCTGAAGCTTCATTCCCGCAGGCGGCTCGCTGTAGCCCGTTAGGATCGCATAGATGTAATCAGCGCCACCTTTGCGGGCGAGCACCAGTATCGATTGGTCGGGAGGATAAGCGCCATTGTTGGCCGCACGCGCAGCCTGTTCGTTGGGAAATGGCGCTTTAAAAGTATCGGCTGGCCGGCCCGGCCGGGTGATGGGCTGACCGCTATCGTTGACACCTCCCGGCACTTCTACGCTCGCCGCAATAGCTTTGATTTGATCCTCATTCAGTCCGATGCCGCTCAAATCTCGATAATGGAGATAATTCATCGAGTGGCAATTCGCGCAAATATCTTTGTAGATTTGGAATCCGCGCTGTGCCGCAGCAAGATCATAGGTGCCGAACGGCCCTTCGAAACTCCAGTTTATGTGCGGAAGCGAGGGCTCCTCCGTTCCTTGCGCGAAAACCGAAGCGAACGGCAAAACCGCCGAAAAAATACCAGCCAAGACCGAAGAACGCATGAGGCGGACAAGCTTATTCATAGGGCGCATCAGGCTTTCTCCATTGGCTTAGCAGGGGCTCCTCCGGCGACCGGCCCGCCACCGCCCCCTGATCGAGGACCCAGAACCGGGCGGCTGATACTTTCAGGCAAAGGCAACGGCCGTTCCAACTTGCCGATGATCGGAAGAAGCACAAGGAAGAAAAGGAAATAGTACGCCGTAGCAACGCGACCCGCAATGATCCACAGCCCTTCCGGCCGATGCGCGCCGACTTCGCCCAAAACCAAAACGTCGATGACCAAAAGCCAGACGAGTTGGCGGAAGATCGGGCGGAATTTCGCGCTGCGCACGGGGCTTGTATCCAGCCACGGCAAGAAAAAGAGAATGAAGATGGAGCCGAACATCATCAAAACACCGCCGAGTTTGTTCGGCACCGAGCGCAAAATGGCGTAGTAAGGCAAGAGGTACCATTCGGGCACAATCTCGGGCGGTGTCATCATCGGGTTCGCCGGAATGGAATTGTCCGGGTTGCTGAAGAAATTAGGGGCAAAAAACACGAATATTGCAAAAACGATCAGGAATACGCACAGGCCCACGCTATCTTTGATCGTGTAATAAGGATGAAACGGGACTGTGTCTTGTGGGCCTTTGGGATCGATACCGAGAGGGTTATTCGAGCCGCTGACATGCAGTGCTGCAACATGCAGGCCGACAACAGCGACAATGATGAAAGGAAGAAGATAGTGCAGGCTGAAAAACCGATTGAGCGTGGGGTTATCAACCGAGAACCCGCCCCAGAGCCATGTCACGATCGCCTTTCCGACCAATGGGAAAGCCGAAAATAGGTTGGTAATGACGGTTGCACCCCAATAAGACATCTGCCCCCAAGGCAGCACATAGCCCATGAAGGCCGTTGCCATCATCAAAAACAGAATAAGAACACCGAGCATCCAAAGCAGTTCGCGCGGTGTTTTATAAGATCCGTAGTAAATACCGCGAAAAATATGAATATAGACGGCGATGAAAAACATGGACGCGCCGTTCATATGAACGTAACGAATAAGCCAGCCGTAATTTACGTCCCGCATGATTCGCTGCACGCTTTCAAACGCAAGCGCGCTGTTGGGAACGTAATTCATCGCCAGGAAGATCCCGGTGAGAATCATAATCAACAAAGCGACCGTCGCAATGGCGCCGAAGTTCCAGAAGTAATTAAAATTCTTCGGTGTCGGAAAGGCGCTGTATTCTTTCTGCATCAGTGTAAATACAGGCAGGCGCGCATCAATCCAACGCACCAAAGAATTCTGAAATTCGCCTTTATGCAGTCCGACCATGCTGAAAACCTCCTACTCGCGCCCGCGCCTTCAACCGATTTTTATCTTGGTGTTATCGAGGAACGTATATGGGGGAATGGCGAGGTTGGCCGGCGCTGGGCCGTGGCGGACCCGCCCTGAAGTATCGTATTGGCTACCATGGCAAGGGCAAAACCACCCCCCCCAATTCCCGCGCGGATCGGTGGGCTTGTTACCGAGAGGCACACAGCCCAAATGGGTGCAAATTCCAATCAGCACGATCCATTGCGCATGACCGGGCTTAACACGATCCGAATCGGGCTGCGGGTCAATCAGTTGATTAAGTTGAACATCTTCCGCTTCTTTGATTTCCTTTGCCGTACGGTGGCGCACAAAGACCGGCTTGCCGCGCCACATGACCGTGATTCCTTGGCCTTCAGGAATCGGCGCCAAGTTCACCTCAACCGATCCCAGAGCCAGCACGTCTTTCGACGGATTCATGCTGTCGATCAGCGGCCAAGCAATAGCCCCAAGCCCTACGAGTGCCGAAGCTCCCGTGACCAATGCAAGAAAATCGCGTTTTGTCGTCTCGCCATGCGGAACCGTAGATGTAGAAAGAGCTTCAGCCATCGTGACCTCGACACCGCTTCGACCTGTTTCACTGCACTCGGCCGGACCAACACACATACCAAGCCGGAGAGACAGGTGTTACCGTCTCCTCCGGGTATGCCTCCGCTGAACGTGGTTGGGCGCCTGGCCCGTCGCGAGCGCGTGCATACTACGCAGGCCGCTGCCGCTCTGCAACATGCGGAAAACGTTAAAATTCGATTTGGTTTAGGAAAAGCCTCTCGCCCATGACCGAACCCAGCCCTCCGCCCCACGTGACCCTGCAATCATCGGTGCAAGCCTGGTTCGAACAGCTCCGTGACCGGCTCTGCGCGGCGTTTGAAGCCATCGAGATCGAGCAGGATGGACCGCTCAGCGAGCGCCCCCCCGGCGTTTTTGAGCGAAAAGCTTGGTCGCGGCCGACAGCAGATGGATCTCCGGGCGGCGGAGGGGTGATCAGCGTCCTGCGCGGGCGCGTGTTCGAAAAGGTCGGCGTCAACGTATCCACTGTTTGGGGCTCGTTTAGCCCGGAGTTTCGGAGCCAGATCCCCGGTGCCGACGAAGATCCACGGTTTTGGGCGAGCGGCATCAGCCTCGTTGCGCACATGCACAACCCCCACGTTCCCGCTGCGCATATGAACACGCGAATGATTATTACCACCAAGGGGTGGTTCGGAGGAGGCGGTGATCTTACCCCCACCACTTTGGAAAGCGAATCCGCGCGCGAAGACGCAACCGACTTTCACGCGGCCATGAAAGCGGCCTGCGATCGCCATAACCCCGACTACTATCCCCGCTTCAAAGCCTGGTGCGATACCTACTTCTATCTTCCTCACCGCGGGGAGCCGCGAGGGGCAGGGGGTATCTTTTTTGACTACCTCACGACCGACGATATCGCCGCCGACTTCGCTTTTACGCGCGAGGTGGGAACTGCTTTTCTAGATATCTATCCGAAGATCGTGCGCCGGCGGATGCGAACGCCTTGGACCAAGGCCGAGCGCGAACACCTTCTCGTTCGCCGCGGCCGTTATGTAGAGTTCAACCTGCTTTACGACCGAGGCACAGTGTTTGGGCTTAAAACAGGGGGCAATGTCGAAGCGATTTTGATGAGCCTCCCACCGGAAGTGCGCTGGCCTTGAAGCTTGGGCTCTTGACCTTGGGGGGGCTTCTGGGTTTAGGCAAGCCTGAAGCAACCGTTGTTGACCACGACCACGTCGCGCTCCAAAACGCGTGCTCGAAACGAACCATTGCGCCAAATTTCCGTGCGAATCGTTTCGCCCGGGAAAACGGGGGCGGAAAAGCGCAACTCCATTTCTTGCAGTCGGGCAGGGTTATAGCCACACATTGCACGTAGAAGTGCTCGGCAAACCACGCCAAGCGTGCACAACCCGTGAAGGATCGGTCGGGGGAAACCCGCGCGGGCGGCGAATTCCGGATCCGCGTGCAACGGGTTGTCATCGCCGTTGAGCCGATAGTAGAGAGCCTGCTCCGGCCGCGTGGGCAAATCCACCACCAAATCGGGCGCCGTCGGCGGAAGCTCGTGCACGGGTTTGACAGGGCCGGACGGGCCGCCGAATCCGCCATCACCACGCAGAAAGGTCGTGCTGGAGAGGGTTGCATAGAGCGCACCGCTCGCGGCATCCCAGACTTGCTTCTCCGTATAAAGGAGCGCGCCTTTCCCGGGGCCTTTGTCGATCACGTCCACAACACGGGTGCGGCCGATCACCTCGCCTTCCACCGGCAGCGGCTTATGCCAGATAATCCCTTGCTCTCCATGCACGACGCGCACTGCATCCACTCCGGTTTCGGGAAGACGCAGCCAAAAGCCGGGATGGCCCAGCACCACCGCCATGGATGGCACAACACGCAGCGGTTTGTGATGATCGACAAACAACAATTCATCCCGATCCATCGGATCCTGGCCAAATCCAATGGAAAGAGCATAAAACACGACATCTCGCGTGGTTATCCGCTGACGTACTTCCGGAATTGGAAAATTTTTCAATTTTTCATAAACGATCGCCATTTTCGTTTCCAACCTCGATGACGGCATCTGCCGCAAAAGCCCCTTTTCCCTCGGGCATCACGAAGACAGGGTTAAGATCAATCGCTCGTAGGCGCGGCCCGGCCGCGATCGCAAACGCCGAAAGTCTTGCCAACATAGAGGCGAGAGCCTTCACATCGGCGGGCTTGCCGCCACGGGCACCGCGCAACACGGAAGCCGCGCGAGTTCTGCCGATTATTTCATGCGCCACATCCTCGCCGAAGGGGCACGGGTGCAGAACCACATCGCGCAATACCTCGACAAAGATACCGCCGAGGCCGAAAGCAGCGATGGGGCCGAAGACCGGGTCGCGGTGAACGCCAAGCAAGCATTCAATCCCGTCCGTGATTTGTGTGGCCACCACGACGCCCTCGATCCGCGCTCCGGGGTTCGTCGCACGTGCCCGTTGCCAAAGCGTCATATACCCGCTCCGAACGGCATCGGCGGAGGTTAGGTTGAGCAATACCAGGCCGTGTTCCGTTTTATGAAGAACATCGGGCGACGCAATTTTCAGCACGACGGGCCAACCGAGCGCTTCTGCAGCTTCCACCGCTTCATCGGGCGAAGAGACAAGCCGCTCGGGCACTACGGCGATACCCGCCTCAGCCAGAATCCGCTTTGCCTCGGGTTCGCTCGGCGTGGTCGGAGGCAAACGCACCGAGGGAACGGCCGGCGGCGCAGCACGCTCGCCCCGCGCAAAGGCAGCACCAAAGCGGCCGATGGCATGAATTGCCCGAACCGCCCGGCTCGGGTCTTCAAACACGAGAAATCCGTCTTCCTCGTAAGCGCGAACGAGCTCCGGCGGGGCCAGGACGGAAAGCACATATAGCCGGTCAGGGAACCGAGCACGCACACCGGCCAGCTGAGCGCGTAAACGCGGTGCAATCGAAGCCGCACCACCGGTCTGCGAAAAGAAAGCGAGGATGGAGCTATAGCCGCCCTCGGCCACAACCGCCTCCGCAAAACGGCCGACGAGGCTTAGGTCGTTAAATGCTTGGCCGGTGCAATCCACCGGGTTTGCCGGAGCCGCGAAGGGAAGAAGCGTGCGCAATCTCGCCTGCGTTTGCTCGGGCATCGGCGGCATGGGGAGCCCGACCGCTTCGGCCGCATCGGAAATCAATACGCCTGCTCCGCCGCTTACGGTAATCACTCCCAGAGTATTGCGTGCGGGATATATTCGCCGCGTGGCGGCATAGGCGATATCCAACATTTCCTCGGTCGTCTGCGCGCGTACGACGCCGTATTCGGAGAGAACCGCCTCGGTTACGGCATCATCGCCTGCAATGGACGCGGTATGCGAGCGCGCGGCCGTTCTGCCCAAAGCGCTGCGCCCCACTTTCATGAACACGACCGGTTTGCGCGCCGCTTTGGCGATGGATAGGGCAGCAAGCAAATTGTCCGCTTTGCGGATCCCCTCGGCATAGGCGGCGATCACCTCGGTTTGCGGGTCTTCTGCAAGCCAACCGATGACATCGCCGATAGTTACGTCGCCTTCATTGCCGGTGGTCACGCAGATCGGCGTACCTAGCCCCCGGTTGCGCGCGACGACAAAAAGATGCGTTCCATAGGCGCCGGATTGGCTGGCAATTCCGATTGGGCCCGCAATCGGCCAACCGGTTTCGAAAGAAGAAGAAAAAGTGGGATAGAAGCCGACTCGCGCATTGAACAAGCCGAGACAGTTCGGCCCCAAAAGCCGCATGCCGTAGCTTCGGGCAATTTCGACCATCTTGGACTGGGCCGCCGCCCCGGCCTCGTCGACTTCGGCAAAGCCCGCGCTGAAAACGATCGCCCCCTTAACCCCGTGCCGGCCAAGCTCCTCCACAACGCCGAGTGCCTGCGCCGCCGGCACGGCAACGACGGCTACATCGGGCACTTCCGGCAAATCCGCGACTCGGGGCCAAGCCGCTAACCCTTGGATACGCTCGCGCTTGGGGTTTACGGGAAAGATGCGGCCGGCAAACCCTTTGGCAAGCATGGCGGCGATCGGCCGCCCACCGATTCGGGTTGGATCGTCCGAAGCGCCGATCACCGCCACGCTCCGCGGCGCCAATAGAGGAGTTAAACTCTCGAAGCGCATGTCCGTCATAAGGCTTGCTTTCCTGCTTTTGCGCCTACCGGAGACACCTCTCTTC
>JAIMBF010000093.1 GCA_023511585.1 Terriglobia bacterium
ACGACGGCGACGTTCTGCATCGCGTATTGCACCGAGGCGCGGTGCCAATCGGCGTTCATGGTGGAACAGCAATCCTCGGGTACAATCATGAAATAGCCCTTGTCGGCGCCGGTGCGTGCGGTGTGTTCGATCGACATATTGGTCCATGCGCCGGTGACGATGATGGTATCACGGTCGCCGGACCGCAGCACCGTCTCAAGTTTGGTGCCTTCGAAAGCGCTCATGCGGATTTTCTCCACGACGAGGTCGCCCGGCTGCGGCTCGAGGCCGGCAACCGGCGCCGCACCCCAGCTGCCGCGCACCATGGCATTGGCATCAACCAGGCCTTCGAAGAGCGGCGCATTGAGCGTCATGCCGGGCGCACCCGGTTCAACAATAAACCAGACATGGATCACCATCACCCCGCGCGCACGGCACACTTCCGCAAGACGACGAACATTCTCAACCACATTCTGCTCCCGCGCGTGTTGCGGTGAACCGGAAGATGCAAACGCTCCGCCTTCCGAGATCACATCGTTCTGCAGATCCTGGATAATCAGCGCACAGCGCGAGGGGTCGAGGCGCAGTCCTTGCCCAAGACCGACGCTGGCGCGCTCGGCTCGGCGCGCAGAGGCCGAAGAGGACGAGCGGCTCGCCAACTCAGCCGCTCGGCTAGCCCGCATGAACGGCTCCATATGCGGGCCGATCTTGGTGCGCACCGCATATAGCGAATGAGTCGCGGTCATGAAGAGGGTGCGCCAATCGGACTTGCCCCAGTGCAGGTTTGCAACCAATTCCGGCACGCGCACTTTGCCGAGCAGCACGCCGTCCGGGCTATAGACCCAGACGCCGCCGGGCGCTGTCACCCATATATTCCCGGCGCTGTCGCATTTCATGCCGTCAGGCACCCCAGGCTCGAGCTCCGAGCGAATGCCGGAGGCAAAAATGCGATCAGGGCCGAGCGTGCCGTCGGCATGCACCTCGAAGACGCGGATCAAGCATTGCACCGTGTCGTTGACATAAAGCAGCTTTTCGTCGGGAGAAAAGCAGAGCCCGTTGGGTTGCTCGAATAGGTGACGATCGACCAAAAGCTGCGGTTCACCACCGTTCGGCAGCACGCGATAGACACCCTGAAACCCGAGCTGGCGGGGGCGTTCCACGCCGTAAACCGGCATGCGCCCGTACCAGGGATCGGAGAAATAGATCGAGCCGTCCGAACGCACGCAAACATCGTTGGGGCTGTTCAGCTCCTTGCCTTCGAAATGCGAGGCAAGCACCTCGCGTCGGCCGTTGATTTCATGAACGAGGCTCGATGTGGCGTGCTCACAGACGATGAGGTTGAGATCCGCATCATAGGTCATGCCGTTGCATTTGTTAGACGGACGCATGACCTCGCGCACGCCGCTCTTCTCATCCCACCGTCGCCGCACATCGGCCGGCATATCGGAAAACAACAAATACTGATCGCGCGGATGCCAGATCGGTCCTTCGGTGAAAGTGAAGCCGCTCGCAAGCCTCTCGACGGTGGCTTCGAGATCGATCAGGTCGGAGAATTCGCGGCGGAATGCGATGTGGGTCATCGCTTGCCTCCATCACTTACGCCGGGAACCAGTTGCGGCGCGGCAACGACTGCACGATCGGCCCCGGTACGGAACTGCGCAAGCGGCCGACCACTTGGCCCCCTTCGATAACCGCCGGCCAGTCGTGAATCGGCAATGCAAAGCGCGAACGCGCCAGCACTTTCTTGATCGCCGCCTTTTCCTGCCGCTTGGTGGTGCCGTGATTGCCGGTCACGCGCGGCTCCATATCGCTAATTTCCATGAAGGGCTCGATGATTTGATCGTTGAAGTCGTAGATCACATCGCCGCAGATCGTGGCATCGCCCTCAGCCGTCTGGACGATGATGTTCATGGAACCTTCGGTATGGCCGCCGGCCGCCTCGCAAATCACGCCCGGCATCAGCTCCACCGGCCCGGTCAACTCAAGATCAAGAAAACGCAGCGCACCTTTGGTATGGAGCCGATCGATCAGATGTTTGATGTCAACCGCCGGATATTGCGGATGCATCAGGCCGGAAACGGAATATTCGAGCTCCCGACGGTTCACGACCACCGTTGTGTTCATCGGAAAGAGGTCATCCTTGCCGGCATGATCGATGTGCAAATGCGTGTGCAAAATGTAGCGGATATCGCCAAGCCGCAACCCGTGCTTCTTCAACTGATTCTCAATCATCGTCTCGTGGCTTTGCAGGCCCCGCATGCCGAGCGTTTCCATGATCTGATTGTTGCGATAACCGGTATCGACCAAGATCGGCCAGGTCCCGCCGAGGATCAGAAAACCGAGCGTCGGAACGCGGCGCGTTCGCCCGCAGTCGCGGCCCAACACCAGAAAGCTCGATTCAAGCTCGATGTCGCCGTATTCGAGAGTCCTTATTTCAAGCGCCATGTTTCCTACTTCTCCTCCCTGCCAAAAACCAAATTCGTTCCCGGATCACTTGAGGCGATAAATTCTTGCCGCGGTGTCATGAAATACCGCACGCGCCACCGCCTGGCCGAGCGGCTCGATAGCCCGACGATAGGCGCCGATCAGCTCGGAGTAGGTCGTCCATAACTTTTCCACCGGAAAGTTCGAGCCGAACATGCAGCGATCAGGGCCAAATATCTCGATGGTCTCGCCCACAATCGCAGCAATGTGTTCGGGATCGTTCCTGTGGATGAAGGTGCCGAGCCCGGACAGTTTGGAGACTACGTTCGGATGCTTGGCCAAAGCCTGCATGCCCGTGCGCCAGCGCGCCCAGCCCTGCGGAGAGAGGTCTTCGAGCATGCCGGCATGCTGCAGGATGAAACTGACTTTCGGTGCATGCGCGACCAGCTCGGCGGCACCTTCCATCTGGGTCGCAAAGACTTGGAGATCGAAGCTCCAGCCGTAATCGGCGAGATAGCCGACATTTCTTTGCAGTGTCTGATTACGTGCAAGATCCGGGCCGGAGGCAAACCGATACAGCGGGTTCTCGTGCCAATGCAGCTGCATGCGCAGGCCGCGCATGGAGCGATATTTCGTTAACCGATCCAGCTGGGGGCGCACATCCTGCGCCAGAAAATCGGCATAACCGACAATCGCATGCGGAAAGCCGTGCGCGTCTGCGACTTCTTGCACATAGGCAACTTCATCCTCGAACCGATCGTTCGCCCAGTTGCACTGCACGTAGACCGACTTGGTGACCCCGCTGCCGGAAAGATCGGAAAGAAATTCGTCGATGAGATAATCGCGGCGGATGGCTTCGTAAGGGCCGAAGATGCGCGGCTGCATCGGGCCCATCAGCCAGGGAAGATCGCGCTGGCGCCAGATGTGGTGGTGTGCGTCGATAATCTCGATCATCTCGCTGCTTCCTTCGCTAGGTTGAGAACATTTGCGCAAATGCTGTCGATCGAGGAACCATCGGCGAGGCGGTCGAGATACGGCCGCGCAGCCACGAGGCCGGCGGTACGCACTTCAAAGGCAGGATCGGCGGCCAACGGGGTCAGCCAGATGATCCGCCAGCAGAGCCGTGCCAGGCGTGCGATCGCATCGGCCATGGCAGAGGGATCGCCGCGCTCCAAACCGTCGGAAAGCACGACCAAGGCCGCCCCGCGCGCCAGCGCCGCGAAGCGCGGCACCGCCAAAAATGCCTGAAGCGCCTCGCCGATACGCGTGCCGCCATCCCAGTCCGCGACCAGGAAGGAGGCGGCAGCCAGCGCCTGGTCGCGGTTGCGCAGACGCAACGGCCGCGTAATGCGGGTCAATCGCGTGCCCATGGTGAAGACTTCGGCCGCATCCGCCGCACGCACCAGCGCATGGCCAAAGGCGAGATGCTGCTCAGTACGCTCCTTCATGGAGCCGGATACATCGATCAACAGGACGACACGCCGCTGCCGCAGCCGGCGCTGCCGCTTGCGCAGGCGCAGAAACTCGCCGGCATGACGCATCGCTTCGCGGAACATGCGCCGCGCGTCGGTGCCCGGCCCGTGATGCGACGGGCGCCAGCGATAGCCCGGCCGCCTCGGCAAGCGCTCCGGCAGCGCACGGGCAAAGGCGCGCAACGTGTCATTCGGATCGGTCGGCCCGAACCGGCGCGCCAAGAGGCGTTCCGCGCTTGTCGCTTGGGCACCCGATTCGCTGAGGTCCTCGCCAAACAACGGCTCGGGACCCATGGATGCATCCTCCGCCGCTTTGAGCGGCTCCTCCTCGCTCGCCTCGGTTTGCCATCCCGGCATAACGGCGCCGAGAAAATGCGCGTCGAACAAGGCATCGAACTCGGCAAAACGCTCCGGTTGAGGCGCCAGGATCGCGCGCGCAGCACGGCGGATATCCGCGATGCTCTCGGGCCCGAGAAGCGCGATGCCGGCAAGCCATGACATCGTCTGCTCGGGCGCGACAGCAAAACCCTCGCGCCGCAACAGTGCGATGAAATCAAGAAAATATGCGATCAAACGGGTGACGTCGGTCACACTTGCGCCTCCGCCAAAATCGCATCGATCCTCGGCGCGATGTAGACCAGATCGTCTTCGTCCTTCAGCACGACGCCGAGCGAACGGCGAAAGGCCTCCGGCCAGCGCTCACCCTGTTGATGCAGCAGCGTCGCGGCCTCGGCCCATTCCACCGCCTCGGCGATGCCGGGAAGCTTTGTCAACGGCTCCCGCCGCAGGCGGCCCACGGCAGCGGCAACCGCGCGCGCGGCGCGCTCGCTTACGTTTGAGGCACGCATCATAATGATGCGCATTTCGCGTTCGGGTGTTGGATATTCGATCCAGTGATACACGCAACGGCGACGCAGCGCTTCATGCAGCTCGCGCGTGCGGTTGGAGGTGAGAATCACCACCGGCCGATCGTAAGCACGGATCGGTCCACGCTCCGGGATGGAGATCTGGAAGTCGGAGAGAAATTCGAGCAGGAATGCCTCGAATTCGTGATCCGAGCGGTCGATTTCATCGATCAGCAGAACCGTCTCCTCCGGATGACGGAGGCAAGCCAGCATCGGGCGCTCGATCAAGAATTCGTCGCTGTAGATATCAATATTGCCGCCGCCTTCGCTTTGACGGCGCAACGCCAGCATCTGGCGCGGGAAATTCCATTCATAAAGCGCGGCGGACGCGTCGATGCCTTCATAGCATTGCAGGCGCAGAAGCCTGCGGCCGAGCACACCGGCAATCGCTTTGGCTGCTTCGGTCTTACCGACACCGGGTGCGCCTTCCAAGAGCAGAGGTTTGCCCAGTGCAAGCGCAAGATAAGCGGCGGTCGCGAGCTCCTCATCGGCCAGATAGAAGGCCGCGCGCAGTGCACTCTCAAGCGAGCGGGGGCTGTCGATACCGACGATTTTGGGTCGGACGACCATGGCGCCTACCGCATCCGCGCCTGGGGTACAGCGCCGCCGCGCGCTTTAATGGCGCGCAACACTTTCTCCGGCGTGATCGGCAAGTCATTGATGCGCACACCGACCGCGTTGAAGATGGCGTTCGCCACCGCGGGAAGCACCGGGTTGGCACACATCTCGCCAATGCCCTTCGCGCCAAACGGCCCATCCGGCGCAGGCCGTTCCAGGACCACAATCTCGTGAGGGCAAATATCCCCCGGCCCGGGCATCAGATACTCGTTGAAATCACGCGGGCCCTCGCGCGGATCAGGGTAATAGGGCTCCACCGTCTCGTAGAGCGCATGGCTCATGCCCATCCATGCGCCGCCGACCAGCTGTTGCTCAACCATCTTTGGATTGATGGCGCGGCCGATCTCGTAGGCGCTGGTCATTTTCAGGACCGAAACATCTCCGGTTTCGTCGTCGACCTCGACATCGACAATAACGCAAGCATGGGCATAACACGTCGCCGGCGACATCTCTCCGGTTTCCGGATCCACATCCGACAACGGCACGAGGAAGATACCCCGCCCGGCGATGGTCTTCCCCTGTTTGAATTGCGCGGCCATGGCCACTTCTCGTACCGTAATCGAACGGTGCGGTGCGCCTTTCACACGAATATTGCCGCGGCCATCGGTTTCCAGATCGCCCGGATCGACTTCCAACTCCTCGGCCGCTGCTTCCATCATCACGGCACGAGCTTCACGCGCCGCAACCATCACCGCATTACCCACGCGGTGCGTGCCGCGCGAGGCAAACGAGCCCGTGCAGTGCGGCCCGGTATCTGAATCGGCGGTGTCAACATAGACATCCGCGACCGGAACACCGAGGGTTTCCGCGCAGATCTGCCGGATCACCGATTTCATACCCTGTCCGAGATCGATCGAAGACAGCGAGACGGTGAATTTTCCGGTGGGGTTCGAATGCACAAGCGCCTGGCTCGGGTCGCCGCCGAGATTCATACCGATGGGGTAGTTGATGGTCGCAACCCCGCGTCCATGATGTTTCGCCATCGTTAGCGTCTCCTGGTACCAAAGACGGATGAGAAACGGCGCGCGCCGTGGCCGGATGCGGCCGGCGCGGGTGGTTGCGGCGGCGTAGGCGGCGGTGGCGGCGGTGTGGCCGCCGGGGAAACGGCAGGCATCGGCCGTTCGTAAGTGACGCGCTGCGTCGTGCTTGCCGGCACGCGCGGCGGAACCGCCGGTGCCGGCATGCGTGAGCGGTCGGTGACGCCGGCACGCGCGGCACCGCCCTGGCGCGATGACATGCGACGGAATTCGTCGCGCAGCGGCCATTGCGCTTTTTCGGCAGCAACCTGTGCGCACTCGATCAGGGCACAATTCTTTGCCTCGCGCCGGTGCGCTTTCATATCGCCATCGCGATATGCGTTGAGCATGCGGAACTCAAGCGGGTCCATCCCGATCGCGACGGCATCCTTGTCCATCTGACATTCGATGGCGAAATCGATTGCCGTCACACCGAAACCGCGCATGGCTGTCGCCGGCGTCCGGTTGGTAAATACGCAATAGATGTCGGCGGACACGTTGGGGATTGTGTAGGGCCCTGGGATGTGCCCCGCGCATTTGATCACCGCATAGCTCGACAGCCGTGTATAGGCGCCACTGTCGAAATAGGCGCGTACTTGGCGCGCGATGATGCGCCCATCGCGCATAATGCCGTCCTTGATATAAATGCGTTCGGCGCCGCGCGGCGAGCCGAATTGCATCTCTTCGTGTCGGCTGAAGCGGTAGCGCACCGGTGCGCCGGTCAACCGCGCTGCGAGGATCGCAAGCGGCTCGGTCATGGTGTCCACCTTGCCGCCGAACCCGCCGCCGACCGTGCCGCCGATGAAATGGAGCTGATTGGAGGGCAGCGCGTTGATCTTGGCCGCGGTGTCGAGTGAGAAGAATAGCGCCTGGGTGGAGGTGTAAACGACAATGCGGCCGTTCGTGTCCGGCACCGCGATCGAACCGTTCGTCTCCGTTGGCGCATGCTCGATCGGCGACATCTGATAGCGATCTTCCAGCACGACGTCGGCTTGCGCGAACGCCGCGTCGACGTCGCCGAACCGTAGCTTTTGGTGGTCGTACTTGCCGTGGTACTCGAAGGTATTCTTCGGATATGTGGGATTGACCGAAGGCGCGCCGGGTTTCAGTGCCTCTTCAACATCAAAGACCGCCGGCAGCGGATCGTAGGAAATGCGCACCAGCGCCATCGCTTCGAGCGCGGCGCGTTCGGACGTGGCGACGATGCCGAGGATCGGCTCGCCTTTATACCGCACCACATCCGTTGCGAGTGAAGGTTCGTCGTCCTTGCCGAACTGCATCAGGCTCAGCAATGTATTGAGGTTCACCGGCACATCGGCCGCCCGAATGATGCGCTTAACGCCAGGGGCACGCGCCGCCGCCGAATCGTCTATGGAACGGATGCGCGCGTGCGCGTGCGGGCTGCGCAACACCTTCAGGTGCAGGAGGTTGGCGAAACGGTGATCGTCATAATAGCGCGATGTGGCGGTGACATGGCCGAGCATGTCCTGCCGCTGGGTCGGTTGGCCAATCTCCAGGAGGTTATCGTCGCGCTCGTCGGCAAAAATGTCTTTGCGGAATTCCAGCATGATATCCTCCTCAGGCACGGCTGCGCGCGTGCTCACGCGCCGCGTCTAACACCGCGTTGATGATCGGTTCATAGCCGGTGCAACGGCAGATATTGCCGCTGATGGCTTCGATCACATCCTGCCGCGTCGGGTTGGGGTTCTTGTCGAGCAGTGCCTTGGCAGCCATGAGCATGCCCGGAGTGCAGTAACCGCACTGGGCGGCAAACCGTTCCATGAACGCAATTTGAAGCGGATGGAGCTCGCTGCCGCGCCGCAACCCGGCGGCCGTTTCAATCGAGGAGCCGCTGCACGTCTCGGCCAGCGTGATGCACGAGAGCCGTGGCACGCCGTCGATGAGCACCGTACAGGTGCCGCAGGTCCCCTGCCAGCACCCGCCTTTGACCGATAGGTCCCCGACAATTTCTCGTAAGGTGTCGAGCAGGTTCGCGCCTCCTTCAACGAAAGCGGCAACGTCCTCGCCATTGAGACGGAATTGAATCGGTGTTTTCACGAATGCCTCGCAGAATACTCGCCGAGCAACAACCGGCGAAGATGGACGGGAAGAATCTCGCGCCGCCACCAAGCGCTGGCGATCGGATCGTCAACGGGCGACGTACCTTCGTGCGCAACCGCCAATGCCGGCGCGATGCCGGTTGCATCGAGCGAGCGGCCCTCAAGCGCACGTTCGGCTGCCTTCGCGCGCACCGGCGATGGCGCCATCGCGCCGTAGGCGATGCGTGCATGAACAACGCGCCCGCCGCTCAACGGCAGCTGCGCAGCAATGGAGAGAACCGA
>JAIMBF010000014.1 GCA_023511585.1 Terriglobia bacterium
CCCCTTTGGGATAGGTCGCCTCCGGGGGGCCGCCGTCAGCCGAAAGATTGACGGACTAGGTGGCGCCGCATAACGTCCGGCCGGCATAAGCTTTCGGCGTAAGCAAATGACAGGGAGGCCCGGAATGGTTCGGTGGACATGGTTGATTTTGCTTTTGGCGACGCTTGGCCTGATCGATAGCCGAGGATGGGCAGCCGACGTTGCCCCAAGCGAGATTCGAATCGGACATCTGCACGCAAGCACCGGGCCCTATGCCAGCATTTCCATGCCGGTTTATCTCGGGCTGAAACTTTGGATCGACCAGGTCAACGCCCAAGGCGGGGCGATGGTTAAGCCGTTCGGCAAAAAAATCCCGCTGCGGCTGATTTCTTATGACGACCAAAGCAATCCGGGCACCGAGGCCACCCTGGTGAACCAGCTGATTACCCAGGATAAGGTTGATATTTTAATTTGCGACTCCGGTTCGGTGCTTACCGCGGTTTGCGTGCCGATCGCCCGGGAGCACAAGATGTTTCTTTTCGACCCCACCGGCACCGGGGCAGCATTTTTTAGCAAAGATAATCCCTACATTGCGTTGCTTGCAGATCCTGTATCCACTGTCTGGCCGCGCTATCTCTGGGAATTTCTGAAAACCGACGTGGCGGCCGCCGGGCTGAAACGGGTTGCGATACTTTACTCAACCAACGATTTTACCGGCACGCAAGCCAATGCCGTCCGCAATGCGCTGAAGGAAAAAGGATCGCCGGTGCAGATTGTGTTTGATCAAGGTGTGCCGACAAGCACATCGAACTATACGGTGTTGATCAACAACATTGCTGCCACGAACCCCGATGTTGTTTTGGAGCTCGGCTATGTTGGCAATGATATCGCGTTTCTTCGAAACCTTCAGGATTCCGGCGTAAAATTTCCCATGGTTTTTACGCTGTACCCCGGGATCGAAACCCCGACATTGCTCAAAAATGTCGGAGCCGCGGCTTTGGATGGGGTGTTTTCATACGTCACTGCGCTGGCGATGTCGTATCAACCTGAAGTGGGCATGACCGAGCAGCAGTTTCATGCCGCCTGGGAAAAGGCGTATGCCCATTCGGGCGTGGAGTACGGCTGGAACGCTTTGGCCGGCTATCTCACGGGTTTGGTTGTCGGAGAAGCGCTTGCGCGCACCGAGAGCATGGCTCAGCTTGATTTGCGCAAGGCCGTCTTTTCTCTTTCCGGCAAGCTGAAGACGCTGATCGGCACGTTTCAGCTGAATGACGAAGGCGCGCAAATCGGAGAACTGACGCCGATCGGACAGCTTGCTGCGGACTCAAAAGGCGGCGTTCATTTTGTGGTGGTTTACCCGCACGACGTCGCCACGGGTCAACCTCGGTTCAATGCACGATAGCTTGTGGCACACGTTTGCCCGTTAGCGGAAGACTGGCCCGATGATAGTTCACGCAGTTATGGCGGGCCTGGTATTCGGCTGTTATTTCACGCTGGTGGGCATAGGGCTTAATTTGATTTTCGGCGTTATGCGCATTGTAAATCTGGCGCATGGCGATTTCTTGATGCTCGGAGCATTTGCGGCGTTCTGGCTGTATACCTTGCTGCATTGGCATCCGCTGTTTTCCGCATTGGCAATTGTCATAGGCTTCGGCTTTCTGGGCCTTGCACTTTATTACCTTTTCGTTCCAAGATTGCAAGCGGCCCGCGATGCGGAGATGCTCTCCATTATTCTTTTCTTTGGGGTCCAACAGTTCATCGAGGCGTTGGCCAGCATTGCCTTCGGCAGTTCGGAACGCTCGTTGCCCGGGGCCATTCTCGGGCGCGGGCCTGTGCGATTGTTTGGTCAGGCCATGCCTGCGGCCTGGATCTTCTCCGGGGCAATCAGTTTGCTTACTGTGGCGCTGGTGTACGTCTATCTCTACCGGATGCGCATCGGCATCCTTACGCGGGCGGTGATGGTCAATCGGGAGGAGGCACTGGCGGCAGGCATCAACGTGGACCGCATTTCCGCGATTGCCTTTGGCATCGGGCTCGGACTTGCCGGTCTTTCCGGGGTCTTCGCTCCGTTCATGTTGGGCAGCGTCACACCTGCGATCGGCGGTGATATCAATCTTTCCGCATTCGCGGTGACCGTTCTTGGCACGCTCGGCAACCCGTTGGGCACCGCCGTGGGAGGTGTAATCTTCGGAATTTCCATGATGCTGATGCAAACGTACTTGAGTTCCTGGGCGAATTTGCTTCCCAACCTCTTGTTGATTGGGGTGCTGCTGATCCGGCCGACGGGGCTCTTTGGGCGAGAAACGCGCCGTGCCTAATTATGTCCGGGACTTTGTTTTTGTGCTTCTGCCGCTCTTGGTGCTGCTTGGCGTGCTTCCCTTTTTCTACAGAAATGAATTGCTACTGTTCAACTTTACGATTTATTTCGCTCTCGCGCAAGGATTGAATGTGATTTACGGATTCACAGGGTATTTGCCGTTCGGGTATGTGGGCTTTTTCGGCGTGGGCGCCTACGGGTTTGCTTTGGCGATTATCCACCTGACCACATCTCCCGCACTTGCTCTGGCGATTGCCGGTCTTGCTGCTTTGGTTCTCGGGGTTATCCTGATCCCCTTGCTGCGGTTGTCCGGAGCTTATTTTGCAATCGCCAACCTTGCAGCGGCGCAAGCGGTCTATCACATCGTCTCCAACCCCGATTTGCAGGACATCACAAAAGGTCCGTACGGCGTATCCTTGGCCAATGTGTTCGCGCCGAGGCTCAGCTATTATAGCGCTTTGGCAATCACTGCGCTCGCTTCGGTGGTGGTGATCTGGTTTCGTAATTCCCGGTTCGGTCTTGCTCTACAAGCCATCCGCGATGATTCGCTCAGCGCTGCCATGGCCGGCATTCCTGTGGTGCGGCAGCGGACAATCGCATGGCTTCTTTCCGCACTGATTGCGGGCCTGACGGGCGGGGTTTTCGCGTGGCATATCTCCGTATTTTACCCCGAGACGGCTTTCGACATTTCGATCAGCATTTTCGCTTTGGTCTTCGCTCTCTTCGGAGGTGCAACGACCTTGCTTGGCCCTGTGATTGGCGTTCTGCTTCTCTACGGTCTTTATAATCTTATCGGCATTACAATCCCGCAATATTTTCAGCTGATCTATGGGATCCTTATCGTGGTTTTGGTGTTGTTTTTGCCGCAAGGCATCGTTTCTCTCGTTTCCCGGCGAGGCATTCGTGTCCCATAAGGATGCGCTTTTACGCGTTGAACAGGTGGTCATGCGGTTTGGCGGCTTTCGCGCATTGGATGGGGTAAGCTTCCGCGTTGCCGCCGGAGAGGCACTGGGTCTTCTCGGACCAAACGGGTCCGGCAAGACGACATGTATCAATGTTATTTCCGGGGTCTATCCGCCGAGTGCGGGAAGAGTGTTTTTTGCGGACCGGGACATTACGGGAAAGGCGCCGAATCTTTTGGCACGAATGGGAATCAACCGCACATTCCAGTCCCCCCGCCCGTTTCTCTCCTTGACCGTGCGGGAAAATGTGGAGCTCGCGGCGGCTTATGGCGGACGCGGTTCGTTACCCATGGGGATTGAGGACATTTTGGATTTCCTTGAGCTTAGGGAGTTTGCAGAAAAGCCGGCGGAAGGCCTGAACAGCGCACAGCAAAAACGGCTGGATCTCGCCCGCGCATTAGCGACCAATCCCCGTCTTGTGTTGATTGATGAAATTGCCGCGGGACTTAATCCCCTCGAGCTTCGGAAAATGGCGCAATGCTTGCGCGCGCTCGCGTCAAGAGGCATTGCGCTTTTGGTGGTGGAGCATCTTTTGAGCTTTCTTGAAGAGGTAACCGATCGTGTTATTGTCTTGAATGCCGGCAGGGAGATTTTTGAGGGTTCGCTGCGTGCAGCGCGACACGATCAAGAGGTTATTCGCGTTTTTCTAGGAACCGCCGCGCATGCAGGCTGAGGGCTTGGTTGCAGAAGAGATTGAAGCGGGCTACGGCAAAGTCCAGGTGCTGTGGGGGATTTCCGCATCCGTCGCGAGCGGCGAATCGGTCGTGCTTTTGGGCGCAAACGGCGCCGGCAAGACCACCCTCCTGAGAGTATTGATCGGCCTTTTGCCCGCCCGGCAAGGACGCATCTGGTTGAACGGCGAAGAGATCACCCATGCCCGCCCCGACCGGCGCGTGCGCAGCGGGCTTGCGTATATGTCGGAGCTCGGCGTCTTCGGGGGTCTGACGATTGAGGAAAATCTGCTGATCGGGGGCCAGTTCTTGCCCGCCGCAAGGCTTCGTCGAAGCATGGCGAAGCTTTACGAGATTTTTCCGGTGCTTGCGGAAAGGCGGCGGGCGCTTGCCAGCAGTCTCTCGGGCGGTGAACGCAAAATGCTCGGAATTGCCAAGGCTCTAGCCGCAGAGCCAAAAGTGTTGATGATGGACGAGCCTTCCGCCGGGCTTTCGCCTTTGTTTGTGAGCGAAGTGGTCCGTACCCTAAAGCAATTGCGAGAAGGCGCGCTGGCCATGCTGATCGCCGAACAGAACATTGCGTTTCTTGATCTCGCCGATCGTGTCTATACGCTTGAAGGCGGGCGCGTGCGGTTTGAGGGAACGGTCGCTGCCATGCACGCCGACAACGCGCTGCATCGCTCTTACTTCGGCCTGAGCTGAACTGTGAGAAACCAAGCCATGGGCCCAAAAGACACTCG
Organism: Terriglobia bacterium; assembly: GCA_023511585.1. GTDB lineage: Bacteria > Pseudomonadota > Alphaproteobacteria > Acetobacterales > Acetobacteraceae > JAIMBF01. The sequence continues at coordinate 4,670 of JAIMBF010000014.1, forward strand.
CAACCGGGAAAGAAGAGACGCATATCGCTTCTTCCACACGATCACGACGCGCTGGAAGGACAATGATGTCTACGGGCACGTGAACAACGTGGTTTATTACTCCTATTTCGATACGGCGGTGAATTACTACCTTGTGTCGCGCAAGGTCTTGGATATTGCGCGCGCAGAGGTCGTTGGTATTGTCGCGGAAACGGGCTGCCGATTTTACGCCTCGATCTCGTTTCCAGACCGGGTAGATGTCGGGATCCGGGCCGCGCGAATCGGGCGGAGTTCCGTGCGCTACGAGATTGGTGTATTTCGGAATGACGAGGATATCGCTTCTGCGGAAGGTTACTTCGTGCATGTCTATGTGGACCGTGTCGGAATGCGGCCAGTTCCGATCCCGGAACCGGTGCGGCGGGTGCTGCAGGAAATCGCCGTAGAAAACTAAAGGAGGAACGCCATGGATCTGGGGCTGCAAGGCAAAAAAGCCATCATTTGCGCGGCAAGCAAAGGGCTCGGCCGCGCGTGCGCACTGGCGTTGGCGCGCGAAGGTGTGGACGTGGTGATCACCGCGCGGAACGCGGATGTGCTCCACCGCACGGCGGAAGAAATACGGGCGGAAACAGGCGCCACCGTCATCCCCGTGGTCGGCGACATCACCACGGAAGAGGGTCGTACCGCCGCATTGGCGGCATGTCCCAACCCGGATATTTTGGTTAACAACGCAGGCGGCCCGCCGCCCGGAGATTTTCGCAATTGGAGCCAGGAAGACTGGATCCGCGCACTGAATGCCAATATGCTCACGGCGATCTTTATGATTCGCGCGGTGATCGACGGTATGTGCGCGCGACGCTTTGGAAGAATTGTGAACATCACGTCGGCGGCGGTGAAATCGCCGATTGCGGTACTCGGCCTCAGCAATGGGGCGCGCACCGGCCTTACCGGATTTGTTGCCGGCCTTGCTCGGGAAGTTGCGCAGTACAACGTGACGATCAACAACCTTCTTCCGGGACCGTTTATGACCGATCGGCTACGGGCAACCGCCGTTGCCGAGGCCGCCAAACACGGCCGAAGCGTGGAGGAAGAACTGAACCTGCGCGCGCAATCCAACCCGACGCGAAGGGTGGGAGACCCCGCTGAGTTCGGCGCTGCCTGCGCATTCCTCTGCGCAGCGTCCTCGGGGTTTATTGTCGGACAAAATCTTCTTTTGGACGGCGGAGCTTTCAATTCCACGTTTTAGGGAAATGATGAAGGCCGCACCTGTGACGCTTTCCGGCCGACCAAGGTGATTCGACCGTGCATAACGGCAAACTCGAGATGCGGAATGGGTCGGGTTTTGTCGCGTTTAGGAAAGCGCTGCAAAGTTGATTTTCCGGGCAAGGGAAATCACACGTTGAGCTTCGCTCCAGAGGCCGATTGCGGCGAATTCGGAATCCTTAATCCAGGCAAGTGTTGTGATGTCCGAGGCCGGCACCGGTTCTCCGCCGTCCCAGAGCGTCGCAAAATCAAGAATAGTGTAGTGGTATTCAATGCGACCGGAAGCATCTCGATGGATGGTATCGACGTAAGTCGTAAAAACGAGCTTTCCGACTTTCAACCCGGTTTCTTCAAAAAGCTCCCGGCGGGCCGCTTCTTCTGCGGTTTCGCCAAGCTTCTGAGCCCCACCCGGAAGACTCCATGCTCCTTGGGAAGGCGGATGGCCACGGCGAACGAGTAACACGGAATTCGGTTTCAGCACCACAACGCCGACACCGACCAGCGGGTGCTTCGGGTAACGGCGGCAGTCAGCCGTTTCGTTCATTTGCCGACGGTCGTGCCGTTGCCGGGCGGTTCAGCCGCCGCAGGCGCCCGAGCCGAGGATGCAGTGGCGGGCCCATTCACCGGCTTCAGATCATTCAAAGTCGGGGCTAATGCCCGCTCCTTCCACGAGCCGATCTGATAGGCCCAGCCCTCGAGAGTCTGTTTGAGTTTCTCTGCCTCCTGCTTTGCCTTACCGCTCCCGCTGACGCTGAAGGTTACCCAAAGCGCGTCCTTCTCGGCTTTGTTGGTTTTTACGGTGACGACAAGCCCGTCATCGGTGGTAAAGACCGCGCTCGCAAGAGGCCCTCCCGGCTCGTCCTTTGCGGGTTTCACGTCTGTAAACGAGACAAATTCGAGCGCACGCGCAACCTGATCAAGCGCGTTCGAATCGAGAGGAGGATGATCCGCCGGCACCTTCAGCTCAAAACGATCACCGTTGCGTACCAATTCAAGCTTCTCGTTTCCGCGTTCGATATCGATTTTTGCAACCTTGGCGTGGTCGATACTGATGATGTCATGATTTATCCAGTTTGATGCGTCCGAGTCCGCATCCAACTTTCCTTCCGCGAGCCAGGATTGCTGATCATCGGGTTTGCGAACGTAAATCTCGTCCGGTAAATTCGGCTGCGGAGAAGCATGCTTGTTTCCAACAATTAGTTCCGCCAGTACTTTGCCCCCGCCATCAATAACCTTAAGCAGGGTTGATCCGCTTGCAGGCTTGCTTGGGTCTTCAACGCCGAGACGGTCGTAAAATGCGGGGTCGGTCGTGCGCAGCTCCACCAACCGAAGGGAAGCAAGCCCGGCAAGCAATGCGTGCGTTTTGCCCGACAACGCCGGGTAGTTGCTGCGCTCGGCAATCAGCCATTGGTTGTCTTTCCGCAACAACGTCACCTTGCTACCCTGGCGAATGATTTCTATTCGTTCCGCTCCATTGAGCTTGGCGGCAAGATCGGGGAACGCCAGTTGGCCAGCCCTCAAGCTGGCGCTTTCCTTGGTAACATTGTGATTTTGGACAATCCAGCCCAAAGCAAATACTAAAACGGCGACTATCAGCAGGATAACAGTTGTACGGGGCTTCATCGGGTTTCGCTCTTTGGAAGATTTTGGCCGGGGCCCGCATGCGCATATGCCCGACGGCGTGAGCGCAGCACACCCAGGATGATAGCCAAGACCGTAAGCGCAGCAGGAACGGCGACTATATCAAGCAGACGCAGTTTGAAATCCAAGGCGTCGATGTCGTGTTTCAGTTGGAATTCCACGTCACGAAGCTGGCGCCGTGTTTGTAAAATGTCTTTTTCCGCGGCATCGATAGCAGCTTGTTGCTCCGGGGTCAGCACCGCCGTCCCTGCACCGCTTCCGCTGCTGCCTTGCCGGAGCTGCGAGAGCTTCTTTTCGATCTCTTCAAGATGCGTTTGCAGAGCCTGCTCCGTTTGACGGAACCTGAGCTCGGCCTTGCGCTGCATCTCATCGACCAACGTAAAGGGATGCGTTGTCACGCCCCTTCCGCGCAACCCCAAGAGGATGTCTCCCCCGGCGAGGGACCCAATGAGGTTCGCCACGAACGCGCCGTTTCCGCTGAATGGCGTTGCCTGCTCCTGGCCGAAGAAATTATCCACATGAACCCAAAACCGGTCTGCTAGGATGTCCGCATCGGCAACCACGACGAGATTTGCCGCCCCTTCGGTATGGGAACGATAAGGAGGCAGGTTGGCAGGAGGCTTGGACGCGGGATCTTCCTTTCCTGTTGCCGTTGCCACTTGCGGCGGGCCGGAAAACGCCGATTTCAACACACCATGAATGCGCGCCGCGATCACGCGGGAATGGCCGTCAATTTTAAATCCTGCCAGAATCTGCGCAGGGTCCGGCGAGATCCGCAGTTTTTCGACGGAGATAAGCCCCGACTGCGGACTGCTTTGCAAAAGCGGTGTGAAGACGATGTCGGACTTCGGGTTTTTCTCGATGAACCCCGGATCGGCCACGGTGACCTGCGCCAAATCGCCGGTAGCCGGATCTGACCGGTTGATGCCGTTGCGGATATTGAACCAAGGCACGTACTCCACAACCGAAACCCGATCGGTCGGATTGCTCCGCACCTCCCAGGCACCATTCAAATCACCGACAACCTGATTAGGATCATAGACAATGCCCCATGCATCGAACAATTTGTGAAGATCGGAACTGACATCCAACTGGGGCATGCCGTTTGGACCGGGAAGCGAGGATTGGGTGGTGTTATACGGATCCACCATCACCATGAGCCTTCCCCCGCGCATCACAAATTGATCGATTGCGTATAAAGTATGATCGGGCAAATGTTGCGGTTGCACGACAAGAAGCACCTGGATATCGGGGTCGATCATCCAAGTATCGAGCGGCACAGTACGCACGGTAAAGCTTTGCCGAAGGAGAATGGTGGAAATCCAGGGCCGTCCGCCCTCTCCGCGCATCATCATCATGCGCGGTTCGCCTTGCAGAGGCAACGATGTCATCAAGCCGACAACCGGGCGCTTCGGGTTCGAGAGCTCATAAACAACCCGGCTGAGGTCGTACTCGAGAAACGGCTCCCGCTCGGCCTGGAAGAACGGGATAATCCGCGTATCGTCCAGTAGGTTTGTGCCGACAAGACCAAAATACACCTGCTCGCCGGCTTGATCGATCGGCACGCCCTGCAAGCCTGCTGCAAGGGCGCGGTCTTCCACATCGCTGAAGGGCTCCGGGTTGTAAAACTCCAGCCGTATCTTACCGTGCGAAAGCCGCGCATATTCTTGCAGCATCTGCCGCACGCGATCCGCATAAGCGCCGTAGCTTGGAATCCTTGCACCGATATCCCGAGAATAAAATAGGCGAAGCGTGATGGGGTCTTTTAATTGAGAGAGCAGCTGCTTCGTGCCGGGGGAAAGAGTATAGATATGGTCTTGCGTCAAATCTAGCCGGGCATTTGCCAAAAACGGGTCGGCGATCATATTGATGCCAAAAAGAATAACGGCTACGGCAATAACGCCAAGCAGGGAAAAGCTGAAACGTCGCATATTCTAAGCTGCCTTCCGATGCTCGAGAATCACCGTATTGACGAATAGCCAAAAGCCGATGAACGAGGCGAGAAATAGGAGATCCCGCGCTTCAATGAGCCCGCGCGTGAAGTTTTCAAAATGCGCGACCAAGCTGAGCCCTCGCGCAAGCCCCACCAAGTTAGGAGCATTCCGCCCGAGGAAGTCCGTCACCAGCGGATAAGAGCTTGCGGCAAAGACGAAACAGACCGCAACCCCCAAGACAAAGGCGATAACCTGGTTTTTGGTCAACGCAGAAAAAGCCGCCCCCACCGAGAGGAAAGCACCCGCGATCAATACGGCGCCAATGTATCCCGCCAAAATCATGCCGTTATCGGGGCTACCCAAAACATTTACGGTGATGACGAAGGGAAAGGTGAGCACCAAGGCAAGAGTGCAGAAAACCCATGCGGCAAGGAACTTTCCAACCACTGCCTGGGTTTGACTGATCGGCAAAGTCAACAGCAGCTCAATAGTGCCGAGTCTTCTCTCCTCCGCCCAAAGCCGCATCGTGATCGCCGGCACAAGCAACACGAAAACCCATGGCAAAAACTGAAAGAAGGAGAGCAAATCCGCTTGATTGCGATCGAAAAAATCGCCGAGGCTGAAAGTCAGCGTGCCTTGCAAAAGCAAAAAAATGACGATGAAAACCCACGCCACCGGTGTGGCAAAATAGGCATTCAATTCGCGCTTTGCGATAATCAGCGTGTTGCGCATCTCACGCCGCCTTTGCTTGAGGGGCCGTCATCGCCCGGAATACCTCTTCCAATTTGCCGGAGGGGTGCCGTCGTGCCAGCTCTTGCGGCGTGGCATCGGCCACAATTCGTCCGCTGGCGATGATAATGGCACGGCTGCAAACGGCATCGACCTCTTCCAAGATATGGGTGCTGATGATGATCGCTTTGCTCGGCGCCATGCGCGCGATCAGCGTGCGCACTTCATGCTTCTGGTTCGGGTCAAGCCCGTCGGTCGGCTCATCAAGCACCAGAACTTGCGGATCATGCAAAAGCGCCTGTGCAAGGCCGACTCGGCGCCGGAACCCTTTGGAGAGGATTTCCACGGTTTGGTAGGCAACCTCATCGAGCGCGGTCAAATGGATGGCGTTATCCACGCGGGCTGCAGCTTCCGCGCCGGAATAGCCGCGAATCGCCGCGATAAACCGCAGAAACCCGATGACCGTCATTTCCGGGTAAAGCGGCGCGCCTTCCGGCAAAAAGCCGAGCATGCGGCGCGCCGCAATCGCATCCTGTTGCACATCATAGCCGCAAATGCGCGCCGTGCCGGCCGTTGGCGTGACAAAGCCCGCAATCATGCGCATGGTGGTGGTCTTGCCGGCCCCGTTCGGGCCGAGGAAACCCAGCACCTCACCTTGCCCCACGCGGAAACTGACATGATCAACCGCAACGCGCGTGCCGAATCGCTTGGTCAGCCCATCAATTTCGATTAGTGCGGCCAAGTTCGTCCCTCCTGAAGTTGTGGGCGGGAATAGCCGATTTTCCGAGCAAGGCAAGAGGGTGCGGAAAAAGGCCCAAAGCACATCGCGATTGACACACCGGCAAACCTGTGCCGAGCAATGCGCTCTATCTGAGTCCGCCAGAGAAAGGGAGGAGTTTCATGCACCCGAGCTTGCCACATCAGGCCGCCGCGTCCTACCAAACCTTGCCGCTTGGCCCGTTGCCGGATACACGCTACCCGGATCCGCGGATTGAGGTTTTGGACAAGCGTTTCCGCTACAAGCAAGGCAATGCGGCCATCGAGCGCATCGCCAACGGCTTCCGCTGGGCGGAGGGGCCTGTCTACGTGCGCGCCGGCCGGTATTTCCTCTGGAGTGATATCCCGAACAACCGCATGATGCGCTGGCTGGAAGAAGACGGCCATGTCAGCGTTTTCCGCGCCCCAAGCAACCACAGCAACGGCAACACGCTAGACCGCCAAGGACGCCTGATCACCTGCGAGCATAGCGGCCGGCGTGTGACACGCACCGAACATGACGGCACGATCACCGTGCTGATGAGCAGCCATGCCGGCAAGCCGCTCAACGGGCCGAACGATGTCGTGGTGGCCTCCGACGGCGCAATCTGGTTTACCGATCCGGGCTACGGCATTGATGGGTTCTATGAAGGCTATAAGGCCGAAGCGGAGCTTCCGCGCAATGTCTATCGGCTCGACCCCGCGACCGGGCAAGCAAGCGTCGTCGCCGATGATTTTGCCCGCCCGAACGGGATTGCCTTCTCCCCGGACGAGAAGCTGCTTTATATTGTGGATAGCGGCATTACCCACGGTGGGCCGGCCCATATTCGCGTTTTTGATGTGGACGGAACGCGGCTCCGCAATGGCCGCGTCTTTGCAGAGGACTTCGCCCCGGGTCTCACCGACGGGCTGCGCTGCGATATCGAGGGCAATGTCTGGTGCAGTATGGGCTCGGGCGACCCGAAAGAGGACGGGGTGCGCTGCTATGCGCCGGACGGCACGCTGATCGGCAAAATCCATCTGCCGGAAACTTGTTCCAACCTTTGCTTCGGCGGGCTGCACCGCAACCGCCTGTTCATGACGGCAAGCACGTCGGTTTACGCGCTGTATCTCGATGTGCAGGGAGCGCAGGTGCCGTAAAACACGGCCCCATCCACACCGGCCTGCGCTTCGCGCCAATCCCCGAGGTGCGGGAGAGCCGCCAGGTCTCGCCCGCCTTCAGCCGCCGTTGAGCCGGCTTGCCAGGCGCCGCGCCAGTAGCCAGCCGACGGCGGCGGCCGCCGGAACACCGAGTACGAGCAGAAGCAGGCCGATCCATAATCCCGCCATCGCGAGGTTGATGCCGACCCCGAGCAGGATGCCTCCTATCAGGCCGCCCGAAAGGCCGGCAATGATACCCAGCCAGAGAATCTCATCGCGTGTGATCATGACGCCTTGCTTTTTCGAACAGTTGCGTTCGGCTCGTCTGACCGGCCATTTGACAAGCTCGAGCGCACCCCTTATAGGCGCCGCGCAGGAAAACCCGCAACGCCATCCGGCATGAGCGGGTTCCATAACGGCCGGGAACGTGGACGGCGCCAGGCGCCGCGCCCGCCGTGCTTTGATATTCAAGGCGCGGCCTACCGGTGCAAGAACCAGAGCTGCGGCATTTCAACGAAAGGACAGCGGCAGATGACCAAGCGCCTTGCCAGCAAATACAAAATCAATCGCCGGCTTGGGGTAAATCTCTGGGGGCGGGCGAAGTCCCCGATTGCCAAGCGCGACTATGGGCCCGGCCAACACGGCCAGCGCCGCAGAAAGCCGAGCGACTACGGCGTACAGCTGATGGCCAAGCAAAAATTGAAGGGATATTACGGGAATATCGGAGAAAAGCAGTTCCGGAAATATTACGAAGAAGCGGTGCGCCGCAAGGGCGATACCAGCGAAACGCTGATTGAGCTCTTGGAGCGCCGGCTTGATTCGGTGGTTTACCGGATGAAGTTCGCCATTACACCTTTCGCAGCGCGCCAGTTTGTCTCGCACGGCCATGTGCTGGTCAACGGCCGGCGGGTGACCATTCCGTCTTATCTCGTTCGCGACAACGACGTGATCGAGGTTCGCGAAAAATCCAAACAACTCGCCGTTTTATTGGATGCGGTACAAAACCCGGAACGCGATGTGCCGGAATATCTGGAAGTAGACCACCGTGCCATGCGGGGGCGTTTTGTGCGTGCCCCAAAACTCTCCGACGTTCCGTATCCGGTTCAGATGGAACCCCATCTGGTGGTGGAATATTACTCGCGCTGATTTCGCTGCGGTTGGATGGCGTCAGGCACCATTCCTTGGAAAGCTTAAAGCGATCGGGATGGTGTCATGGAAACGGCGATAGTCGATCCGCGGCGTACCGTCTTCCGCGCGCGAGAGCACATCCGCGAAAACATGATCGAAGCGGATGTCTGCGGGCGTATAGACGTGGCGCGCGTAGACAGTCGCTCCTGTTGTGCCGTCGATGCCCGTCAACACCACCATGATCATTGCGCCTTCGGCTTCAAGCTCCGTAGTCTGCATACCCGCCAGCGGGCTGTGCGGAGAGAGAGGATGCATCAGCGTCCACCCCAGCGCAAAGGCAGGGTTGCTCTCGCGTAGAAGAGGCAAGTCAATGAGTCGGCGCAGCTCGATCCCCTCAGGGGAACGTTGCGTGCGCAGCAAGGTCATGCGCGCCCGCGTCTCGATAATCTGGTTCTGACGGAGATTGGCCGCGCGGATCATCAAGGTAGGCGTGCCTTCAAACGGCGCGATCACGGCGTTGCGGCTGAAGAGAATGCTGGCCCGGGGCAATGAGAATTTGGCGATAACGAGACCGGTGACCAACGGCATCACCATAACCCCGAACACGATTTCCGTGGTGGTGACGATATGCCCGTAAAGCGACCCCGGATGCTGCACGCCGTATCCGACGGTTGCCATGGTCTCTACACTGAAGAAAAAAGCTTCGAGCCAGGTATGGGTCTCCGCGCCCGCTATGGCGGCTTTGTCAAGTAGATAGAGCGAGGCAAAAACGGCGTTTGCAAACACATAAAACCCGATCAGGACCGCGAAAAAGCCGCTCCACGGCAGCGTCAACAGGAAATGGTAGAGATCCCGCCATGGCCTTGTGGGCTGACCGACGCGGATCGCGAGAACAGCGCCCTGAAGCCGATGCTTTGCTCGTCGGCGCCGTCTTTGCACCGCACGAGGTTTTGAAGAGGTTTGATCCATTTTACCCCTCGTATCTTCGGCTTTTGATGTTGCAATGCAATAAACGTAATAAAATTGCGAAAAAGGGACCTCCCTCAAGCCATTTTGATACCGCCGCCCTCCTAGACCAAGAAGCAAAAATGCGATTTTGTTTAGGGTTGGCTAGCCCCATGGCGAGCACGGCAAAACGGCACTATCTTGCCTATAATAGACAAGAGGAACGCCCTGATCGGAGCGGACGATGAAGCACGCCCTTATTTCGCTTGAAGACAAATACGCCACTGAGATTGATCGTGTCTATTTAACAGGCACCCAGGCTTTGGTGCGCTTGCCCTTGCTGCAGCGAGAGCTCGACAAAAGAGCCGGTTTGAACACCGCCTGTTTCATCAGCGGCTATCGCGGCTCGCCGCTCGGCCAGCTCGATATTCAACTCTGGCAAGCGCGCAAGCACTTGATTGAGCACCATATTCATTTTCAGCCCGGCCTGAACGAAGAGATTGCCGCAACCGCGATGGGCGGCTCCCAGCAAGTTCCCCTGTATCCGGGCGCGAAATACGACGGCGTGTTCGCTTTGTGGTACGGCAAAGGGCCCGGCGTGGACCGTTCTTGCGATGCGATCAAACACGCCAACTTTGCCGGAACCTCCGCTTACGGAGGGGTGTTGATTGTGGCAGGAGACGATCACGGCTGCAAGTCTTCCACCCTTCCTCATCAAAGCGAGCCAGCGCTGATCGGCTGCCTGTTACCGGTGCTGGTTCCTGCAAACGTGCATGATCTCTTGGAGCTTGGTCTGCACGGCTGGGCGGTTTCCCGATACAGCGGGCTCTTCGTCGGCTTTAAAACAGTCAGCGATGTGGTGGACAGCTCTTCTTCTGTTACCTTCTCCTTAGAGGATTTCTCTATTCGCTATCCGAACGGCGAGCGTCGTGCGCCCGGCAACCTCGGTATCCAGCCGAACGCATGGGCGCCGATGGAGCAGGAACATCGCATACACGCCTATGCCTTGCCTGCGGTGCAGGCTTATGTGCGCGAAAACGGGCTTGATCGCATTGTCCGCAACGACCCAAGTGCTCGTTTCGGCATCATCACGGCAGGAAAATCCTGGCTTGATGTGCGGCAGGCTTTGGCGGATCTGGAATTGGAAGATGCGGTTTACGGCATACGGCTTTTGAAGCTTGCGCTCACTTGGCCTTTGGAACCCGGCATCATCCGTCAATTTGCCAATGGACTTGAGGAAATCCTGGTCGTCGAAGAAAAGGCTCCGATTATCGAAAACCAGGTAAAAGCGATCCTCTACGGCAGCAACGTCAAGCCTCGCGTTGTCGGCAAGCAGGATGAGAAAGGCGCCGTGTTGCTCAGCCCGGCCGGTGAGTACTCGGCGGCAGATATTGCGCTTGCCATCGCAAAACGGGTTGCGCCGATTTACGATACCGAGCCCATGCGCCGGCGCCTGGCGTTCTTGCAGGCGCAGATGCAAAAAGTGCAGAGCATTTCGCCGAATGTTGTGCGCCGTCCTTACTTTTGTTCGGGTTGCCCGCACAACACCTCGACAAAGGTCATCGAGGGCAGCCGCGCAATGGCGGGAATCGGCTGTCATTTCATGGCCCGCTGGATGGACCGGCAAACCGACTCTTTTGCGCAAATGGGCGGCGAAGGTGCGGCATGGATCGGGCAAGCACCGTTTACCGAGGAAAAGCATGTCTTCGTGAACCTCGGTGACGGCACCTATGTTCATTCCGGGATCCTTGCCATTCGCGCGGCCGTGGCGGCCGGCGTCAATGTCACTTACAAGATTTTGTTCAACGATGCGGTTGCCATGACCGGAGGCCAGCCGGCGGAGGGCAAGCTTACGGTTCCGCAAATTACCCGCCAGCTTGCCGCCGAAGGTGTGCGAAAAATCTATGTGGTGACCGACGAGCCGGAGAAATACAAAACAGTTTCGGATCTCGCGCCTGGCGTGCCGGTGCGCCACCGGAGGGATCTGCTTTTGATCGAGCAGGAGTTGCGCGAGATCGAAGGGGTTACCGCGATTGTGTATGATCAGACCTGCGCCACGGAAAAGCGCCGTCGCCGCAAGCGCGGTTTGATGGAAGATCCGCCAAGACGTGCGTTTATCAATGCACGGGTCTGCGAAGGGTGCGGCGACTGCTCGACCACGTCCAATTGCCTTTCGGTGGTCCCCTTACCCACGCCGTTCGGCCTCAAGCGCGCGATCGACCAATCCTCTTGCAATAAGGATTTTTCCTGCATTGAAGGATTCTGCCCAAGCTTCGTCACCGTTCACGGCGGCAAGCTTCGGCGCGGCGTCGGTGTCGAAGTGCCGAACGAGAATTTACCGGAGCCCCAGTTACCCTCCTTGACCAAGCCTTACGGAGTGTTGGTGGCCGGCGTCGGCGGCACCGGCGTTATCACCATCGGCGCCTTGCTGGGCGTCGCGGCGCATGCCGAGGGCAAACACGTTACGGTCCTAGATCAATTGGGGCTTGCACAGAAAGGCGGCAGCGTTTGGAGCCACATCAAGATTGCCGCAACGGAGGAAGATCTCCGAAGCTTGCGTGTCGGTACGGGCGGCGCAGATCTGCTGCTTGCCTGTGACCTCGTCGTCGGTGCCGGAACCGAATCCTTGGCCGCGTTGGAACAGGGCCATTCCCGAGTGGTGGCGAATACGCACGATACCATTACCGCGGATTTCATCCTGCATCCTGGCACGCAAGTGCCTACAGAGAAGCTGAAGCAAACCCTGCTTGCCGCAGTAGGCGAGGAAAATGTAGACATGCTCGATGCCACGGCGCTGGCCACGGCATTGGTGGGCGATGCAATCGGCAGCAATGTTTTTCTCCTCGGGTTTGCGTATCAGCGGGGGCTGATCCCCATTGGGCGAGACGCCCTTCTGCAGGCGATCGAGCTGAACGGCACAGCTGTGGAGATGAATAAAGCCGCCTTCGAATGGGGGCGCCTTGCAGCGGTCGACCTGGCACGCGTCACAGCCCTTGCAAGCAAAGGGCATAAGACCGAGACAGGCCCGCAAACTCTCGACGAATGGATTGCATATTTCGCGAAAGATTTGGTTGCGTATCAGAACCGCGCCTATGAGCGGCGTTATCGCAGGCTTGTCGATGAAATACGCGCCGCCGAAGAGCGGGTCGCGAAGCATTCCACAGCATTGACCATGGCGGTGGCTCGCAACTTTTACAAGCTTATGGCCTACAAAGATGAATACGAAGTGGCGCGGCTTTATACAGACGGAAGCTTTCGCGAGAGCCTGCAAGCGCAATTCGAGGGGGATTTCCGTCTGGAATTTCATCTCGCCCCGCCGCTTTTGGCGAAACGCGATCCCCGCACGGGCCATTTGCTCAAGCGCGGATACGGGCCGTGGATGATGCCGCTTTTCCGCTTGCTCCGCTATGGAAAGTTCCTGCGCGGGACACGGTTTGATATCTTCGGCCGAACCGAGGAACGCCAGGCCGAGCGTCGGTTGATTTCGGAATACGAGGAAATGATGCGGGAAGTTGCACGCACGCTCCGTGCGGAAAAGCTTGAAGTCGCGATTGCTCTTGCCTCATTGCCGGCTCGTATTTCCGGTTTCGGTCACATCAAGGAGCGACGCTTGCGGGAAGCGGACGCCGAACGCAAGCGGCTGCTGGAGCGCTACCGGGCAGAGCCCGTGCTGATGGCGGCGGAATAAAGCTTGTGATAGCGTGGAGGCAGGCTCAGTCGTCGAACAGAATCCGGTTCGCGGCGCCGTCGAGATCGTCATATTGGCCGGAACGCAGCGACCACAAAAACAAAGCGAGCCCCCCCGCGCCGAGAGCAAGACTGATTCCGATGAGATAAATCAATACCGTCATCTGCCGGTCCCTCTTTGCAGGCGGAGGCTGTTCAGCATAACGGCAAGCGATGAGGCCGACATCGCCGCAGCGGCAAGCCAAGGGGTGACATAGCCCGCCATCGCCAGCGGCACCATCGCGGCGTTGTAAAAGAGTGCCAGCCCCAAATTTTGCCGCATCACCGCTCGTGCGCGCCGGGCGAGACTCAAAACCTCGGCAACCGGGCGCAGCGAGCGTCCTTGGAAGACAAGATCGGCCACGTTCTGCGCAATTTCCGTAGCGCTGGCAGGCGAGGCGGAGATATCTGCGGCGGCCAGCGATGGTCCGTCATTCAACCCGTCGCCGACCATGAGCACCCGGTGACCGGCTTGCTGAAGAGATTTCACCAATGCAATCTTTTCCACCGGCGTGAGGCCAGCGTGCGCAGCATCGATCCCCAATGCGGCGGCAACGGCACGCACGGCTTCCGCGCGATCTCCCGAGGCCAAGACCACCCCAAACCCTTGTGCAGCGAGATGGCGTACCGTCTCGGCCGCTTCGGGCCGAAGCCGTTCCATAAACGCAAAGCGCACCGGCTGATGGTTCGGGCGGCGGAGCCAAAGTTCCGGCGTTTCGGGGTTTGCTTCATCCCCGAGCAAATCCGCGCCGGTGAGGCCGCAGAAAGACCGGCTGCCGAGCCGCACCTCTCCTTCCGGCCCGGCCCAGGCGATGCCGGAACCAGCATATTCAACGGCCCCCGAAACCGGCGGCACCGGCCCGGAAGCAGCAAGCAAAGCCCGTGCGAGCGGATGGCGGCTGATACCAGCAAGCGAAGCAGCCAAGCGAAATGCCTCTTGGTCCGGCATCCCGGCAAGCATGAAGTTCGGCTCCGTCAGCGTGCCGGTCTTGTCGAAGATCACGGTATCGACCTCGGCAAGGCGTTCCAAAGCGGTCGGCGATTTCAAGAGAATTCCCTGGCGGAACAGCCGGCCTGTTGCGATCACCTGCACGGCCGGCACAGCCAGTGCCAGCGCACAAGGACAGGTAATGATTAAGACGGAGGCGGCAATCAACAAGCTTTGTCCGAACGGCGCTTGTAACCCAAGCCACCAGATCCACAGAGTGGTCAAGGCCAAACCATGGACCGCCGGCGCATAATAGCGCGCCACGCGATCGGCCAGAATAACGAAGCGCCCGCGCGCGTTTTCAGCAGCCTCGATCAGGCGCACGCATTCCGCAAGCAATGTGGATGAGCCGGCCGCTTTCACCCGTATGCGAAGCGGCGCTTCAAGATTCACGGTGCCGGCGAAAACATTGCTCCCGACCCCGACACTCTCCGGCAGGCTTTCACCGGTCACCAGGCTGGCATCGACGCTGGAAGCGCCCTGCTCCACCACGCCGTCGGCGCCGATGCGTTCTCCCGGAGCAACGAAAATGAGGCTACCCGGCGGCAGGCTTTCTTGCGGCACGCGCCGCATGGTGCCATCGGGCTGGAGCAGCGTCACCTCACTGGTGCGAAGTGCAAGCAAGTGCTCCGCTGTCGCGCGAGCCTCCTGCCGCGCGCGCTGGTCCAAGACACGGCCGAGCAAAAGGAAGAACAGCAGCATCACGGCGCTTTCGAAGTAGGTGTGAGCGCCGGCGCGCAAAGTTTCGACAAGGCTCTGGCCGGTCACGACGAGAACACCGAGGCTGATCGGCACGTCCATATTCGTCCGCCCGGCGCGGAGCGCCCCCACAGCCGAACGGAAAAAAGGCATGCCTGCATACGCCACTGCAGGCAGCGCAATCAGGGCGGAAAGCCAATCCATCAGCACACGTGTGGCCGGACCCATGTGCTGCGCGAAGCCGACCCAGACGCCGAACGCCAAAAGCATCACGTTGCCGGCAGCAAAGCCCGCGACAGCCAGCGCACGAAGCAATGTCCGGTCAGCATTTTCGCTCGCGGCGGCAAGACATGCCCGATCAAAGGGTACCAGCCGATATCCAAGTTGCTCGATGCGGCCGACGAGCCGTTCCGCCTTTCCCGCTTCTCCACGCCAGGCAAGACGCAAGCGTCGCGTGGTCATATTGACCCGGCCGGAAACCAGATCCGGCTCACGCGCCAATACGCTTTCAATCAGCCAAACGCAGGCGCCGCATTGCAACCCGTCCACAGCCAATTCTAGGGTTTGAATGCCGTTCGCCTCGGTTCGGATGTAGCGCGCGAGGTCAAACCGCTCGGTAGGTTCCGGACGCAGCGGGCGACGGGTCGTATCCAGCACACGCTGGGTATAATAACGGCCGAGCCCCAAGCTTTGAATGGTGGCATAAGCGGCGGCACATCCCGGGCAGCAAAACCGCCGTTCCTGGCCCGTTGCAAATGACGTATCGGCTGTTCCGGCCAAAGGCTCGCCGCAATGCGCGCAGACAGCATCGGCAGCGGAAGAAGAGGCTTCTGCGGGCACTCCCCCTGCAGCCTCGAGAGAGATACCGGTTAGGGTGGTTGCGTTCACTTAACCAAAACGCGACGCGTGACCCGGTACTCTTGCCCCGCACGCACCGCGTGGACCATCAGATCCCACTGCCCGCGAAGCGGAAGCGCCATATCCGCGAGATAGCTGCCGTCTTCGGTTGGCAGAAACTGCAGCCGGGTTGCATGGGCCGGCCCAATCGGGCGGATGGCATTGGCCTCGATCTTTGCGCCCGTCAGCGGCTGGCCGTTGCGGTCTTTCAGATGCAAGACGGCGCGGCCGTTGCTCAGGGTATCCGCCGCTACCTGCCAGCCAAGCGCGTTTTGCCGCTCCACCGCAGCGAGGATCTGGTTGTAAGCGTTGCTTTCATCGAATCCGTCATTTTGCGCTGCCCCCGGAAACGTGCTGAGAGCACTCCAAACCATTCCGGCATTGACGACCATCACCAAGACCAGCGCCCCGGCCGTCGCCAGAGGAAAGAACCGCCAAGGCGATCTCGCTGTTTCTCGTTCGATGATGCGACGCATAGGATTGCCTCCGTTAGTGTTCGTGAGGACCCATGAACACCGAGTGGTAAACGGCCTGTTCGCCCGTAGCAATATTGCGCAGCACGAAATCGAGCGGCTCTCGACCGTCTTCCAAATGATCCGGCTGCCCCTGAACCAGCACCCGCACGCTTTGCACGGTATCCGGCGGCATGGTCAGGGAGAGCACCTTTTGCGGGGTGGAGCTCGTTTCGGGAAGAACCAAACGCGCGGAAGGAAAGCTTGTGACGCTCAGGCGAAATTCCGCCGGCTTACGGTCTTTGTTGATCAGCAAGACCGTATAGCCGTTGCGCAAATCGCCGTTTTCCAGCCGGACGAAGAGGGGCGCGCGATCGTGCGCAACGGAGAGGCCGATATGAGAGCGCATCATCAGCCCGGCCACAAGCACACCGGCCCCGATCAGCAGCACGCCGAGGTAGATTAACACCCGTGGGCGGATCAAACGCACGGAGGGAGGACGGCCCTCGGCGCGATCTTTCTGGCGAGCGAGCGAATCCCACGTAATAAGCCATGGCTTGCTGCCGGTTTTGGCCATAACGTGGTTGCACGCATCGATGCAAAGCCCGCAGCCGATGCACTCAAGCTGCACGCCGTCCCGAATATCAATTCCGGTGGGGCAAACATGGACGCAGGCCTTGCAATCGACGCAATCGCCTAGCAGGCTCGTGCCGACGCCTTGGCGTTTGCCATGCCCGCGCGGCTCACCGCGCCAGGCTTCATACGTAACAATGAAAGTGTTTTCATCCAGCATCGCCGACTGAAAGCGCGGCCAGGGACACATATAGGTGCACACCTGCTCGCGTGCCCAGCCCGCGAGCAAGTAGGTGGTCGCCGTAAACAGAAACGTGAACGCATAAACAGGCGCAGAGGCGGTTCCGGTCCAGAATTCGCGCACCGCCGTCGGCGCATCAACGTAATACATAATCCACGCGCCGCCCGTCCAGAATGCGATGAACAACCATACCGCGTGCTTGGCGATCTTTCGCCAGATTTTATCAAAGGTTAGCGGGCCGCGATCCCGCTTGATCCGTTTATTCCGGTCGCCTTCGATCTTGCGTTCCACCAGCAGATACAAATCCGTCCAGACTGTTTGTGGACAGGTGAAACCGCACCAAACGCGACCAAAGAGGCTGGTGACCAAGAACAGACCGACCGCGCCAAGCGCAAGAAGTCCGGCAAGAAACCAAATGTCCTGCGGCCAGAGCTCAAGGCCGAAAAAGTAGAACCGTTCGTTCCATAAATCCAACAGCACCGCTTGATTTGGCGCGCCGGGTCCGCGGTCCCAGCGGATCCAGGGCAATAGGTAATAGACGGCAAGGCAAACGACCAAAACCGCCCATTTGATACGCCGCAGCAGGCCGGAGACGGCCTTTGGATACACCCGCACGCGGTTCGCATAGAGCTTCGGCGGCGGCGCCAACTCCGCCTCGGCAAGCCGAGAAGTGCCTTCCATGGCGATATATCCCTCGCCTGCTCCGTTATTCGCCGCCGCCAAGCGAGTGGACATAGAGTGTAACTGCCTTGATCGTGGCCGGTGAAAGCCGTTTGTTCCAGTTCGGCATGACGCCGTGGCGGGGACGGGTAACTTGCGCCACAACCGTTTCCCGCGAATCGCCATAAAGGTGTACGCGCGAGGCAAGCGGCGGCGCGCCGACATCGCGATTGCCCTGCCCCTTATCGCCATGACACATGGCGCAATTCTCGGCGAAGATTTTTGCGCCGGCGGAGACATCCACCCCAGGTTTTGCCTTGCCGTAGAGCGTCATCACATAGTCCGCGACCTGTTGGATTTGCTCGGGCTTCAGAATGCCGTCTGCACCGAAGCTCGGCATTTGGCTGTTGCGCGTTTCCGGATCGTTGGCACGAATGCCGTGCGTAATGGTCTGCTGGATCGCCTCCAATGTTCCGCCCCAGCGCCAGACATCGGTATCGAGAGCCGGGAAGCCGATTCTGCCCTCGCCGTTCGGTCCGTGGCACGGCTGGCAATTATCGGCAAACGTAATCCGCCCCGCGGTGAGCGCAACTTCCATAAGGTCGTGATTCTTTTGAATCTCTGCGAAACTCAGCTTGCCGATCTGTTCCATTTGCTTGGCATGCAGCGCGTTCATTTCGCTGACCCCGGCCATGGCATCCGCACGCGATGAGTAGCCGAGCAATCCGTGGAAATAGCTGTGTACGAACGGAATGGAAGGATAAAGCAAAAACATCCCAATCGCCCAGACGATCGTTGCGTAAAAAACATACACCCACCACTTGGGCAAAGGAGTGTTCAGCTCGCGAATACCATCCCACTCATGGCCGGTGGTTTCTCGTCCGGAAATGGTATCCTTTTCAATTTTGGTCGGCATAGGGCTTTTCCTTAGCGCTCGTCATCGAGCGGAATCATGGCGTTCTGTTCGATACGCGCCCTGCGGCCCGGCCAGTAAAGACTGAGCAACAAGGCCAGAAACAGGACAATCCCTGGGAGAACCAATTTTCCATGAAGCCAATTACTGATATCGAGAAATATATGCATCCGACAAACCTCAACGCTGCAATTGCTCTTCGCTCGTATCGGCGAAATTAACCATAGTGCCGAGCACTTGCAGATACGCTATCAGCGCATCCATTTCGGTAATCGTGTGGCCGATCGCCGGCACGATTACCGCTTTGGGATAACGCTTCAACAGCGCGTCATGATTGGCATTGGCATCGGCCTGCGCTTCGAGATCCGCACGCGCATTCGCGATGTCTTCGTCCGTATAAGGCACCCCGACTGCCCGGTTGGTACGCAAATCTTCCGCAATCCGTTCGTAGGACAACGGCGTTTCTTCAAGAAACGCATAGCGCGGCATCAAACTCTCCGGCACGACCGACTGCGGATTGCGCAGATGAGCATAGTGCCAATCGTTGGAATATTTACCGCCCACCCGAGCCAAATCCGGCCCGATCCGTTTCGACCCCCATTGGAACGGGTGGTCGTACATACTCTCGGCAGCAAGGCTATAATGGCCGTATCGTTCCACTTCGTCACGAAGCGCGCGAATTTGCTGGCTGTGACAAAGATAGCAACCTTCGCGGATATAGATATTGCGTCCGGCAAGCTCAAGAGGAGAATAGGGTCGCACGCCTTTTACTTTTTCAATCGTGTTTTCAATGAAGAATTGCGGCACGATCTCGACCAGTCCGCCAATGGCAACCGTAACAAGCGCGGCAACCAACAAGTAAAACGCGTTTTTTTCCAGGGTTTCGTGGCGGATGAACATAGTACTATTCTCCTGCTACCCCCACGATTGCCGGAATTTCAATTGCCTCCGCCGGGCGAGTGGCCGTGCTTGGGCTGCGTACCGTCATGAACAGGTTATAGACCATCATCAGCATCCCGGTTAGGAAAAACATCCCGCCAAGCCACCGCACCACATAAAGCGGGTGCACGGCGTTAATGCTGTCGATAAATGAATACTGCAGGAAGCCCTGTGCGTCATAGGCGCGCCACATCAAACCTTCCATAATACCCGCAACCCACATCGACGTAATGTAAAGCACGATGCCTAATGTTGCGATCCAGTAATGCCAAGCGGCAAGTCGTGTCGAATATAAGCCTTTTCGCTGCCAGAGAGCGGGAACAAGGTAGTAGATCGCGCCAAACGTTATGAAAGCGACCCACCCGAGCGAGCCCGAATGGACATGCCCGATCCCCCAATCGGTATAATGGCTGAGCGCGTTTACCGTGCGCACCGACATCACCGGCCCTTCAAAAGTGGACATGCCATAAAAGCCCACGGCAGTGACGGAAAAGCGCAAGCCGGGATCTGTGCGAAGCTTATCCCACGCTCCGGAAAGGGTCATCAACCCGTTAATCATTCCGCCCCAGGAAGGCATCCAGAGCATCACGGAAAACGCCATCCCTACGGTTTGAGTCCAATCCGGCAAAGCCGTCCAGTGCAGATGGTGGGGACCGGCCCAGATATAGATGAAGATCAACGACCAAAAATGCACGATGGAAAGCCGATAGGAATAAATCGGCCGGTTTGCCGCTTTCGGAATGAAATAGTACATCATCCCAAGAAATCCGGCAGTGAGGAAAAACCCGACCGCGTTGTGACCGTACCACCACTGCACCAGCGCATCCTGTGCCCCAGAAAAGAGCGAATAGCTTTTCGCGCCAAAAACGGAGACGGGAATGGCAAGGTTATTAACGATCACCAACATGGCAATCGTAAGAATGAACGAAAGATAAAACCAGTTGGCGACGTAAATATGCGGCTCTTCGCGTTTGACCAATGTCCCGACGAAGATCGTAAGGTAAGCAACCCAGACGATCACAAGCCAGAGAATAAGATGCCATTCCGGCTCGGAATATTCGCGGCTTTTGGAAAAGCCGAGCACGTAGCTCAGCGCCGCCATGACGATAAAAAGCTGATAGCCCCAGAAAACGAAGTCCGCCAATGCTTCGCCGCCGAACAGGCGTGCTCGGCAGGTGCGTTGCACCACATGAAAAGACGTTCCCAGCAAGGCAGAGCCACCAAATGCAAAGATTGCCGCCGAGGTATGAACCGGGCGGATCCGGCCGAAATTAAGATAAGGCGGCCAGAAGTTCAGCTGCGGCCAGGCCAGTTCCGCAGCAATGAAAACCCCGACGAGGAATGCCACCACTGCCCAAAAGACCGACGCAATAACAAACTTTTTTACCACCGCATCGTTGTAAACGACGGCACTCCGCGCGGCCGGAAGAGCCGTAATTTCTGCTGCGCTCACGTTTGCCTCATTCAGAGCTGCTGGATTCAGTGGAGGAAGCCGTCGCAGCCGATACCGCCGTTATGCGAAGGCTTTCGATGCGATCATAGTGGCGACGGATCAAGCCGAAGATGAAAAGGCATGCCAAAGCGACCAATGAAAAACCGAAGATCGACATTTCCAGATCGCGCGCGTTCGCCGCCAAAAACAGCCCGACTAGCCCGAAAATCGCCATCAGCACGCCGACGATGAGAGCGCTGGTGTCTTCTTCCATAACCCACCTCAAAGAAACGCCTGCCGCTGTTTCGCTCAGCGAACAGAAAATCAAGCCGGTGGGACGTATTTGCCGGGCGGGGCGCCTCCGGCTTTGATCTAAATCAAATCTCCGCCGCGAAACCGAAATTAGTACTTGCGGAATGTTCACGGTTGATGGCTCATTCGCGGCCTGGTGCGGTCCGCAAGGATTTCATGACATCTTGCACTACGGCTCGCTCATCGGGCTCTTTGCCGGCGGGGCGGCCGGAAGCCCGATCCACTGCACTCCGATGTGCGGACCGTTTGTGCTGGGGCAAGTCGCCGACCGGATGGCGCGCATCCCCGCTGCACAGCTCTGCGAGGCACGGCGGATGACAAGCGGCGCGTTGCCCGGCTACCATACCGGGCGGCTCATCACCTATGCGCTGCTCGGCGCCGGCGCCGGTATGGCGGGGCATGCGTTGCGCGGCTTCTTCTGGCTTGATGCTCTGGCCGGTGCCTTGCTGCTGTTTGCGGCTTTGCTCTTCGCAGCTCAGGCATCTCGCCGTTTTCTGCGCCGGCAAGGATGGACGGCTGGGATAACGCGCCCCTGGTTTCCCCTGCTCGCGCGCCTCACAAGCAAGATCAGCGGCCGCGCGCGGGGCAAAAGCTTGTTTGTCGGGCTTGTGCTCGGCCTGCTTCCCTGCGGTTTTCTCTACGCTCCACTCGCCGTTGCCGCCGCCAGCTTTTCGCCATGGCGCGGCGCGGCCGACATGGTGGCCTTTGGCCTTGGCACCATGCCGGCATTAATCGCAGTGGGGATCGCCGGCCAAGCCGGAGGGCGCGCCTGGCATCGCGCGACAACGCGCTTTGCACCCCTTGTGCTGGGATTAAACGCGATCGTGCTCGCCGGCTTGGGGCTCGGGAAACTTGGTCTGTAGCCTGATCGGGCGTGTGCACGTGATATCTTCGCCGGCGGCGCCAGTGCCGTGTCAATCGGTTTTGGCCAGACTTGGGCGGGATCCGACGGCCAGGTGGACAGCTAGTTCGGGTGCGGTGAGGAGTTCGGACGCTGCCCCTTCGTGCAGGATGCGGCCCTTTTCCATCACATAGCCGCGATCGGCCAACGCGAGCGCGAAACGCGCGTTCTGCTCGGCCATGAGGATGGAAAGCCCCTCTTCACGCATCCCTTTGAGCCAACCCCCGAGCTCCCTGACCACCACGGGTGCGAGCCCTTCGGTGGGCTCGTCGAGCAGAAGCAGGCGCGGCTGGGACAGCAGCGCACGCGCAATCTTCAGCATCTGTTGCTCGCCCCCGGAGATGAATGCGGCGTGGCGAGAAGCAAGCTCGGCAAGTTTGGGAAACAAGGCAAATACCCGCTCCCGCGTCCAGGGGCCCCCCGGTTGCTCGGCGAGGGCAAGATTCTCTGCCACGGTGAGAGCGCCGAAAAGCCGCCGCCCGCTCGGCGCAAGGCCGAGGCCGGCACGTACGATCGCGTGCGGCGGAAGATGAGTGATAGTTTTGTTTTCAAAGGTTATCGTGCCGCGTCGCGGCGGGGTAAGCCCCATGATGGCGCGGAAGGTGGTCGTCTTGCCCGCCCCGTTGCGGCCAAGCAGCACAACCACCTCGCCCGCGCGCACCGTGAGCGAAACGCCCTGCAAGACATGACTTCTTCCGTAATAGACGTCGATTGCCGCAACCTCCAGCATCAGGCCGCGCTCCCGAGATAGACCTCGGCCACCTCCGGATCAGCCTGCACCGAGGCCGCATCGCCCTCGGCAATGACGCGGCCCCGATGGATCACCGTGATGCGTTCGGAAATGCCGAAGACCACGTCCATGTCGTGTTCGGAAAAAAGCACGGTGAGACGGCGGGCACCCGCAAGACGCTGAATCATTGTTACGGTCCGCTCAGTCTCGAAGGGCGACATGCCGGCGGTGGGTTCATCAAGGAGAAGCAGCCGCGGCCGCGTGGCGAGCGCGAGCGCCACATCAAGCGCCCGCTGATCGCCGTGCGAGATCGTCTCCGCCCGTCGCTCCGCGACCTCGGTAAGCCCTACTTCGGCAAGGAGCGCCTCCGCCTCGGCCATCACGTCACGGTGCCCACCGAGGCGCGGAAACCCGCTCAACATCCGCCACGAAGCGGTGCTTTGTGCGATGAGCGCGAAGATCACCTGCTCGCGCACCGAAAGCTTCGGAAAGATCGTCGTGATCTGGAAAGACTGCGCGAGACCGAGGCGAGCAATGCGGTGCGGGGCAAGCCCGGCGATGTCACGACCGGCGAAGCGAATGGTGCCGGCGGTCGGCGTGTGAAACCCCGTCAGCAGGCGAAACAGGGTGCTCTTGCCCGCTCCATTTGGGCCGATCACGGCATGAATACTGCCTTCGGCCACGGCAAAGCTCACCCCATCCACGGCGGCCAAGCCGCCGAAACGCTTCACAAGGCCCGTAACTTCCAGCAGCACCGCCATTCTCACCTCTCCTCCCGGCCGCCCAAAAGGCTCACAAGTCCGCCGGGGCGGAAGAGAACAACGAGCAGCAGAAGCGCACCGAGCGCCATTTGCCAATCGCGGGTGAGGGCAACGAGGGCGTCATGTGCGATCTGGTAGAAGAGCGCCCCCCAAAGAGGGCCGGCAAAGGACGAGATGCCGCCGATGACGGCAACGATGACAGGCTCGCCCGACTTCACCCAATTGAGAAGCTCTGGATAGGCGGTCTGGTCGTGAACAACGTAAAGCGCGCCGGCAAGTCCGCAGAAGGCACCGGAAAGCGTAAAGGCGGCTAGTTCGTGATGGGAAACGGCAAGACCCAGCGCCTCAGCCCGCACCCGTCGCTCGCGGATAGCCTGAAGCGCGAGGCCGAACGGCGAATGACCTATGCGGTAGAGGAGAAGCAGGGCGACCATGACCACCGCGAGGGTGAAATAGAAGCCAATGCGGGGCGAAATGAGCAGAGCGGGCACCATCGCCCCGAAAATACCGTTGGCGCCGTTGGTGATGTCGTAAAGCTGTTCGGCAAGCACGTAAAAGAGTTCGGAGAAAGCAAGCGTGAGAAGAGCAAAATAAAGCTTTCGGGCGCGGAGCGCGATGGCGCCGGTGAAGAGGGCGATAAGGCCCGCGATCAGAGGCGCAGCGACGAAAGCAAGCGAAAAAGGAGCAATGCCGTGCAGCCAGGCAAGCGCCACGGTATAGGCGCCAATCCCGTAAAACGCGGCCTGGCCGAAGGAGACAAGCCCCGTCCAGCCAACCAGGAGATTGGTCGCGGTGGCGAAGAGGGCGAGCACCAGAACGTTCTCGAGAACAAGAAGCCAGGAAGTGGGCACCACCCAAGGCGCTGCAACAAGAAGAAGAGCGGCAATCCCGACACCAACCATGGAGATGCCGCCACCGTATGCTCTTTGCGTCATATTCAGTCTTCCTCGGCCCAGGCGCGTTGCGCGGCGCCCAAGAGCCCCGAAGGACGAATGACGAGCACCATGATCATCGCCAAGAAGATGAAAGCGGGCGCCCAGGTGGGCAGCCAGAGCGTCCCCACCGCCTGAAAGAACCCTATGATCGCCGCTCCGAGTGCCGCCCCTGCGATCGAGCCGAGGCCGCCAATAACGGCAACGATAAAGGCGGAGACGAGTATGGCGCTGTCCATGCCGGGACCAATTGCTTGCAGCGGCGCGACCGCTGCGCCGCCAAGAGCGGCAAGAAAAGCGCCGAGGGCGAAGACGGCGGTGAACAAAGCGGGCACGTTTCGCCCGCAGAGTGAAAGACCTTCAGCATCCTCGACCGCAGCCCGGATCTCCCAGCCGAAACGCGTGTGCCGGAGAAGCACCCAGAGACCAAGCCCGACCGCCAGCGAAAGTGTAATGACGAAGAGGTTATAAAGCGGAAAGCTCGCTCCGCCCACCACAAGCACGCCTGCCAATGCCGCAGGCGTCGGTACGCTGCGCGTGTCCGCCCCCCAAATCCGCAAAGCCAGATCGGCAAGCATGAGTGAGAGCGCATAGGAAAGAAGGAGCTGCACAAGATGCTCCGCGTGATAAATGCGGCGGAAAAGCAAACGTTCCAGGATGGCACCGAAGCCTGCCATCAGCAAAGGAGCAAGGACGAGGGCGGGCCAGAAGAGGATTTCCGGCCGCCCCAGCGCAAAAAGGCTTGCCATCAGGAGCGCGCCAATCATGTAGAAGCTCCCATGGGCAAGGTTGATGATGCGAAGCGCACCGAAGACAAGGGAAAGGCCGGCGGCGATGATGAAGAGGTTCGCCGCCGCGGTGAGCGCACTGAGGACCTCAATCGCCACCGATGCGAAATTCATAGAGATGAGCTCTCGCGAAGTCAGTGCCGAGGCTGGAGTTTCTGTGCCTCTTCGCAGGTGAGCATGGTCTCCTCACCCGGGATCGCCTTGACGTCGGTATAGATCTGCTGGCCGTAACGCGGGTCGACCTCGCGGGAGACGCGGCCCACGTATTCGGCAACATTGCCCTGATGGTCGCAAGCGCGCAGCGTGATCGGCCCGCGAATGGTCTCCACGGTCGTTCCCGAAAGGGCGGCGACGAGTTTGTCGCCATCGAAATCACCTGCCTTTTTCACTCCTGCCGCCCAGGTCTCGACCGCGGTGTAGCCGAGGATCGCCCAAGCCGAGGGCCATTCATGATAACGCGTGTGATACGCCTCGGTGAAACGCTTCACCCCCTCACCCTCCATCGCCCAGTATGGGGCACGATCGAAGGCGATGGTGCCGGCCGGCACCTGGCCGGCAAGCGCTGTGAGCACTTGCCTCCCGTACTGGCCAACCACGGTGCTAACCTTGAACAAACCAAAGCCAAGCGCCTGCTTGGTGAAGGTGATGAGATCCCCGCCATACTGGCCGACGAAGACGTAATCGGCATGCGCGGCGACAAGCGGCGGAATGTAGGGGGTGTAATCGGTCTCGCCGAGTTTGGGGAATTGCTGGGTGAGAACCTTGACATCGACACCGTAGGCTCTCAGGGCGGCGACGAAGGAGTCCGCGGAATCACGGCCAAAACTGTAATTGGGGGTAATGATCGCGAGGGTAATCGGCTTCTTGCCGACAAGCTCGGCGAGATAGCGCGCCACTGCCCTCGGCTCCATCACCGTATTCGGCACCACCTGGAAGGCGTAAGGCGTGAACACTTGGGTGGTCATCCGCACGTCATTCGAGGTAAAGAGGAAATAAGGGATCCGGTACTGCGCCGCGAGCGTTTCCTCGGCCGCCCCCACCGCACTCGAGACCGGCCCAAACAAGGCCTTGATATGATCGGAGAGAATCATCTGACGGACATTGGTGGTGCCGTTGGCCGGTGTCATCCCATCATCGGCCACGACGAGGCGCACTTTTTGACCAAGCAACCCGCCTTCGGCGTTGATCTTATCCAGCGCCATGGTGATGCCGCGCTGGCCGGTGATCCCGAGCTGGGCAATGGAACCAGAGAGTGAAGTGGACTGCCCGACCGTCACCTCGCCCGCTCTGGCACTGAGGCTTCCTGCCAGCACCAGAGTAGTAGCAAGTCCCGCTGCGCCGAATAGGGAACGAATCCGTCCCGCCCGGCCTTCCCGACGTTCCGCTTTGCTATTTCTCGCCATAAGTCTCCCCCCATTCTCGTTGCGGCCCACCCGTATGATCGTGGGCGAAGGTGCTCTTGGATCGGATTACTCTGGTTTTTTCTTTCGTGCCATACCCCCCCACTCCTTCTTCGTTGTTCTTTCTAATACTGCGATAGACGCTGTTCCGCCCTGATATCCCGCAACCTCCGGCCCGTTCGGCCCGAGGTTCTCACCCTTGTCTTCGGAACAGTCACTCAACCGTGTCTCCGGACTGGACAAACATGCCTGGAGCGTCCCCGGCGGGATTCGAACCCACGGCCCCAGGATTAGGAATCCTGTGCTCTATCCGGCTGAGCTACGGGGACAAAAAGAGACAATCGCCGTGCTCTATAGCCGATTCGGCACCCTCCGTCAGCCATCCTCGTGCCTGCCCTTGCGCAAATTTCATCCGGCAAACACAGATGATTGATCTGGACTCGGTCATATTCGCCCCATGCCTGGCTTTCATCGTGTCGTGCTGTTCTCGCTACCGCTTATGTTCTTAACCTCCGTGACACCGGCTCAGGATACGGTGCACGTGATCACTGATAGCGTCGCCTATTGCAACCAGCTGGCGAATCAGCTTGCCGATGCTCTGCGCGCGACAAGCCAGAAGCCGCCGGAACGTATCCAGATTCTGGCCGATGCCGGCAAACGGCTCTGCCAGCAAGGGGAGATCCATGGCGGCATCTTACGGTTACGTCGGGCTTTGATGCTTGCCCACCAAGGTGAGACCCAGGATTAAAAAGGATTGGTGAGAGCGAGGGCGCCCGTTAACCCCGGTGAAGTTCGCCATAGCTCGTCCGGTGCGCGCCGACGGCGGCCAGGGCTTGGGCAAATCGCGGATCCAAAAGCGCGGCCAGTTCTGCTTCATGCTCGTAATCGGGCATGAGAGATTTCAGAACACCGTCCCGCTCGCTTGCCGGGTGGAAATAAATTTCGCTGACACCTTCGGGCAGATGTTCGGCCAGCCGCAACAGCCGCGGCAAGGTCATGTGACCGCTCCAAGCAATTCCGAAAGCATAGTCGTTCACGGTAAGGCCGGCGCGCAGAGCCTGCCGGCGTAAGACGCGGCTCCATGCATAAAGCGCAAACTGCGCCGGGTGGGGCGGGGTGCCGCAAGCGCCGAGCACCGCCGGCGGTTCTGCGGGTACGCGTAACGCGCGGAGGCCGAAGTCCCGGCCGATCTCGATCACAAGCCTCGCCACGGCGGGATGCAAATGCATGTGCTTGTGCGCGTTCACGTGATCGAGCGCCAGGCCAAAGCGATGGAATGCCCGAAACTGCGCTGCGATCTCCCGCTGCAGCTGCGCCCGCACGCGGGGCGAGAAAAAATAAGACACCCCCCGGCGCCATTGATCGGCGCCGAATCGCCCATTCTCGTCCAAAAGGTCGGGGATCTCGTCAATCCGGCAAGCCGCCGGCCCATCCACCAAGACCACGTGCAAGCCGACACGAAGCCCGGGCAAGGCACGCGCGCGGCGTACGGCATCGGCGGCAAAGGGAGCGGCCACCATCAAACTTGCCGTGGATAAAATCCCCTCTCGACAAGCGCGCTCGACGGCTTCATTGACGGCGGCGGAGAGCCCGAAATCATCGGCCGAGATAATCACCCGCCGCATCGCAGCCGAGGGCGTCAGGCAGATTTTGCGACGGCCTTTTGCTCCTGACGTTCACGCAGGAACTGGAAAAACTCTCGCCCTTCCCGCAAACGGCGAACAAGCATTTGCGGGCTGGTGGCCATTTCGCCCACAATCGCTGCAATTTTCGAGGCCCGGAAATAGAAACGCCGATAAAACTCCTCAACCCCGTCGAAAATTTCGGTATGGGAAAGATGCGGATAGTGCAGCGGCGCAATTTGGATGCCGTGTTCGTCGACAAGCTCGGCATGTTCGGCATCAAGCCAGCCATTCTCGACCGCCTGTTGATAAAGCGCGGTACCGGGATAAGGCGCGGCAAGCGATACCTGGAGCGTATGGGGATTGACTTCGATGGCAAAACGGATGGTTTCTTCGATCGTCTCCCGCGTTTCTCCGGGAAGGCCGAGAATAAAGGTGCCGTGAATGCGGATGCCGAGATCGTGGCAATCCTTGCTGAAGCGCTTCGCGACCTCGATACGCATTCCCTTTTTGATGTTGTGCAGAATTTTCTGGTTGCCGGTTTCATAGCCGACAAGCAGCAAGCGAAGGCCGTTGTCTTTCAGGACTTTGAGGGTTTCACGCGGTACGTTGGCCTTGGCATTGCACGACCATGTGACGCCGAGCTTTCCAAGCTCACGCGCAATGGCCTCGGCGCGGGGCAGGTTGTCGGTAAAAGTATCGTCGTCGAAGAAGAATTCCTTGACCTGGGGAAAATACGACTTCGCCAGGCGAATTTCCTCGATCACATGCCCGACACTCCGCACCCGATAGCGATGGCCGCCGATCGTCTGCGGCCAGAGACAGAACGTGCAGCGCGACTTGCATCCGCGCCCGGTGTAAAGCGAAAGGTAGGGATGTTTCAAATAGCCGATGAAATAGTTTTCGACTTTGAGATCGCGCTTATAGACTTCCGTAACAAAAGGCAGTGCGTCCATATTCTCGAGGATTTCGCGCTCCTCGTTATGGATGATTTTGCCGTTTTTATCGCGCCAGGAAAGCCCGGCAATTTCCGACAAGGGACGGCCTTCTGCAACCTCTTTGACGGTAAAGTCGAACTCGTTGCGGGCCACCCAATCCACCACCTCCGCCGCGCGCAGGCTTTCTTCCGGTTGCACCGCGACTTTGGCGCCGACAAGACCGATGAGCAGCGAAGGCTTGGCGTTTTTCAAAGCCTCCGCAACGCGGATATCAGCGGCAAAGGACGGCGTGGAGGTATGCATAACGACGAGGTCGTAATGGTGCACCTCACGCAAAATCGTCTCCAGCGTGATGCCGGCAGGCGGCGCATCGATCAGCTTGGATCCCGGCACAAGCGCCGCCGGCTGGGCCAGCCAGGTCGGATACCAAAACGAGCGAATCTCGCGCCGGGCTTGGTAGCGAGCGCCCGCACCGCCGTCAAAGCCCTGAAATGAAGGGGGATGCAGGAATAAAGTTTTCATCATCGCTCAATTCCAACCGTTTGCTTGACGCCCAAGGCGCCCTTTGCCTTTGCCGATTTATCGAGAGCCGATATGCCCGCCTTCGGGTTTGGCGGGCGGTCTACAATGATGCTGCGGCCTCGCCAATCCACGGTATTACCGAACCAGCTCGCTATGACAATGGCGAAGGAAAGTGCCTCGCGCAATGGCAAAAGCAGTGA
Source organism: Terriglobia bacterium (assembly GCA_023511585.1). Lineage (GTDB taxonomy): Bacteria > Pseudomonadota > Alphaproteobacteria > Acetobacterales > Acetobacteraceae > JAIMBF01. The sequence goes on from JAIMBF010000014.1 coordinate 34,808, forward strand.
AATTAGCGGCAGAGACCGCTGCGCAAGCAAGCGCAGCTCGTCTTTGGCAAGATAGCTCCGAGCCAGCCAGACGCAAAGCAGCAGCAAAACGTTGGGCAACGCGGCTTTGCTTATTAAAGCGATCATCGCCCATACGATCGGGTATTGGAGAATCGAAAACAAAAATCCGAACGGCGCCAAGGAGCGTATGGTTCGTGCCCAACGCAGCTCATGGCGCAGCAACGCCGCTATTCGGGCTTCGGAAACGGTGGTGGCGGGCAGCGATGCCGCCAAAGCCACATGCCCCCCTTTTGCCCGAATCAGACGCCCGAGAACCGCATCATCGGCAAGCCGATCGGCAAGCACCTCGAATCCGCCGACCGCTTGCAGCGTTTCACGGCGGAGTGCCATGGTAGCTCCAAAACAGTCTTCGCGGCCGAGCTGCCGGCCGATCAAGGCACTGGGCAAAAAGCCGCAGACGATGTGCAAAGCGCCGAGCCGGGCAGCAAGCGAAGGATTGGCCGGCAGGGCGCCGTAAAGCGTGGTAACAAGTTCGACGCCCGGCGCACGCAAAGCCGTTATCACCTTCCGCAAATAATCCGGCGGGGCGTGAATATCGGCATCGGAAATCACCAAATAGTCATAACGGGCAGAGGAAAGCATGTTGATGAGGTTGCTGACCTTGCCGTTCGTCCCGTGGCGCGCGGGATTGACTACCAGGGTAATGTCCTGCGCCGGGAAACGGTGTTGCAGCCGCTCGACGACAAGCGCGGCGGGATCCTTCGGGTCCTGCACGCCGCAAACGAGCTGAAAGCAAGGGTAATCCTGGGTGCAAAACGAAGACAGCGCCTGCTCCAAAAGCGGTTCATCGTCATGGAGCGGCTTCAGGACGCTCACGGGCGGCCAAGCGGCTTCTTGAGCGGCAGGGGACCGCAGGAGCGTTGCAAAACGCTTCACCTGCCACCATCCGGCAGCCGAGTATGCCAAGCCGATCACCGAGAGACCAACGGCGATCCCGCTTAAGAAGGGCATGCAAATGCTGCTTTTTTAGGAAATGGCGCCATCGGAGAGGTCTGCCACTTTCTTATGTAATGTCCGGATAAGCGCCGGGGCTCCGCCGCTGGCAAGCGTGGTCCGAAAATCCGATCGCTGGATCGCCACGCGGCTGATGGAGCCGTCGAGCAAAACGTCAACCGCCTTCCAGACGCCGCCCTCTTGACGCATCACATAGTCAAGCTTCGAGGCATCCCCGTTTTTAGGCACGATCCGGGTTTGCACGATGCGTTCGTCTCCGACCTGTCGAATTTCCGGCAAGATTTCGAAGCGCTGTCCGTCGAAACTGTCAAAGTTTGCGGTATAGCTCGCCAAAGTGAAGAGTTCAAAAATACGGAGCAGCTCGTTCTTTTGATCGTCGGAAAATTCATTCCAACGCAGACCGACGCTTGTGCGCAGAATGCCCGGAAGATCGAAAGCCTGCTCGATTGCGGGCGCCAGCATTTTCATGCGTTGCGTAAACGGCGTGGCCCTGCCCGCCTTCATGATGGTCAGCAGCGCCTCGTTGAGCTTTGCAATCGGCGCGATAATGGCTGAATCATCGGCCGCCTGTGCAAGCTGCAGCGTCGCCAAAGCGCCCAGGAAAAGGAAAACGAACTGTCGGCGGAGAAAAATTACGTTCATGCAGGCACCACGGAGACCAGGGGTTGACCGAGCGCGTCGGGAACGACCGGCATGAATGCATGATAGGTGCGGCAAGCTCCCAACAGCCGGCGGGTAGGCAGGAAATATGGCAGACAGGAGGCAAAGCACCCGACGAGGCGGACCTGAAAGCGGAGCAACGACCGATTTGCCATTTCCAAGACCGCCGCTAACGTCTTCGCGCGACCACGTAAGCTGCAAGCTGGCGTAAGAGTTCGGCACGTTCGCCGAAACTATCAAGATGAGCAGCAGCTTGGGTTCCGAGCCGTTCCGCCTGTGCCCGCGCCCGCTCTGCGCCAAGAATAGACACCAGCGTGGCTTTCCCCACCGCGGCATCTTTGCCGGCGGTCTTTCCGATCTCGGCGGAGGAACCGAGCGCATCCAGCAAATCATCGACGATCTGAAACGCGGCTCCAAGATCGCGGCCATACCATGCCAGCGCGTGGCGTTGGGAAGGCGCAGCACGCCCGAGGATCGCCCCGGCTTCCGCGCTGAAGGCAATCAAACGCCCGGTTTTCAGAGCCTGCAGGCGGGTTACCTCGCTTGCCGTCAGCGTTTGGCCTTCCGCCAGCATATCGATCATTTGTCCCCCTGCCATGCCACGCGCACCGATCGCAGCAGCCAGGGCAGCCACGAGCTCGCAACGTGCCTGCGGATCGGAATGCGTGTCAGCTTCGGCCAAGACCTCGAACGCACGTGACTGCAAGGCATCTCCAACAAGGATCGCAGTGGCCTCATCATACGCCCGATGCGTGGCAGGCTTGCCGCGGCGGAGGTCATCATTGTCCATGGCGGGCAAATCGTCATGCACTAAAGAATAGGCGTGCACCATTTCCACTGCGGCGGCCACGCGCGCCGCAGAAGTGGGGCTGACGGCAAAAAGCGAAGCGCTCTGCAAGACCAAAAACGCCCTGAGTCGCTTGCCCCCGCCTAGGGTGGCATAGCGCATCGCCTCCAAAAGCCGCGCTTCCGGCCCGTCGGGAACCGGCAGCAAAGCAGAGAGCGCCTGTTCCACCTGCTCGAAGCAGCTCGCCAAGGCCTCGCGCAAGGCTGGAGGAATTTGCTCTTTCTCTTCTTGTCCGGCGATTTCGGCAAAAGTCATAGTAAACCCCCCGCTTGCTCAGGCGGCGTTTCCGCCCCGGCCGACAAGCGGGCGTAGGCTTAAAGTTCCGCCCGTCTCGACGATAGCCGCCACGCGTTCCTCTACTTCGGCAAGCTTCGCCTCGCAATGCCGGCGCAAAGCCTCGCCGCGTTCGTAGGCCGCAATCGCCTCCTCGAGCTTCTGCTGGCCGCCCTCGAGCGCGCGCACAATCTGCTCGAGCTCGGCGAGGGCCTCTTCGAACGACATCTTGGCTACCTCTTCTGCCGATATCGGCTTGGTCTGCCCTTCCGGCGTTTGCTTTATCTGCGCCACAACCTCTGCCCCCCGATGCTCTCGAGCCTTGCACGTTCCTTTTGGTACTCACTCTCGCCTTGCCCGCCAAGTCTTCTTGCAACCTGCCGACTGATCTTTCGCCCGAGTGTGAGGCGAAGAAGGCGCAGCCGATCTTGACTTTACGCCCCTTTCCACCCATAAGTGCAGTCCCAGCAGGGAAACGCCGCTCCGCGAGGGTTCGCGCAGCGGCGTGCTTGTTGTTTCAGGGTTTCTCATGTTTGAAAATCTTTCCGGCAAACTGGCCGGGGTGTTTGAACGCCTTCGCGGCCGCGGGACACTGAACGAGACCGATGTTGCCGAAGCATTGCGCGAGGTGCGGCTTGCGCTCTTGGAGGCCGATGTGGCGCTGCCGGTGGTGAAAGACTTTATCGCCGCCGTTCGCGAGCAAGCCATGAGCGCGCAAGTGATGGAATCGGTCACCCCGGGCCAGCAAGTCATCAAAATTGTGCACGATGCGTTGATCGCCCAACTGGGCGGTGCGGGCGCCGTGCCGCTAAATTTGAATGCCCCGGCGCCGGTGCCTGTGCTGATGGTGGGTCTGCAAGGCTCCGGCAAGACGACGACGGCAGGCAAGCTCGGCCTGCGTCTGGCAAGCCGGGAACGAAAGCGGGTGCTGCTCGCAAGCTTGGATACGCAGCGCCCCGCTGCGCAGTTGCAGCTGGAACAACTCGCGAAACAGGCCGGTGTGCCGAGTCTTCCGATTGTGGCCGGGGAAACGCCGATTGCCATTGCCAATCGCGCGATCAGCACCGCGCGGCGCGAAGGCTTCGACGTTGTTATTCTGGATACCGCCGGGCGGCTTTCCATCAACCAGGAACTGATGGACGAAGTTCGTGCCGTCCGCGATGCCACCCATCCGGCCGAAACCTTGCTGGTGGTGGATGCCATGACCGGTCAGGACGCCGTTAACACCGCGCGGGCCTTTAACGAAGCAGTCGGGATCAGCGGCATTGTCATGACTCGCATGGACGGTGACGCCCGCGGAGGCGCCGCGCTTTCCATGCGCGCCGTTACCGGAGCGCCGATCAAGCTGGTGGGTGTCGGCGAAAAGCTTGATGCGTTGGAAGAATTTCACCCCGAGCGTGTGGCCGGCCGAATTTTGGGAATGGGCGACGTGGTCGGACTCGTGGAGCGGGCGCAGGAAACCATCGAGCGCGAGGAGGCCGAGCAACTGGCCGCCAAACTCGCCAAGGGCCGCTTCGACCTTGAGGACTACGCCAAACAGCTTCGCCAGATTACCCGCATGGGAAGCCTCTCTTCCATTTTGGGGATGCTACCCGGGGCGGGTAAGCTCGCCGCCCAGCTCGACGAAAGCAAGCTCGACGGAAAACTGCTGCGCCGTCAGGAAGCGATTATTCTCTCCATGACGCCTGAGGAACGGCGTCGGCCGGAAATTATCAAAGCCAGCCGGAAACGGCGTATCGCGGCCGGCTCCGGGGTGACGGTGGCGGATGTGAACCGCTTGCTCAAACAGTTTGACGACCTCTCCACGATGATGAAGCGGGTCAACAAACTCGGCCAGAAGGGTTTGATGCGTCATGGGCTTGCGGCATTGCTGCCGGGCCGGCGCCAGAGCTGGCATTGAAATTTTCGTGTATAGCAACCCCGATTGTGACGGAGAGCCAAAACCATGGGATTAAAAATCCGCCTTGCCCGAGCCGGCGCCAAGAAGCGCCCTTATTATCATATCGTCGTCGCCGACAGCCGTGCCCCGCGGGACGGACGGTTTCTGGAAAAGCTCGGATCGTATAATCCGATGCTGCCTTCCGGGCATGCCGATCGCGTGCGACTGTTCAGCGAACGGATAAAGCACTGGCTGCAGCACGGCGCACTGCCGACCGAGCGCGTGGCGCGGTTTCTTGCGGCTGCCGAGCTGGCGCCGCCGCCGGTGATTCGCCCCCAACCCATCAAATCCGCGCCGAAGAAGAAGGCACAGGAGCGCGCCAAGGCGCAGGCCGGTTAGCGAGGCGGACGCGCTCCGAGCAAAGCATATCCAGATGCCGAACAAACGGGTTCTGCTTGGGATCATCGGGCGGCCGCATGGCGTGCATGGGCTTGTGCGCGTGCAAAGCTTCACCTCCGACCCTGAGGATCTCGCCCGTTACAGCCCGCTTGAGGATGACAAAGGACAAGCCTTTCGCTTGGCCTGGCAACGCCCGGGAATAGCGGAAGTCTCAGTCTACAACGCTGGAACATGGCAGCCCGTGCGCGACCGGACCACGGCCGCACGTCTGACGCACACACGGCTTTATGTCGCGCGATCAGCGCTGCCGGAACCCGAGGCGGACGAATTTTATCTCGCCGACCTGATCGGGCTTCGGGCGATCGGCCCTGAGGGAGAGCTTGGCACCGTCACCGCCGTGCACGATTACGGCGGCGGCGTGAGCCTGGAAATTGCACGGGCCGATGGCAAAGTCTTGCTGGTTCCCTTTACGCGCAGTGCCGTGCCCGAGGTAAACCTCGCGCATGGTCGCATTGTGGTGGAACCCCCGATGGAGGTAGCGCCATGAGCTGGCGCGCAACCGTGTTGACGCTCTTTCCGGAGATGTTTCCGGGGCCGCTCGGGCATTCCCTTGCCGGCCGGGCGCTGCGGGAAGGCATTTGGTCGCTTGCCGCGCATGATCTTCGCGCCCACGCCACCGACCGGCACCGAAGCGTGGACGATGCACCCTTCGGCGGCGGGCCGGGAATGGTGCTGCGCCCCGATATCGTCGATGCCGCGATCGCTGCGGTTGCTGACGGCCGGCCGATGATCTTTCTCACCCCTCGCGGCCTTCCCCTCAACCAAACCATGGTTCGCAGCTGGGCCTCCGGGCCGGGGCTGATACTGCTTTGCGGCCGTTACGAGGGGGTTGATCAACGCGTGATCGATGCCCGCGGCCTTATGGAAATCAGCATCGGGGATTATGTGCTCGCGGGCGGTGAGATCGCCGCCATGGCGGTCTTGGATGCCGCCGTGCGGCTGCTGCCGGGCGTCATGGGAGATGCCGCCAGCGCGGAAGACGAGAGTTTTTCTAACGGGTTGCTGGAATATCCCCATTATACGCGCCCGCCGGTTTGGCAAGGCCGGGCGGTGCCGGAAGTGCTTTTGAGCGGTGATCACGCTGCAATTGCCGCCTGGCGACGGGCCGAGGCGGAGCGCATCACCCGCGAACGCCGGCCGGATCTCTGGGCGCGTTATCTGCAAAGCTGCCGTGCATCCGCTGAAAGCGCGGTTGCCAGCCGGTTTACAGCGCCGTAAGGAAACATCCCGAAAGGACCAGGACCATGAATCTCCTCCAAGAATTTGAAACGGAGCAAGTCAAGCGCCTCTCCGCGCAACGTGCGGTTCCCGATTTTTCCCCCGGAGATACGCTTCGCGTTTTGGTAAAGGTTGTGGAAGGGGAACGCATCCGCACGCAAGCCTTCGAGGGCGTCTGCATCGCGCGTGCGCGCAAGGGCATCAACAGCAATTTCACGGTGCGAAAGATCAGTTACGGTGAGGGTGTGGAACGCGTCTTCCCGCTGTATTCGCCGATGATCGCGGAAATCCAGGTTCTGCGCCGAGGTGACGTGCGCCGCGCCAAGCTCTATTATCTCCGCGGCCGCAGCGGCAAAGCGGCACGGATTGCGGAAAAGGCACGCGGTGGAGAAGCTCTTGTGGAGGCACCGCCAAGCCCTGAGCCGACCGAGACCGAAGGAACTTAAACGATGGCGGAAAACCGTCCCCGCACACTTTATGAAAAGATCTGGGATGATCACGTCGTAGAGCGGCTTCCGGACGGTACCTGTATTCTCTACATCGACAGACACCTTGTGCATGAGGTGACCAGCCCTCAGGCGTTTGAAGGGCTGCGGTTGGCGGGGCGTAAGGTGCGGCGCCCCGATGCCACGATTGCGGTAGCCGATCATAACCTTCCTACCACCGATCGACGCGGCGGCATTACCGAAGAAGACAGCCGCATCCAAGTCGAAACGCTGGAGCAAAACGTCCGAGAGTTCGGCATTCCGTATTTTCCGGTTCTCGATGTTCGGCAAGGCATTGTGCATATCGTCGGGCCGGAGCAGGGAATCAGCCTGCCGGGCATGACCATTGTCTGCGGTGACAGTCACACCTCCACCCACGGCGCGATGGGCGCGCTGGCTTTCGGGATCGGCACCTCGGAGGTGGAACATGTGCTTGCGACCCAGACGCTTTTGCAGACCCCTGCAAAAAACATGAAGGTAGAGGTCGTGGGCCGGCTGCCGATCGGCGTGCGGGCGAAGGACATGATCCTGGCCATCATCGGGCGCATCGGCACCGCCGGCGGCACGGGCTATGTGATCGAATATGCGGGAGAGGCGATCCGGGCGTTGGATATGGCGGGGCGGATGACCGTCTGTAACATGTCGATTGAGGCCGGAGCGCGTGCGGGCCTGATCGCGCCGGACGAAACCACTTTCGCTTACGTGAAATCCCGCCCGTTTGCGCCCCAAGGAGATGATTTCGAGCGGGCGGTGGCCTATTGGCGCACGCTCCCCTCCGATCCCGGCGCCGTATACGACAAAGTGGTGACACTGCGGGCAGAAGAGATCGCACCGATGGTGACATGGGGGACGAATCCCGAAGCGGTGGTGCCGGTTACGGGTTCGGTGCCCGATCCAGCCGCGGCGGAAGATGCCGCCGTGCGGGCGCAGATGCAACGCATGCTCGATTATATGGGCCTCAAGCCCGGCCAGCGGATCACCGAGATCCCCATCGACGTGGTCTTCATCGGCAGCTGCACCAACAGCCGCATCGAGGATCTGCGCGATGCGGCCCAGATCGCCCGTGGCCGGCGCGTGGCCGAAGGCGTGCGGGCGTTGGTGGTACCCGGCTCCGGCTTGGTCAAAAAACAAGCCGAAGAAGAGGGGCTTGACCGGATCTTCCGGGAAGCAGGATTTGAATGGCGGGAGCCGGGCTGCTCGATGTGTCTTGGCATGAACCCCGATAAGCTCACGCCCGGCCAGCGCTGCGCCAGCACCTCCAATCGCAATTTCGAAGGCCGGCAAGGACCGGGAGGACGCACGCATCTCGTCTCTCCGGCCATGGCCGCGGCGGCGGCAATCGCCGGCCGGTTCGTCGATGTGCGGGAGTATCTCTAACACCATGGAAAAATTCACCACGCTGACCGGAATTGCCGCGCCGCTTCCCGCCGCGAATATCGATACGGACAAAATTATCCCTGCCCGTTTTCTGAAAACCATCAAACGCACCGGGCTTGGCGTGCATTTGTTTGATGCGCTGCGTTATTTGCCGGATGGGCGCGAAAATCCCGATTTCGTGCTCAACAAGGAGCCTTACCGCCAAGCCCGGATCCTGATTGCCTATGAAAATTTCGGTTGTGGTTCCTCGCGCGAGCATGCACCTTGGGCTTTGCTCGATTTCGGCATTCGCGCGGTGATCGCGCCAAGTTTCGGCGACATTTTTTACAATAACTGCCTCAAGAACGGCCTGTTGCCTGTGCGTCTTCCGAAACCCCGGTGTGAGCAATTGATCACCGATGCCCAACTCGGCGCCAATGCCCGCCTTACGGTTGATCTGGAACGCCAAGTCGTGATCTCCGCTAACGGAGAAGCCATTCCCTTTGAGATCGATCCATTCCACAAGCACATGCTTCTCAATGGGCTGGACGACATCGGGCTGACGCTGCAACATGCCGATAAAATTGCTCGCTACGAGCAGATGAAACAGGCGGAAAAGCCCTGGCTGCCCCCGCTGCATACGTGATTCGCCGCTAGCGTGAAAGGATAGGCCGTGACGCTTGCCAATAAGCGATTGCTCATTTTGCCGGGCGATGGGATTGGCCCGGAAGTAATGTACGAGGTGCGGCGCATTATCGACTGGATGGCACGCCACCGTGCGGTGAGGTTTGAGGTGGAAGAGGAGCTTGTGGGCGGGGCGGCCATTGATGCGAAAGGTCGGCCGATCTCCGAGGAAGTAGTGGAAAAAGCGAAGCGTGCCGATGCCGTCTTGTTCGGCGCCGTCGGTGGACCAAAGTGGGATCACCTCGGTTTTGACCGTCGTCCGGAGCTTGCCATTCTGACGCTGCGCCGCGAGCTCGGTCTGTTTGCCAATCTTCGTCCCGCCGTGGTGTTGGATCCGCTCGTGGATGCAAGCACGTTGAAGCCGGAAATCGTCCGCGGACTAGACTTGATGATTGTGCGCGAAAGTACGGGAGGAATATATTTCGGCGAGCCACGCGGGATCGAAACATTGCCGGACGGGCGCAAGCGCGGCATCAACACCGAGGTTTATACCACCGACGAGATCGAGCGGGTTGCACGCGTGGCTTTTGAACTCGCACGCGAACGGAAAAAACAGGTTTGCAGCGTAGAGAAAGCCAACGTCATGGAAAGTGGCCTGCTTTGGCGCCAAACCGTGCAAGCGCTTCGGGATCGGGAATATCCCGATATCACGCTTTCGCACATGTATGCAGACAATTGCGCTATGCAGCTTGTGCGCAATCCGCGCCAGTTTGATGTGATCGTCACAACCAACCTTTTCGGTGACTTGCTTTCCGATCTTGCTTCCATGCTCACGGGAAGCCTGGGTATGTTACCCTCGGCCACGCTCGGAGCACCTGATAGTACCGGCAAGCGTTACGCGCTCTATGAGCCGATCCACGGCAGCGCACCCGACATCGCTGGTAAGGGAATTGCCAATCCCTTGGCTGAAATTTTGAGTTTCGCGATGTTGCTTCGCTATTCGTTCAGCATGCAGGAGGATGCGCGGCTTATCGAACGCGCCGTTACCAACGTGCTTGCGGGCGGCTTGCGCACACCCGATATCATGGCACCGAATTGCGCAAAGGTCGGCACCCAAGTGATGGGCGAAGCCGTCGTGCGCGAACTTGATAAGCTGGTCGGAACGGCTTGAGCCGCCGATTGTGCAAGTGCGCGCGGGGCTTATTTGCGTGCGGCCGAGGGTTGCAATTTTTCCAAAATATCGCGAATACGTTTGCGGTACGCCGAAGCGTTGTGCTCATGCCGGATACGGGCAAGGGCGCCTTCGCTTATCTTTTTCCACTCCGTTTTGGAATGATAAAGAGCAAGCATGGCGCGCGCAAACTCCTTTGCGTTTGATCCCACGCGCAACTCGACGCCATCGCGCCAGCCGAGCTGCGTGGCCAACAAAGCCGTAGCGGCGATCGGCAGCCCATGCGCCGCAGCCTCGTAAACTTTATAAGGGGTACCGGCGGCATAGCGTGTCGGCGCAACGAAAACGCGATACTGCTCGTAAAGCGGCGCAAGATCTTCCACCTCACCCAGCAACTTTACGCCGGGCATCGAAGCAAAAGCGGCAAGATCAACCCCCGGCGCGCGGTATCCTGCAACGGCAAATTCGACGGGCTCTGCCGATGTGCGCGCAACGAGCGGAAGGACGTCACGCGTGAACCAAAGCAGACCATCATAATTGGGTGAATCGATCGCGTGGATGCTCCCGACAAAGAGAAAGCCGCTGCGATCTTCAAACCGCTTTGTGGTCGGGACAGGTTCCTTTGTGGTGCCAAGTACAGCGATATCGGAGAAACCGAAGCGTCGCAAACATTCTGCCTCCGCCTCGTTTACCGCCAAAATCAGCTGGCAGAACCAAGCCGCTTTGAACTCTTCGGCAAGCGCTGCATCAAGATCAAACGGTTGCCCCCGCAGCTTGGCCTTTGCCGCTTCGCGCAACGAAAACACCGCCTCGGTATCCAAGATGACGGAAACGGCCGAAACATCGGCACAATGGGCCTCTAGCGTGGGTAAAGCCTTGACAAGATTGTGTGCGCGGCTAACCCAGACGATGTTGTAAAAACCGCGGCGATCGGCGAAAAGATCTTCAAGATCGTCAATCGTGCGGTCATGCATGATCTCCACGGTTTCCGGCAATGCCTGGGAGAGACGTGCCAACGGCACGCGGGTGGGATTGACCGGAAAGATCGTGACTTCGGCCCCGATTTCTGCAAGCGCCCGAATAATATCATTCGACCGGCCGTAGCCCGATCCCAGCCAAGGCAACGGCACGACGTCTTCCAGAAAGAGCACGCGCCAGCGAGACGGCCGCGCCGAACGTGCAAAAACCGCAAGGTCCGGCCTCGGGGCGTGCTTTTGCCGAAGGCGGGCTTGATGTTTGAGTTGAAAAACCTTTCTTCTCTCCTCCATCCATCGCGCCGCATCGGCCGAAGAGCGTAAGCTTGCGTGCTCAAAATGCGTTATCATAACAGCGGGGTCATAGACCACCCGCCAGCCTGCTTCCTGGAGGCGGAAACAAAAATCCACATCTTCGTAATAGGCCGGCGAAAAGCGCTCATCGAAGCCGCCGATCTGCCGCAACGCTTGCGTGCGCACAAAGAGAAAGGTGCCCGATGCAAAGTCCACTTCTCGCAGGAAATTCGCTTCCGGCACAGTCGCCGCCGCATCGCGCATGTAGCCGAGAACGCTGCCGTCACGCCAGATCATGGAGCCGGCTTCTTGCAAGCGGCCGTGCGTACGCAAGATTTTCGCGCCGACGGCTCCAATTGCCGGATCCTTGGCGAGCCGATGGAGTCCGCGTGCGATTGCCATCGGCGAGAGGGTAATATCGTTGTTCATAAACAAAACGACGGGCGACTGAACTTCCCGCAGCGCGGCGTTGACCGCACGAACAAAACCGATGTTTTCGGCAAATCGTAAAATGCAAGCTCCATTGACATAGCGTTCGATAAAACGGGTTTCATCCAACGAGCCCGAGTCCACGAAAATGAGTTGGATCGGCTCCGCATAGTTCGCTCGCAATGACGCAAGCGCCTGCACCGTTAGCGCGAACCGATTATGCGCTACAACAATAACGCTAATATGCGGTTCTCCGGTATAGCCGAAATTTAACTCACCGGGCCGCAAAGACGCAGCAAAAACTTCAGCACGGCGAAGAAAATCGGCTTGCGCCTTGGTCTCTTCGATATCGGGTAACGTTACAAATTCATGCGCGGTCGCGTGCTCTAAAAGATAGGTAAAAACATCGCGTGTCCGCCCGTTCTGAACCGCCCTCCGCGCTGCCGCGGAATTGTTCCAATAAGCCTGCAAGTCGCATAAAGGGCTCGGGGCACGAAGCTCGAAAACACCGTGGCCGAGAAAATGCAGATATCCGGTTTGAAATTTCTTTTCCTGGATGGCATCTTTAACGTCCGGATTCTCTTCCAAATAGTAGCGCTCCGAAAACAATGGATGTGGGTCAAATGCGCCCGGCGCGCCGTTGCAAAGATAATGATGAAGCGCGCCAAGATAACGCCTGTCGGAAATCGCGCGCTCGGCATCCGGATAGGTTTGCCGATACCACCGAGGATCAAAATAAAGGGAGCATTGCGGTTCTACCGTACGGCGATGAAGACGAAGCAAATAAGCGCCGAAAAGGTTGATGGCTTCCGCTTCACTCGGCTGGTTACGGTCAGCAAAAAAATTGGGATCAAACAAGGTGTGGCATGGGCGCCCCAATCTTACTCCGTGACGCAAATATTCATCGTAAAGATCGAAGAACCCACGCCGCCTTAACAATTCGATCGAAGGATTTCCGCAGATATTGCCATAGAACGCGCGATCAAACAGCCAATGCGGCGACCGATCGGCAAAACCTTCTGCGCAATAATGATCGAAACCGGAGCGAAATATCCCTTTCCGGACGAGTTCGCAGACATCCGGATAGCGCTGCAAATACCAGAGCTCATCAAAAAAGATGTTCGGTGAATGGCCGAGCGACTGACCCTTTTCAAGATAAAAACGCAAGACTTCGGAGCTCTCGGCCCCGGCAAGAGAAGCCTCTGCCTCCGGATAAGCACGCAGATACCACGCCGCATCGAATGCACCCCAGATCATCGGCACCGCATTCGACGCCAAAAATTCCTCTGCCGGTGCGGATTGTGCCGGTTTCTTCGGGGCTGAATCCATAGCGGACTAACGACGTCGTCGCGAGAGCAAGACGCTTTCCGCCTGCAGGGTTTCGATCTCTTCGGCGGAGAAACCGGCTTTGCTCAAGACCTCGACTGTCTGTTCAGCAAAACGGGGCGGCGGCATACGCGTTCCCCCTGGGGTGCGGAGAAACTTGATCGGCGTGCCGAGGCCGCGATAGCCTTCGCGTTCGCTGACCATTGCGCGGGCGCGCGCATGCGCCGAGTTCAACGCTTCATCCACGGCAAGCACCGGGCCTGCCGGCAGGCCGGCGCGCAACAGACGCAGCGCCAATTCGTGCCCATCTTGATCGGCGACGGCCGCAGCCAAACGCTCGGCAAGAGCGACGCGATTAGCAAGCCTTGCTGCGTTGGTAGCAAAGCGCGGGTCATCAGCGAGATCTGCAAGACCAAGCTCGGTGCAGAGTTTGCGAAACTGCCCGTTATTGCCAGCTGCGATAAAGACTTCGCAGGTACGGGTGCGAAACTTTTCGTAGGGCGCAAGATTGGGATGCGGATTTCCGGTCGGACGGGGCCTCACTCCATTCAGGAAATAGTTGGCGGCATGCGGATGCAGCAGGGCAATGGCACAGTCGTGCAATGTCATGTCAAGGAATTGGCCTTGGCCTGATCGGTTGCGTTCATAAAGCGCCATCAGAATACCAACGGCGGAGTAAAGCCCGGTGGCCAAATCCACTACCGGTGTAGCCAAACGCAACGGGCCTGTAGACGGATCCCCGTTGATGCTCATCAGCCCCGTCATGGCTTGCAAAATCGCATCATAGCCGGGCAAGCCACCGAGTGGCCCATCCGCGCCGAAACCGGAAATACGGCAATGAATCAAGCGCGGAAAGCGCTTCGATAGGACCTCGGAATATCCAAGCCCCCATTTCTCCATCGTCCCGGGCTTGAAATTCTCCACCAAAACATCCGCGCCTTCCAAGAGACGAAGCAGGACAGCGCGCCCCTTCGGTTGTGCGAGATCAAGCCCGACCGATTGCTTGTTGCGATTAACACCGATGAAATAGCTGGCATCGCGCGTTCCGTCGGCATGTTCCACGAACGGAGGGCCCCAATCGCGTGTCTCATCGCCCTGCGGCGGTTCCAGTTTGATCACCTCAGCGCCGTGATCGGCAAGAATCATGGTGCAATAGGGCCCTCCGAGAACGCGGGTAAGATCGATCACGCGCAAACCCGCCAGAGCTCCTTGCGCGGCACTCGATTTTTCTACAATATCCGTGTTTGTTGCTGAATCCATCAAAGCTTTTTCCTGCTGTAGGTCTAGAGATTGTTCCACACGCGCCGACAAAATTCCGGATAATCGCCGCGCATCTTTGCGGCGACCGGTCCGCGCAAGGCCTCAAGCTCCTCAATCTTGGGTTCGGGCGTTTGCGGAACTTCGGAAGGGCAGTCGAAATCGAAGCCGGTTGCGGCCCGGATGCTTGCAATGCT
>JAIMBF010000015.1 GCA_023511585.1 Terriglobia bacterium
CCGCCATCGCCGAAGAAGACGCCGCAGCCTCCACATCGGAAGAGAAAACCGAACCCGCAACACCGCGAAGGCTGCAGCGCGCGCGCGAAGAAGGCCATGTCGCGCTCTCGCGTGAGGTCTCCTCCGCCGCCGGGCTTGTTCTTCTTGCCCTGGCTTTGTTCTTTCTCGGCCCCGCACTCGGACGCGAGATTCTCGCCCGCCTAAGCGTCTTCCTGGTCGGGCCGGACCCCTTCGGAAACCCGATCAAAGCCTTGCATGCCGGGCTCTCCGCCTGGCTTCATGCAACCTTGCCGCTGCTTGCTCTCGCCTTTGCGGGTGCGATGGCGTCCACCTTGTTCCAAACGCGGGGGCTCGTGCATTGGCCTGCCATGCGGCCGGATTTCGGCCGGCTCAACCCAAGGGCGAATCTCGGGCAGATTTTTTCCCGCAGCAACGCAATACAGCTGTTGCTGGCCGTGGTGAAAATGCTGGTCGCGGGCCTTGTCTGCTGGCGTGTGCTCGGCGCCGACCTTGCCCGGCTCGCAACGGCGACATTCTGGGAAGCGCCGCAACTCGCGCGCGAGCTTTTGCGCCTCGGCTTTAAGGTGCTCTTTGCCATTGCCCTCATGGAAGGCGTAATCGCGGGGCTTGATGTGTTGCGCGTGCGTCTGCAATACAATCGCAGGTTGCGCATGAGCCGCCAAGAATTGCGCGAGGAGATGAAAGAAACCGAAGGCGATCCGCAGGTGAAAATGCGGCTTCGCCAGCTTCGCCGCGCGCGCATGCGCAAGCGCATGCTTGCCCAGGTCAAGACCGCCGCCGTGGTAATCACCAACCCCACCCACTACGCCGTCGCTCTGGCCTACGACCGGGAAAAACACGCCGCCCCGCGCGTGGTTGCTAAGGGTGTCGATGAACTGGCTCTGCGCATCCGCGCCGCCGCCGAAGAACATCGCGTGCCGATCGTTGCCAACCCGCCATTGGCGCGTGCACTCTATCAAGTGCCGCTCGACGTCGAAATCCCGCCGGAACACTACAAAGCGGTGGCCGAATTGATCGCCTATGTCTGGCGCCTGACCGGCCGCCTGAAAAGAAAAAGAGAGGCAGCATGATGCTTCGCCGCTTTTTCCGTGCATCCTGGTTCCGCTCCAACATGCGGAGCCTATTGGACCGCTTCCGTCAGCCGCTTGGCGCGCTCGGCCAGGTCTTGTTCGAAGAAGCCACCGACGGGGTCGTGATTGTCGATCCCGCCTGCCGCGTGGTGCGCGCCAATACCACGCTCGCCCGCATGCTGGGCGCGCAGAACCCGATCAAGCCGGGCCAGCCTGCCGTAGACATCTTCGATGAAGAAACGCGCGCGAAATGCGCGGGGGCCTTTCGGGAAATCCTTGCCGCCGGAGCAAACGCCGCCGCGCCGGTGCGCCGATTCGTCGGTCGGCTTCATCGTTCCGGGAACACCGAAGAGCGGGTGGTGGATGTCGATATCGCGGTCGCGCCTTTGCGCGAGGGCGGCGGGAAAACCGGCGGGTTCATTCTGCGCATTTCCGACATCACCCCGCTCAAGCGGCTGCAAGCGCAATTGGATCATAGTCGAAAGCTGCAATCGCTGGGGCAGCTTGCAGGCGGAATCGCGCATGATTTCAACAACTTGCTTACCGCGATTATCGCCGCGGCAGACCTTGCGCTCGGCCGCACGGGCTTAGACCAAGCCACGCTTTTCGAAGTCGAAGAAATCCGCCGCAACGCCGAACGCGGCAGCGCGCTCGTGCGGCAGCTGCTCGCCTTTTCCCGCCAGCAAACCCTGCAACCGCGGGTGATTTCCGTAAATGCCGCAATTCGCGATCTTTCCCGGCTTCTCCATCGGCTTCTTGGCGATCAAATCCGTCTGAAGCTTGAACTGGAAGAGCCGGGCTATTTCATCCGGGCAGACCCCTCCCAATTCGACCAGGTCTTGATCAACCTCGCCGTCAATGCGCGCGATGCCATGCCCGAAGGCGGTATTTTAACAATCCGCAATAGCCGTTTGATTTTATTCGCTCCTCGCCAGCTCGGCGTGGAAACCATGCCCCCCGGCCGCTACGTCGTCATCACCGTTGAGGATACCGGCACCGGCATCCCGCCCGAAATCCTGCCCCATATCTTCGACCCTTTCTTCACAACCAAACGCGACCGCGGCGGTTCCGGGCTGGGGCTCTCCACCGTGCACGGAATTGTCCGGCAGTCCGAGGGCTTCGTCGCGGTGGAAAGCACGCCCGGCAAAGGCACGGCGGTGCACATCTATCTTCCCCGTTGTGCGGCCCCCAAACAGGAGCCGCCGCAAGCCGCCGCGCCGAAAGCACCGCTCGGCCCCGCGAAAGAAGCCCAAAGCTCGGCGCCTCCGCGCCCGGCTGCCCAACCGCAGCCAAGCCCCGCGCCGGCGGCGGCCCCAAACCCCGCTCCATCCCGCACCGTGCTTGTAGTGGATGATGAGGCCTCGGTCCTCCGCCTCGCCTGTTATTTTCTCAGCCAGCGCGGCTTTGACGTTCTGGCGGCAGAAACCGGTGAAGCGGCACTGGCTTTACTGGAAAATCACAATCTTACAACGAAACTTTCCGCTGTTGTCAGCGATGTGGTCATGCCGGATATAGACGGGCCGAGTCTGCTCCGGCGCTTGCGTTCCCTACGCCCCGATCTGCCGGCGATTCTGGTTTCCGGCTATGCCGAGGAATCGTTAAGAAAAGACGTTTCCGCAGAAAACGTCGTCTTCTTGCCAAAACCCTACACCCTGGCCGAGCTCGGCAATGCGCTCGAAAAAGTCATAAATTCCGTTGCTTGCACTGAATTATGAAAGTATTGCGTACGCCCGACTCGACGTTTTTTATGTTCACTTTTTGTCCAAAACCCTCGGATTTGAAAACAAATGATGAACGATTCGTTAATGACCCTCCCACCCTAGAATAAAATGTAAAATCTTTAATATTCGTTACTTCCCATGGAACTCAGGGGCTCTCCGCTCCGCCATGGCTTTCACCCCTTCCTGAAAATCCTTCGTCCGCCGCAGCCATTCCTGCTCCACAAGCTCCCGCTCCGTGGCCGCTTCAATCGCCTCCACGGCGCCGCGGCGAAGCGTGGCACGCGTCGAAAGCACCGCGAGCGGAGCCGACTGCGCAATTTCCTCCGCCAACGCAAGCGCGGCGTGCCGAAGCTCCGCCTGCGGCACCAGAACGTCGGCCAGGCCCATGGCAAACGCTTCCTCGCCGCGTATGCGCCGGGACGTGTAAAACAGCAGCGCCGCCTTCTGCGGCCCGACCAGTCGCGGCAGCGTATAGGTCAAGCCGAAGCCCGGATGAAACCCAAGCCGCGTGAAATTCGCGCAAAACCGCGCTTCGGGGCAAGCGACTCGGAAATCCGCAACCAAGGCAAGCCCAAGCCCTCCGCCTACGGCCGCGCCCTGCACGGCCGCAATAATCGGCTTTTGCGTGCGAAACAGGCGGATCGCCTCTTTGTAGAGATGTTTGCCGCCGCCGGTTTCCTCGGTGCTGCCGGTTGCCGGCCGGCGCGCGAGATCCGCTCCGGCGCAAAAGTTCTTGCCCTGCGCGGCAAGTACGATCACCCGGCAGGAAGGCTCGGCATCGAACGCCTCAAAAGCCGCAGCGATCTCCGCAATCAGCGCTTTGTCGAAGTAATTATCCGGCGGGCGGCGCAGCTCCACAAAGCCCACATGCCGCTCCTGCCAAACGCCGATATCCTTGTAACCCGCAGCCTTGTTCATGGCTTTCACACCTTTGCATCCACGACAATCAGAGCATCGGCCACGCTCACGCCTTGGCCTTCCGCATGCACCAGCACCGGATTGAGCTCCACCTCGGCAACCTCGTTCCGGCAAGCCGCGGCAAAGGCGGAAAGCGCCGCCGTCAGCCGCGCGAGCGCCACCACGTCCGCCCGCGGTGCGCCGCGATAGCCCGCCAGCAAACGCGCGTTGGCAAGCTCGGCGATCATCTCCATCGCCTCCGACTCGTCTACAGGGGCCAAGCGATAGGCGGTATCCTGCAAGAGCTCGGCCGCAATGCCGCCGGCCCCGAGCATCACAACCGGGCCGAAGGTCGCATCGCGCACCGCGCCCACGATCATTTCCACCCCCGGCGGCGCCATCGGCTCCAGCAACACGCCGGCAAGCGCCGCGCCGGCAACGCTGCGGCCCTTGTCCATCAGCGCGGCAAACGCTGCTTCCAACTCCGCCTCCGTGCGAATGTTCAGCTGCACGCCGCCCACATCGGTTTTGTGCAAAATGGCGGGAGATTGCACCTTCGCTGCCAGGGGGAAGCCCAAACGCCGCGCGGCTCTCGCAAGTTCCTCCTTGGTCCGCACCAAAATGCGCGGCGCGATGGGAATTCCCCATTCCGCCAGGACCTCCTTGGCGAAAAACTCCATCCACGGCCCCGGATGGGCGCGAAGCTTCTCAAGCAGGCTCTCGGAAGCACGCGCAACGGCCGAAGCGGGTTCGGCCCGCACGCGCACTTGGCTGCCAAGCGCCTTGGCGGCGGCAGAGAGAGCGTGAAGATTGGTGTGGATCGCAGCGCCGGCTTCCGCCAAACCCCGCCGCGCGAGGGGCGAAGGCAAGGTGTAGCTGAAAAACAGTACCGGCTTTTCGCGTCGGGCAAGCAGGGGCGCAAGCTCCTCCGGCTGCACGGAAAGGCGCGTATCGTTCGCCGCCGAGAAAGTCACGGCAATCAGGTCAACCTCGGCGCTGTCGGTCAAAAGCCCGATGGTGCGGTTCATGCCGCCGGAATGCACCGCTTGTGCGGTAATATCCACCGGGTTGCGGGTTGATCCGTAGGAAGGGATGTAGCTCCGAATTTCGGCCTGCAGGCCGGGCGAAAGCTCGGGCAAGGAAAAACCCGCGGCGGCCAGCGTATCGGCAAGCCACGCCCCCGCCCCGCCCGAGGTGGTAATAATGCCTGCCCGCCGGCCGCGTGCGGGCGGGCTTGTGGTCAACGCCGCCAAAATCGCCAGCGCCTCGTCCGGATCCTGCGCGGGAATCATGCCCAAGCTGCGAAACGCCGCCCGATACGCGCACTCCCAGCCGGTCATGGCGGCGGTGTGAGAGGCGCTGGCCCGGCTGCCTCCTTCCGAATGCCCCACTTTCACCACCACCACGCGTTTGCCCCGCTGGGCGGCAAGCCGGGCCGCTTCCGCAAAGCGCGCCGCATCGCGCACCGTTTCCAGAAACAAAAGCAAAGCGGCGGTCTCGTCATCGGAGACGAGATGCCAAAAGCAATCGGCCGCCGTGAGATCCGCCTCGTTTCCGGTGGTAATCAGAGACGAAAACCTCAGCCCCAGCACCCGCCCGCGATTCAAAAAGGAAAACCCGATCCCGCCGCTTTGCGCCACCACGCCGATGCGCCCGGCGCCGGCAATGACCGGAGCATCCCCCGCATGCGCATCGACCGCGGGGCTGAACGTAGCCGCCACGCCCGCAACGGCGTTGTAAAACCCCTCCGAGTTGGGACCCAGGATGCGCATCCCCGTTTCCTGCGCGATCTGCTTCAGCCGAGTCTGAAGCGCGGCCGCCGCGCCGCCCTCTTCGGCAAAGCCCGAGGAAATCACCACCGCATACGGAATGCCCGCCCGCGCGCAGGCCAGCAGCGAATCGGGCACATGCGGCGCCGGAATCACCACCACGGCGAGATCCACCGGCGCGCCGATGGCCGATACGTCTTTATAACAGCGGAGGCCGTCGATTTCCGCATAACTTGGGTTGACCGGGTAGATCGGCCCGGCAAAGCCGCCTTTGCGCAGCAGCTGCAAAAGCCGGCCGCGAATCCGGCCGGCATCAGGCGAGGCGCCGATCACCGCAATGGCGGAAGGAGCAAACAAGCGCGAAAGCATGGCAGGAAGCATGCCGCAAGCGCTCCGTTCCGCCAAGCGGCGGCTCCCCCCCTCTCTGCCTGTTGCCTAAGTGTTCCTATCTGTGAGAAACTAGCAGATACCACTATTGGGCGAGATCACAAACGTACCTGCCGATGGTGGGTTGTGCCGAAAAGGGCTTGGCCTTTGCATACAGGGACAAATCGGAATGGAAAAAGATAGAGCGCTGGAAGCGGCGCTGGCGCAGATCGAACGAAGCTTCGGCAAAGGCTCGATCATGCGCATGGGGGCAAAACGCTCCGATGAGGCGATTGAGGTGATTCCCTCCGGCTCTTTGGGGCTTGATCTCGCGCTCGGCATCGGCGGGCTCCCCCGCGGGCGCATCGTGGAGATTTACGGGCCCGAAAGCTCGGGCAAAACCACCTTGGCGCTGCACGCCATCGCCGAGGCGCAAAAACGCGGAGGCACCGCGGCGTTCATCGATGCCGAACACGCCTTGGATCCCATCTACGCGCGAAAGCTCGGAGTCGATGTCGACAATTTGTTGATCAGCCAGCCCGATGCCGGCGAACAGGCGCTGGAAATCGCCGATACCTTGGTCCGCTCCGGCGCCGTGGATGTGCTGGTCATCGATAGCGTGGCCGCTCTCGTCCCGCGCGCCGAGCTTGAGGGCGAAATGGGTGATTCGCATGTCGGGCTGCATGCGCGGTTGATGAGCCAAGCGCTGCGCAAGCTCACCGGATCCGTCTCCCGCAGCAACACATTGCTGATTTTCCTCAACCAGATCCGGCTCAAAATCGGCGTGATGTTCGGCAACCCGGAAACCACCACCGGCGGCAACGCATTGAAATTCTATGCCTCGGTGCGCATGGAGATCCGCCGGATCGGCCAAATCAAAGATCGTGACCAGGTGTCCGGCAACCAAACCCGCGTGAAAATCGTCAAAAACAAGCTCGCCCCGCCCTTCCGACAGGTGGAGTTCGACATCATGTACGGCGAAGGGATTAGCAAAGTGGGTGAGCTGATCGATCTCGGCGTCAAAGCAGGGGTGGTGGAAAAATCCGGCGCCTGGTTCAGCTACGATAGCCAGCGCATCGGCCAGGGGCGGGAGAATGCCAAGCTCTTCCTGCGGGATCACCCCGAAATCGCCGAGGCGATCGAGCGTAAGATCCGCGAACAGGCGGGCGTGGTCGCCAACGCCATGCTGGCGGCCTCCGATGAGGCCGGGGAGATGCAAGCCGCTGACTGACCTTTCCCCTCTTTCCCGATCCGGGCCGCTTACCGAAGCCGCCGAACCGCTCAGCACGGAAGATCTCGCTCTGGTTGAGCAAGCGCGCGCCGCGCTCCTGCGGCATTATCGGCCGTTTTGGCACACGCTTGCCGCAGCCATTCGCGGCACCGACGGGCGCGTCTGGACCGGCCTCCATCTCGGGGCAACCGTGGGGCGGCTTTCGATTTGCGCCGAGGCGGTTGCGCTTGGCCGGGCGGTCTTGGAAGGCGATGGCGGCGTTGAGACCGTGGTTGCGGTGCGCCATCCCAAGCCCGAGGAAGCATGTCAGGACCTTGAGGTTGTTCCCCCGTGCGGAGCATGTCGCGAAATGTTTTTTGATTTCAGCCCCGATGCCCGAATTATCCTGCCGGGGCCGGGAAAGGTGCTGTTGAAAGTTCCTCTGCGCGCCTTGTTGCCGAACCCCTATCGGCGATAAAACCGTATCGCTGAAGGGCCGCTTCGCAATGCCGCCGATTCCCCGCTACAGGGCTCATGCCGGTCCGGCTGTGTTTTCCGCCGGCTTCCGCCCGTTCTTTCTGTTGGCCGCGCTGTGGGCGGGCCTTGCCATCCCGCTTTGGCTTGCCGCGCTGCACGGCGCCGAATTGCCAACCCGCCTGCCCGCGCTGGTCTGGCACATCCATGAAATGGCTTTCGGCTACGGTGCGGCGGTGGTTGCGGGCTTTCTGCTCACCGCCATCCCGAATTGGACGGGAAGGCTGCCGCTGCAAGGCGTGCCTCTTGCCGTTCTCGCCGCGCTTTGGCTTCTCGGCCGCCTTGCCGTAACCGTGGGCGCCGGGCTGCCTGCGCCGCTGGTCGCGCTGCTCGATCTGATCTTCCCAGCCGTCTTCCTCGCCGTGGTGGCGCGGGAAATCATCGCCGGGCGCAACTGGCGCAACCTTCCCATGCTGGCGGCGCTCGCTTCGCTGCTTGCCGGCAATCTGCTGGTGCATCTCGAGCTCTTGGGCGTTGCCGAGACCGCTCTCCTCGGCAATCGGCTCGGCGTGGCAACGCTTTTGATGTTGATCGGCTTTGTCGGCGGCCGGATCGTGCCGAGCTTCACCCGCAACTGGCTGGTGAAGCAGGACCCCGGCGCGGAGACCCCAGCCCCGTTCGGCTGGATCGACCGGGCGGCGATTGCTTTAAGCTTGTTTGCGCTGCTCTCCTGGGTGATCGCGCCGCAAAGCGGCCTCTGCGCGATCTTGGCAATCATTGCGGGGATTGCAGTGGCCCTGCGGCTGTATCGCTGGCGCGGCGAAAAAACCTGGGCGGAACCGCTGCTGGCCATTATGCATCTGGCTTACGGATGGCTGGCATTCGGTTTTCTCCTGCTGGGGTTTGATCACTTTCTGCCGGTGCTGCCCGCAAGCACGGCGGTGCATGCGCTGACCGTGGGCGCCATCGGCACCATGACCTTGGCGATGATGACGCGGGTCGCGCTCGGCCATACCGGCAGGCCGCTCGCCGCCGGCCCGGCCACGCGCGTGATCTACGCGCTGATCACGCTGGCTGCTCTCTTGCGCCTCTTTGCTCCGTTGGCTGGCGGAGGGTATTTTGGGGCGCTGCTGGCCGCGGGCATCGCGTGGAGCGCGGCGTTCGGATGTTATCTTCTCTTCTATACGCCCGTGTTGGCGCTGCCGCGGGTGCGGGCGGAAGCCGCGCGGCCGGTTTAGCAGGCAAGCTTTCGCGGGCAGAAGAGCCTTGTTCGGGCGTCCTCTTGCTTCATCCGAAGCGGCGCGCCATCTAGCGCCATCATGTTCCCTTCTCGTCAAGAACCTGGCAGTGATTCCCTTTGGCACGGAACCACGATCATTTCCGTGCGCCGCGGCTCGGAAGTGGCTATCGCCGGTGATGGTCAAGTGAGCCTCGGGCAGACCATCATCAAAAGCAACGCGCGCAAGGTGCGCCGCATCGGGGCTGGCGGCTCCGTGATCGCCGGTTTTGCCGGGGCGACGGCGGATGCCTTCACGCTGCTCGAGCGGCTGGAGGCGAAGCTTGAGCGTTTTCCCAATCAGCTGGAGCGCGCCTGCGTGGAACTGGCCAAGGATTGGCGGACCGATCGCTACCTTCGCCGCCTCGAAGCGATGATGATTGTCGCCGACCGCGACCGCAGCTTCACCCTCACCGGAACGGGCGATGTGCTGGAGCCGGAAGACGGCGTCGTCGGCATCGGTTCCGGCGGGTCTTTTGCTTTGGCCGCCGCACGCGCGCTTTTGGAAACCACCGATCTCGGCGCCGAGGAAATTGCACGGCGTGCCCTTCGTATTGCCGCCGATATTTGCGTTTACACCAACCACCATATCGTCGTCGAAACTCTTCGGAAAGAAAGCTGATGGAAGTCCCGACATATTCTCCACGGGAAATCGTTTCCGAGCTGGATCGCTTCATCGTCGGCCAAGCCGAAGCCAAACGCGCCGTCGCCATTGCCTTGCGCAACCGCTGGCGCCGGCAGCAATTGCCGGAAGAAATGCGCGAAGAGGTGGTGCCCAAAAACATCCTGATGATCGGCCCCACGGGCTGCGGCAAAACCGAAATCGCTCGGCGCTTGGCCAAGCTGGCTCAGGCGCCTTTCCTCAAAGTCGAGGCCACGAAATTCACCGAAGTCGGCTATGTCGGCCGCGATGTGGAAAGCATCGTGCGCGATCTGGTGGAAGTCAGCATCAACATGTTGCGCGATATCGCTCGCCGCGCGGTCACGGCCCGTGCCGAACTCGCTGCGGAAGAGCGCTTGCTGACGGCGCTTGTCGGCGAGGGCGCAAGTGCCGAGACACGGTCCAAGTTTCGCCGCATGCTGCGCAACGGCGAGCTGGAACAGCGGGAAGTCGAAGTCAGCGTAACCGAAGCGGGTCCTTCCCCGATCGGCCAGATCGATATCCCGGGCTTGCCGCCGGCGCAAATGATCAACATCTCCGAAATGATGCGCGGCCTCTTCGGCCGCCCCGCGCAGCGCCGGCGCATGACGGTCGAGGCGGCGCGGCGCGTGCTGGAGCGCGAAGAAGCCGACAAACTTTTGGATAACGATCAGCTCGTCAAAGACGCCTTGGCCAATGCCGAAAACAACGGCATTGTCTTCATCGACGAGATCGACAAAATCTGCGGTCGCTCCATCGAGGGCGGTTTCCGCGGCGCCGATGTCAGCCGTGAAGGCGTGCAACGCGATCTCTTGCCTCTGATCGAAGGCACGACCGTCTCCACCAAATACGGGCCGGTCAAAACCGACCATGTTTTGTTTATCGCCTCGGGCGCGTTCCACTTTGCCAAACCCTCGGATTTGCTGCCGGAGCTGCAGGGCCGGCTGCCGATCCGTGTGGAACTCGCGCCGCTTTCGCGGGCCGATCTCAGGCGCATCCTGGTCGAGCCGGAACACAGTCTGATCAAGCAATATCAGGCATTGCTCGCAACCGAGCGGGTGCAACTGCAGTTTACCGATGCCGCCATTGACGCGCTTGCCGATCTCGCCGCGGAAATCAATTCGCGGGTGGAAAATATCGGCGCGCGGCGGTTGCATACGGTGTTGGAAAAACTCCTGGAGGAAATCAGCTTCACGGCCAGCGATCGGCCCGGAGAAACCATCACCGTCGATGCCGATTACGTGCATAACCGCGTGGGGCCGCTGGCAACGCAGGCGGATCTCAGCCGATTTATCCTCTAACTCTCGGCGTATGCAGGAAGCTTTTTATCAACCGCAAGATCCTTCCGCTGCCGCAGCGATTGCTTCCGTCAGCGAAGACCTCGCCCTCTTCGATGATTGGGAGGATCGTTATCATTACATCGTCGAACTGGGTCGCAAGCTTCCGGCTTTTCCGGCCGCCTGGATGCAAGATGCCTATCGTGTCGCGGGCTGCCAAAGCAAAGTCTGGCTTTATGCCGAGCTTCATGACGGAAAGCTTTATCTGGCCGGCGCCTCGGATGCCGCCATTGTTGCCGGGTTGGTGGCGCTTCTGCTCAGGGTCTATTCCGGCCGAACCCCGGAAGAAATTCTGGCCACCGATCCCGGTTTTTTGAAACAACAAGGTTTACTGGAGGCGCTTTCCACCAATCGCGGCAACGGCGTCGCCGCGATGGTCAGGCGCATTCAGGCCCTCGCCCGCCGCGCGCTGGCAACCGAGGCGAACGCCGCCGCCAATTAAGTTAATCCGGCTGTGTGCGCTTATGCGCGGCAAGCGCCATCAAGCGCTTGTCCCGCCATGCCGTCCGCTCGGGAATCTTTTCTCGGGGCAAAACGGCGCGACGGGTGGCATCCAGCGCGGTCGCGAGTTCTTGCGTCACCGCTATGGGTTTCATTTCTTCTTGGATCTGATTGTAAAGGGCGCCGTAGCGGGCGCAATAATCGGCAAGCCCGCCCGGTGCATTGAGGTCGATCGTCTCAAACGGCCCCATGAACGACCAACGCAACCCAAGCCCGTGCTTGACCGTTGCATCCAGATCTTCTTGCGAGATCACCCCATCGTTTACCAGACGGAACGCTTCCGAAACCAACGCCACCTGCAAACGATTCAGAACAAATCCCGGAATTTCCCGATTCACCGTGGCCGGAACCTGCCCGGCTTGCTGCATAAGGGCGCGGGTTCGCGCCAGCACTTCGGCATCCGTCCAAGGCGCGGGGCAAAGCTCCACCACGGGCACGAGATAAGGCGGGTTCACGGGGTGGGCGACAAGGCAGCGGGCGCGCCCGGCGAGGTTGCCGGTGAAGGCGCTTGCCGGAATGCCGGAAGTGGAACTGGCAAGCACCGTCTCGGGCCCGGCCAGGCGATCCAGCAGAGCAAAAATCTCCGCCTTGTCTGTAACGCGCTCGGGGCCGTTTTCCTGCACATGCACCGCCGAAGCAACGGCTTCGGCAAGCGAAGAAGCAGCGGAAATGCGCGCCAGCACGGTCTCCGGTTGATCGCTCAGCAGCCCTGCCGCGGCCAGCTCGGGAAGCCGTTCGGAAATAAAGCCAAGCGCTGCCTCCGCGGCGCCGGGCGCCGGGTCCCAAAGGCTCACCTCAAACCCGGCGCGGGCAAACACAATGGCCCAGGAACGCCCGATCAAGCCCGCACCCACCACAGCAACTTTTGTCATCCCTTCCTCCTTAGCCTCGCAGCTTTTGCGGCCGCCGATACTGCGAGGAAACATCCCGCCTGCCAATGGGCAACGCGGCAGCTTTCTGGCTAACGGAAGCAATGCTATAGCCCGGCAAATGACGGACGATCTGCCCCCGAACCCTGCCCTTTTGCCCGCCGGCCTGCGCGACTTGCTGCCCCCGGAAGCGGAAATCGAAGCCGCCTCCGTCGAGGCCATTATGGCCACCTTTGCCGCGCACGGATACCAGCGCGTCAAGCCGCCGCTTTTGGAATTTGAAGAAACGCTGCTTTCCGGCCCCGGCGGGGCGGTGGCGGAAGATACGTTTCGTCTGCTCGACCCGGATAGCCGGCGGATGATGGCTCTGCGCTCCGACACCACGCCGCAAGTGGCGCGTATTGCCAGCACAAGATTGGCGAAGGCTCCGCGCCCGCTTCGGCTTTCTTATGCCGGGCAGTGCCTGCGGGTGCGCGGCACCCAGCTCGCTCCGGAGCGACAAGTAGCCCAAGCCGGAATCGAGCTGATCGGCCCCGACAACCCCCTCGCGGATGCCGAAATCATCCTGGTCGGCGCCGAGGCGCTGTCCGCGACCGGGCTTACCCGGCTCAGCTTTGATTTGACCTTGCCGCGGCTGGTTCCCACACTGCTGGCCGGGCTCGGGTTGCCCGCCGAGCAGGAACGCGCCTTGGTCCATGCCCTGGATCGGAAAGACACGGCCGCCGTGCGCGCGCATGGCGGCAAGCTGGCGGCCATGCTGGTGGAGTTGTTGCTGGCCGCCGGCCCCGCCGAAAAGGCGCTCGGGGTGCTGGAGCGCACGGCCTTCCCGGACGCGGCAAAAGAGCAAATCGACCGCCTGGCCGAAATCGTGGCGGTGGTGCGGGCGCGCGCCCCGGCTTTGAAATTGACCGTGGATCCCATCGAGTTTCGCGGGTTTCGCTATCACACCGGCGTTTCCCTCACCGTGTATGCCCCGGGGCGGCATGAGGAGCTCGGCCGCGGCGGGCGGTATTTGTGCAGCAATGTCGAACCGGCCACCGGCCTGACCCTGTTCCCGGACGCCATCCTGCGCGCTGCCCCGCGGCTTGCCCCTCGCCCGCGGGTCTATGTGCCGCTTGGCGCCGATCCCGAGGCGGTGCGGGCGTTG
This sequence comes from Terriglobia bacterium, assembly GCA_023511585.1. Classification (GTDB taxonomy): domain Bacteria; phylum Pseudomonadota; class Alphaproteobacteria; order Acetobacterales; family Acetobacteraceae; genus JAIMBF01. The sequence continues at coordinate 13,299 of JAIMBF010000015.1, forward strand.
CGCGCGCAAGGTTACGCCACCGTAGCGGCGTTGGAACCCGTCGCAGACGCAGCTGCCGAAGCGGAACGGCTTGATTGCGACCATATTCTTACGCCAACCGGCCTCTGCCGCGTGAAGGGCGAATAACGGGAAGGCACATACGCATATGGCCAATGTCGCTGTGATCGGCGCCCAATGGGGTGACGAAGGAAAAGGCAAGGTGGTGGACTGGCTGGCCAGCCGCGCCGATATCGTGGTGCGGTTTCAAGGCGGGCACAATGCCGGCCACACGCTCGTGGTGGGCAACCAAACCTACAAGCTATCCCTGCTTCCCAGCGGGCTGGTGCGCGGCAAACTCGGCATTATCGGCAACGGCGTCGTCATCGATCCGAAAGCCTTACTCGAGGAAATCGCCCGCGTCCGCGCCCAAGGATTGGCCGTGGATCCCGGCAACCTTCGCATTGCCGAAAACGCACCGCTGATTCTTCCCGTCCATGCCGCCTTGGACCGAGCGCGGGAAAATGCCCGCGGCGCGCGCAGGATCGGCACCACCGGGCGAGGCATCGGCCCCGCTTATGAAGACAAAGTAGCGCGGCGGGCGATTCGGGTTTGCGATTTGGCGGAGCCGGACACGCTGGATGCGAAACTCGACGAACTCTTGATGCATCACAACGCGCTGCTGGCCGGGCTCGGGGCGGAACCCTTCGAGAAAGCCGCGTTGCTCGCGGAACTTCTGGCGCTGGCGCCGCAAATTCTGCCCTTCGCCGAGCCGGTCTGGCAGCGGCTTGACGAAGCGCGCCGCACCGGCCGGCGCATTTTGTTCGAAGGCGCGCAGGCGGTGATGCTGGATGTGGACCACGGCACCTATCCTTTCGTGACCAGCAGCAACACCGTCGCGGCCACCGCTGCCGCGGGCTCCGGAATCGGGCCGAGCGCGGTGGGTTTCGTTCTCGGAATCGCCAAAGCTTACGCGACGCGCGTCGGAGCCGGTCCCTTCCCCACCGAACTTCATGATGAAACCGGTATGCTGCTCGGCGATCGCGGCAAGGAATTCGGCACCGTCACCGGCCGGCGGCGGCGCTGCGGCTGGTTTGATGCCGCCTTGGTGCGCCAGGCGGTCAAGGTGGGGGGCATTCAAGGCCTGGCGCTGACCAAGCTCGATGTGCTCGACGGCCTGGCCGAATTGCGGATCGGCGTCGGCTACCGCATCGGCGGCGAGATTTTCCGGCACCTGCCGGCCGCTCCCGGCGCGCAAGCCGCGGCGGAGCCGGTTTACGAGACCATGGAGGGTTGGTGCGAATCCACCCGCGGCGCCCGCTCCTGGGGCGAGCTGCCGGCGCAAGCGATCAAATACATCCGACGCATCGAGGAACTGATCGAAACGCCGGTGACCTTGCTCTCCACCAGCCCCGAACGCGACGATACGATTTTGATGCGCGATCCGTTTGAAGATTAGGATCGGTCTTTGCCGGCCCTGTCGTTACGAAAATTCTAACCAAGGCATGTGATGATGCGCCCCGGTTCGATCGGGTGCAGGCTATGGGCACTTCCCTGGGCGCTTTTCCTTCCTCTTCTGCCGCCGGCGTGAAGCTTCTCAACGGCCAGTATGAAGTCCTCACCGCGCTGCCGCTGCCCGGCGCCGGCGGCGGGCTGCCGGCTTTCGCCGCGCGGCATCAGCCGAGCGGGCGAACCGATTTCATGGCGGTCCGCGCAAGCCCCGGCGCGCCGCCGCGCGCCAACACGCTCGCGCGTCTGGAAGGCGAAGTGATCCCCGGCCTCTTGACCCCGCTCGCCCACGGTCCCGGTCCCGCTCCGGAAGGCGGCGAAGCCTACTACGTGATCTGCCCCGAGCCGCCCGGCCCTTCGCTGGCAGCACCGGCGGCAAGCGGCTCGCCATGGGGCGAAGCCGAGATTTTGCACTATGTGCTCCGCCCCGCAGCCCACGTGCTCGAGGCGTTAAAAAGCCGCGGGCTGACCCATCGCGCCATCCGCCCGGACAATATTTTTTCCGGCGGGGCGAAAAACCCCGTGGTCTTGGGTTGCGCCTGGGCCGCCCCGCCGGCAAGCCTGCAGCCGGCCGTCTTCGAACCACCCTACATGGCGATGTGCGCCCCCGCCTGCCGTGGCGAGGGCAGCATCGCAGACGACGTCTACGCCTTAGGGGTCACGCTGCTTACGCTGGCACTCGGGCGCACGCCTCTGGCGGAACTCGATACCGAAGCGATCATCTTGAGAAAACTCTCCCGCGGCAGCTTCGAGGCCTTGGCGGCCGATGCGGAGCTTCCCTCGCTGCTGGCCGATCTGCTGCGCAGCATGCTGGCCGAAGACCCCGCCCATCGGCCCTCGCCCGCTTTGCTCTTGGATACCTCCACAGCCCGCAGCCGGAAAGTCACAACGCGTCCGCCGCGGCGCGCGCAGCGGCCGCTCACACTCGATGCGAACCCGGTTTGGGATGTGCGAAGCCTCGCCTACCAAGTCGCCACGCACCCCGAACCAGGCGCGCGCATGCTCCGCAACGGCGCAGTGACGGATTGGATCCGTCGCGAGCTCGGCGCGAACCAGATGGCAAGCACGCTCGAAGAGCTCGTGCGTTGGCGCGCCCGCGAAGGCGGCACGGAGGACCGGCGGGCAGATTCGATCCTTGTTTTACGCGCCGTCGCCGTGCTCGATCCCTTGGCCCCGCCGGCCTGGCGCGGGATCCTGCTGTGGCCGGACGGGGTCGGTCCCGCCCTCGCCGCCGCAATGGCCAAAGGCAACGAAGAGCTCGCAGAACTCAGAGACTTCATCATCAGCCACGCGATCACGCTTTGGGCTGCGCAACAAGGAAGCCGGGTCGATGCCGCCACGCTTCGCCAGCAGGCCCAGCAAATGGAGCTCTGGCTCCGCGCGCGGGCTTGGGAAACCGGCATCGCGCGGCTGGCCTACGCGTTGAACCCCTTGATGCCGTGTGCCAGCCCGCTGCTTAGGGGCCGCTGGGTGATCTCCGCCGCCGAGCTGCTCAAAGCCCTGGATGCCGCCGCCGCCCAGCCGGAAGTCCGCCGCCTGGCGCCGATGGATACCCACCTCGCCGCCTTCATCGCCGTTCGGCAAGATCATTCATTCTATCTCGATGTTTGGGAAGCCGCCCGCGCCGGGCCGCCGGCGCGGCTGGTCTTGGCCGAGCTCAACTTGCTGGTCGCCGTGGAAACACGCAACAATCTCGGCCCCCTCCCCCAGCTTTCCGCCTGGGTCGGCGAGCACGCCAAAGCGGCGCTGGAGCTCTGGCATAGCCGCACCCGCAGAGCCGCTCTTCAGCAACAACTGCAAGCCTTGGCAACGGGCGGGCGCCTGCAGCCGATCTTAACCCTGCTGGATGACCCAGCGGCTTTGCAGGCCGATGCCGAGGGGCTGCAGCACGCTCTTGCGCGGATCGGCGAAATCGATGCGGAGCTTGCCCAGATCGCGGCCGGAAGCAGCACGCGTGCGGCATTGGCCGAACGCATCGGGCGTGAGTTCGCCGCAGGCGCCACTTTGGCCGCCTTGACGGCGGCCTTGGTGGCGGCAGCCCTCGGGTAGCGCCATGCCGAAGTCCGCCCGCCGCTTGGATACCGGCCATCCCCGCTCGCTCCTCTGGGTGGAGGGCGCCCTTTGCGGCATCGCCGCGGCACTTTCCCCGGGCACGGCGCTGTTGTTGGTCGGCCTTCTGGCGCCGGGGCTTGTCTCGCTCGCTCTCGACGGCGCGCCCGGCAAGCCGATGGCGCGCGCCGTCCTACTTGCGGGCGTAACGGCCAGCATTTCCGCGCTCCGCCAACTTTGGCTGGACGGCGCGAGCCTGGACGCCGCGCTCAATTTGCTGGAAGACCCGCTGCGGCTCGGCACCGCTTGGGCGGCGGGCGCCACCGGGTGGCTGATCTCGGAGCTTGCGCCGATCATCACGCGCCTGCTGCTCGATGCCCGAAGCCTGATCCGGGCTAAAGAGCTCCGCGCCGAACGGGAACGCTTGGAAGCCGAATGGAGCCTCCCGGCCGGCCATCCTCCGCCTCCGTCGCCACCCCCCGCGTCTTAGCGGCGATGATTCGCAGAACCGCGCTGCGCCGCGACGATGAGTCAGACGGGCCGCAACGGCCCGATCACCCGGCCGATTGCTGCTGCGCCAGGCGACGCTCCGCCACTTGCGCCTTCATCGCCTTCTGCAACTTCTCGAAAGCGCGAACTTCGATCTGCCGCACGCGCTCGCGCGAAATCCCGTAGTGTTTGGAGAGATCTTCCAAGGTCGTCGGGTTGTCCTTCAGCCGGCGCTCGATCAGGATATGGCGCTCGCGTTCGTTCAGCGTTTTCAACGCATTGGCAAGCAGCGTCTGCCGGCCGGCAAGTTCCTCGCGTTCGGCAATCGCGCTCTCCTGGCTTTCGCTTTCGTCGATCAGCCAGTCCTGCCATTCCCCTTCGCTGTCCAGTCGCACCGGCGCATTCAGGCTATGGTCCGGTGCCGCCAAGCGCCGATTCATATTGATGACATCTTGCTCGGGCACTTCCAGCATCCGGGCAATCTCGGCCACCTGTTCGGGTTGCAAGTCGCCCTCTTCGATCGCCTGCATCTGCCCTTTCAGCCGGCGAAGGTTAAAGAACAGCTTCTTCTGCGCGGCCGTGGTGCCCATTTTCACCAACGACCAGTTGTGCAGAATATATTCCTGGATGGCCGCGCGAATCCACCACATCGCGTAGGTCGCCAAGCGGAAGCCGCGATCCGGGTCGAAGCGTTTCACCGCTTGCATCATGCCGACATTTCCCTCGCTGATCAGCTCGGAAAGCGGCAAGCCGTAACCGCGATAGCCCATGGCGATTTTCGCAACCAAACGCAGGTGAGAGGTCACCAGCTTATGCGCGGCTTCAATATCGTGCGCATCACGCCACCGGCGTGCGAGCTCCAGCTCCTCCTCCGCCGAAAGCATGGGGTACTTCCGGATTTCCTGCAGGTAACGCGCGAGGTTGCCCTCGGAAGGGGCGGGAATAGCGGGCGCGGCCATGAGGCAGTCCTCTCCTTTCACGGCTAGCTTCTTGCCCTGATCACGGCGCAAGATGACGTAGAATTACAACCTTTTGTCGGCTCAGGCGCGATAAAAACCGTTCATTTTTCCGAAACTGCCCCGTAATGGCGGCAAGATTTCGGCCAATCCGCCTGCTTGGTACAAAAGTCTCTTCTCACCACGACCTCAATGATCTGGGTCAAATCTTAATAGAGGACTAAATCGGTCCTGTCAAGGCAAAGCGCGAGCAGCCCTCGGCTCGGCGCTTTCAAGAAGGGTGCAGAGCGAGCGCAGATCCTCGGGCAATTCGGTTCGAAAGAACAACGGCGCACCGCTCCGCGGATGCGCAAACCCGAGTTCCATGGCATGCAATGCTTGGCGCGGGAAATCCAAAAGCTGCCGCCGGAGCGGCTCCGGTAGGCTGCGCGCCGCGGCCGGTATGCGCTTGAGGTAAACAGGGTCCCCGATGATCGGATGGCCGGAATGCGCCATCTGCACCCGAATCTGATGAGTCCGGCCTGTGGCAAGCCGGCATTCCACCGCCGCCACCGAGCCGTGCCAAACGCGCTCGGTCCGATAGCGTGTCTCTGCGGGTTTGCCGCCCGCCTTCAGGACCGCCATGCGCTTGCGGTCCCGCGGATCGCGCCCGATCAGGCCGAAGAGCACCCCTTCCGCAGGGTTCGGAATGCCCCAGCACAAGGCCCAATAGGCGCGGCGCAGGCGCCGTTCCGCGAAAGCTTTAGAGAGCGCGGCGTGCGCAAGCTCGGTTTTCGCCACCACCATCACGCCGGAGGTGTCTTTATCGAGCCGATGCACAATCCCCGGCCGCTTCTCTCCACCGATGCCGGCAAACTCGGCCCCGCAATGCGCAAGCAAGGCATTGACCAATGTGCCGTCCGGGTTGCCCGGTGCCGGGTGCACGACAAGCCCGGCCGGTTTGTCGAGCACGATCAGATCGGCATCCTCGTAAAGGATCTGCAGCGGGATGGTCTCCGCCGCCGGCTTCGTCGCAACAGGGGGCGGAATCTCCAGCGTGTAGGCAAAACCGCTGCGCACGGGGGCTGAAGGATCCTGCAAGATTTTGCCGTTGCAACGCGCATAGCCCGCCGCGATCAGCGCTTTGATGCGCGAGCGCGAAAGGGCAGGAAACTCCTTGGCAAGAAAGCGGTCCAAGCGCTCGCCTGCCGCCGCGCTCTCACAAACGGCGCAAAGCCGTTGCACGTCCGGCACTTCCGGGCCGAGATGCTGCATCACGCCGCTATTCTGCGAATCGAACGGAGAAAGGAAAGTCTGCATGCGTGCATTGTTGGCTGCCGTTATTGTCATGGGCGTGCTGATCGTTGCCGGCACCGCAACGCTTTTGGTGCTGATCGCGCATCGCATGAGCGGCGCGATCCATGCGCCTCCATCGGAAGTCAACGCCACGCTCGAACTTGGCGAACCCGCGGGCACGCACATCTCCGGCATCACGGCTGCGGGTGACCGCGTCGTTCTTTACCTTTCCGGCGGCGGCGCCGATCGGCTCGTGTTCATCGACCCGCACCGCAACGAAGTGGTCGGGCGCGTGACCATCGTCCGCTAAGCGCGGATAAAGACCGCGTGCGGGCCGCAGCTTGGCCTTTGCAGCCGGTTCAGCCGCGCAAGCCGTTTCGGCCGCTTACGCTGCGCTCTCCTGCTCGGCCGCCTCGCCTTCGGCTTGCGGCTTCGGGCCGCTATCCTGACCCTTGGCGGAGGGGTCGCGATCAACCAGCTCGATCACCGCCATGCTCGCGGCATCCCCATAGCGCACGCCGGCACGCAGCACGCGCGTATAACCGCCCGGCCGCTCGCGATAGCGCTCGGCAAGGGTGGTGAACAGCTTCTCCACAATGCGGTCGTCGCGCAATCTGGCATAGGCCAGGCGGCGCGCGTGCAATCCGCCGCGCTTGCCCAAGGTAATCAGCTTCTCCGCAACCGGGCGCAACTCCTTGGCCTTGGCAAGGGTCGTGGTGATTTGCTCATGCTTGAACAAAGCCACCGCCATGTTGCGGAACATGGCCAGGCGATGGCTTGACGTAACCCCAAGCTTGCGGCCTGCAATTCGGTGACGCATTTGCCTTTCCCCTCCTTGCCGATCAGAACGGCTCTTCCAGCCGTTTGGCCAGTTCCTCGATATTTTCCGGCGGCCAGCCCGGCACTTGCATCCCGAGCGAAAGCCCCATCGAGGCCAACACTTCCTTGATTTCGTTCAGCGACTTCCGCCCGAAATTGGGCGTGCGCAACATTTCCTGCTCGGTTTTTTGCACCAGATCGCCGATGTAAACAATGTTGTCGTTCTTCAGGCAATTGGCGCTCCGCACCGAAAGTTCCAGCTCGTCCACCTTGCGCAAGAGGTTGCGGTTGAACGGAAGCTCCTCGCGCGGCGACTCCTCGCGGGCAATCTGCGGCTCTTCAAACGTAATGAAGTGCTTGAGCTGCTCTTGCAGAATGCGGGCCGCGAGCGCCACCGCATCCTCCGGCGAGACCGCTCCGTTCGTTTCCACCGTCAAGAGCAGGCGGTCATAGTCGGTCACTTGTCCCACGCGCGTCGGCTCGACCCGATACGCCACCCGCCGCACGGGGGAATAGATCGCATCTACCGGAATCAGGCCGATCGGGCTGTCTTCCTCGCGGTTCTGCGCCGCCGGCACCCAGCCTTTGCCCGTATTCACGGTGAATTCCATGCCGAGCTTGGTCGCTTCGTCCAAGGTGCAGAGCACGAGATCCGGGTTCATGATCTCGATATCGTGGCCGGGCTCGATCTGGCCGGCTCTGACCTCGCCGGGGCCGGTCACGTTCAGCGTCATCCGCTTCGGCCCCTCTCCGTGCATACGCAGTGCCAGCTGCTTGATGTTGAGAACGATATCCGTCACATCTTCGCGCACGCCGGGAATGCTGCTGAATTCGTGCAGCACGCCGTCAATCCGCACCGCGGTCACGGCCGCGCCTTGCAAGGAAGACAGCAAAACGCGCCGAAGCGCATTCCCGAGCGTCATGCCGAAACCGCGCTCCAGCGGTCCGGCAATGATGGTCGCTTCTTGGCCGCGACGCACGCCCGGTTCCACCTGAAGCTTTTCCGGCTTGATAAGCGCCTGCCAATTTCGCTGATTAATCACGCTCTGCCTCTTGTCCAATAATAGCGGCCAGGGCGCCCGCAACGGGTAGAGCGGCCCGGCCTTGTGCTGCTGTTCGTCCGCGTCCTGATCCCCTCAGACCCGCCGGCGCTTGCGTGGCCGGCAGCCGTTGTGCGGAATCGGGGTGGTGTCGCGGATCGCGGTAATCGTGAAGCCGACCGCCTGCAACGCGCGGAGCGCACTCTCCCGCCCGGCCCCGGGGCCGGCGACTTCAATCTCCAGCGTCTCCATCCCGTGTTCGCGCGCCTTGCGCCCGGCGTCTTCGGCGGCAATCTGCGCGGCGTAGGGGGTGGATTTGCGGCTGCCCTTAAACCCCTGGCTGCCGGCCGAAGACCAGGCCACCGTGTTGCCTTGGGCATCGGTGATGGTGATGATGGTGTTGTTGAAGGTCGCGGCCACGTGCGCAATGCCGGAGGTGATGTTTTTGCGTTCCTTCTTGCGCGGGCGCGCAGAGGCGGCGGGTTTCGCCATGGTCTGTCAATCCTGCTGCTGTTCGTGCGTTAGGGTGTGAAACACGGGCCAGAAAACGCGAAGCTTACGCTGCCGGCGCCGTCACTTACTTGGTCACCTTCTTCTTGCCCGCGATCGGCACGGCCTTGCCCTTGCGGGTGCGGGCATTGGTATGCGTACGCTGCCCGCGCACCGGCAAGCCCTTGCGGTGCCGCAAGCCGCGATAGCATCCGAGATCCATCAAACGCTTGATATTCATCGCCACTTCGCGGCGGAGATCTCCTTCCACCCGATAGTTCCGGTCGATGAATTCGCGAATCCGCAAAATTTCCTCATCGGAGAGCTGGTTCACCCGGCGCTCCTCGGGAATTCCCAGTTTCTCGCAGATTTCCCGAGCCTTCGTCGGCCCGATGCCGTAGATATAACGCAAACCGATTTCAACCCGCTTGTTTGTCGGGATATTCACCCCGGCTATGCGCGCCACGCCTTTTCACTCCTGCATGTTCGCCGTGAGCGGCGAAAACACTACCCAAATTTTTCGGTAACCCAAGCGAAAACACGGCATGCCGCAACAGCGCCCGGTCCGAGCGGCAGCCGAAGACCTGAGATATAGCGACGAGGCCGCCGAAGTCAATGCTGCTTCGCCTCAAAGCCGCCTACACGGCAATCGCGGAGAATTCCCGGCTTGAACAGAAGTCCGTGCCCGGGCCTCTCCGGCGGGCGCAATACGCCGTTGACCGGAATCGCCGGATGCACCCAAAGATCGTCGTTCCAATCCATGTATTCGAGATAGTTCGCATTCGGAATGGAAGCGAGCACATGCACGGCCAGCTCATGAAAGCAATGCGGTGCAATCTGAATCCCCCAAGTCTCGGCCACGGCGGCAATCTTGCGCATCTCGGTCAAACCGCCGCGCATGGGGTCGGGCTGCAGGATCGGCGTCAGCGGGTGTTCGAAAAACGGGCGCATATCAAAACGCGTAAAGTGGCTCTCTCCGCCGACGACGCGCGTGCGCAAAGCCTCGGCAACCCGGCGATAGCCGCTGAAATCCTCGCAAACAACCGGCTCTTCCAGCCAATAGATATCCGCCTCGTCCAGATACCGGCCGGCTTGAATCGCGGTATCGGCGGTCCAGCCCATATTCACATCCACCATGATCTCGATCTCGGGGCCGAGCGCCTCGCGCATGGCATGCACGTTCCGCACGTCTTCGCGCCACGGCCGGATATGGGCGACCTGCATCTTGATGGCTTTCAGCCCCATTTCGGTGAAATGCCGGGCGCGGGCGATCATCCCCTCGCGTCCGAGCCCGCGCCAGCAGCCCGAGCCGTAAGCCGGAACCTCGTCCCGGCACTTGCCCCAGAGCCGATAGAGCGGCAAACCGGCCCGCTTTCCGACGATATCCCATAACGCAATATCGACGGCGGAGAGGCAAAACACGGCAACGCCGGCGCGACCGAGCCAATAGGTGCTCTTCCATAGGGTCTGCCAGATGCCCTCAACCTCGGTGGCATCGCGGCCGAGCAGCTTCGGCGCGATCATCTCGCGCATGCAGGCATCAAGCGTCTCAAGCCCGCCCGCCAGCGGCTGCAAATAGCCCATCCCCGCAATCCCGCCGCGCGTTTGGATCTCAAGAACCAGCAGTTCGCGGGCTGCCGGGGGCATGATGCCGTTGGCCGGCGGCTCGCCCGCCCAGGGAATCCGCAGCAAAGTGGTGCGAAGTGCCGTGATGGTGGTGTCCATTGCGTTCCCCCCTGCGCCGAAACAGCTTGTCTTTTATCGGAATTATAGAGCCGAATCGCCGGGCGAAAGCGCGGTCTTGGAATCGCCTCTCAGTCCAGCTTTTCCGGGCAGCATTCGTGCAACACGGCCTCGATTTCGCGGCTGACCACGTCGATATCGGCCATTCCGTCCACCGAATAGAACCTTCCCTGGGCGCGATAATAGGGCAGAATCGGCTCGGTTTGCCGGTGGTATGCCTCCAGGCGGGCGGTTACGGTCTCGCGGTTGTCGTCGGCGCGCCGGACAAACTCCGTGCTGCCGCAGACATCGCAGACCCCGGGCACGCGTGGCGGATGGAAGCGCTCATGATAGTTGGCGCCGCATTTGGCGCAGCTGAACCGGCCGACAAGGCGTTCCGTCAGCGCCGCATCATCCACTGCAAGCTCGATCACCGCATCCAGCGCCAGGCCCTTTTTCTGCAAAAGCTTATCCAACGCTTCCGCCTGCGGCACGGTGCGCGGAAACCCGTCCAGAATAAACCCCTTCCGGCAGTCCGGCTGGTCCAGCCGCTCGTCCAGCATGGCGATAATGATTTCGTCGGGTACCAATTGCCCGGCTTCCATAATGGCTTTGGCCTGCTTGCCGATCGGGGTGCCGGCCGCGACCTGCGCGCGCAGCATATCGCCGGTGGAAATTTGCGCGATCCCGAAGCGCTCCTGCAGCCGCTTGGCTTGCGTTCCCTTCCCCGCCCCCGGCGGCCCCAGCAGAATCAGACGTAACCCCCCGCTCATCGTCCGCGCCCTTTCACCCGTGCCTTGCGGATCAATCCTTCATACTGATGCGCAATCAGATGCGACTGAATTTGCGTAATCGTGTCGATGGTCACCGAGACCACGATCATCAGGCTGGTCCCTCCGAAATAGAACGGCACGCCGTATTTGCTGATCAAGATTTCCGGCAGCAAACAGACCACCACAAGGTAGAGCGCGCCGATAACGGTAATCCGCGTCAGCACGTAATCGAAATACTCGGCGGTGGCGCTCCCGGGGCGGATGCCGGGAACAAAACCCCCGTATTTCTTCAGATTCTCCGCGGTTTCCTGGGGGTTGAAGACCACCGCGGTGTAGAAGAAGGCGAAAAAGATAATCAGCAGCGCATAAAGGATCATATACAGAGGTTGGCCGTGCCCGAGCTCGGTTGCGATAAAGCTCAGCCAGCCGGGCGAATTGGCCGACGCAAAGCCGGCCACCGTTGCCGGAATCAGCAAAATGGAGCTGGCAAAAATCGGCGGGATCACGCCCGAGGTATTCACCTTCAGCGGCATATGCGTGGAATCGCCGCCGAAAAACCGCGTGCCGACCTGCCGCTTGGGGTATTGGATCACCACCCGCCGGTGCGCCCGTTCCATGAACACGATAAAGGCCACCACGCCCACCGCGATGACCAAAAACGCGATAATGAAAATCGTGGACAGCGCGCCGGTCCGCCCGAGCTCGAGCAAGCTGGCCAAGGCGTGCGGCAGATTCGCGACGATTCCGGAAAAGATAATCAGGCTGGTGCCGTTGCCCACGCCGCGGGCGGTGATCTGCTCGCCGAGCCACATCAGGAACATGGTGCCGCCCACCAGCGTCACCACGCACGAAAACCGAAAGACCGCGCCGGGAAAGAGCACCGCCGAGCCGTTTGCCCCGTGCATGCTCTCAAGCCCGACGGCGATGCCGTAGGCCTGAAACGCCGCAATAAATACGGTCAGATAGCGCGTGTATTGATTGAGTTTTTTCCGCCCCAACTCGCCCTCTTTCTTCAAAGCCTCCAAGGAAGGCAGGGCAGCGGTCATCAGCTGGATAATGATGCTGGCGCTGATATAGGGCATGATGTTGAGGGCAAAAACCGTCATCCGGCGCAGCGCGCCGCCGGTGAACATGTCGAACATGCCCAAAATGCCGCCGCCGTGTTGCGCGAGCAATTGCCCCATGACGGAGGCATCCACGCCGGGCAGCGGGATATAGGTGCCGATGCGATAGACAATCAGCGCGCCGAGCGTGAACCAGATGCGCTTCTTGAGCTCGGTCGCTTTCGACAGAACCCCGAGATTGAACGTTGCTGCCAGTTGCTCGGCCGCCGAGGCCATGCTCAGTCCCCCTATTCACTGCCGGGCTCATTGCCGGCAGCCAAGATAATCCGCCACCGGCCCCGTGCGAAGCTTTCTCTTGGCGCGTCCTCCGTGCAAACCCGGCGCAGCGGCCCCGCGGCGCGGGCAAACCATGCTCCGGCGTTGCGGAGCTTAGCCTTCGGTCGGAGCGGCTGCGGCCTTGGTCGATACACTGCCCCCGGCCTTTTCCACCGCCGCAACCGCCGCGGCGGAAGCCCCGGATACGGTGATCTGAACAGGCACGGAAATGCTTCCTTTAGCCAAGAGGCGCACGCCTGCCACCTTGCGCGAACGCACAAGGCCGGCCTCGCGCAGGCTTGCTTCGGTAATCGGCTGGCCGGCGTCGAGGCGGCCGGCGGCAATCGCCGCGGCAAGCTGCCCGAGATTGAGGATCGCGTATTCCTTGCGCATGGGGTTGGTGAAGCCTCGCTTCGGCAGCCGGCGATAGAGCGGCAGCTGGCCGCCTTCAAACCCGTTCAGCGCCACGCCGGTGCGCGCCTTCTGGCCTTTCACGCCGCGCCCGGAGGTTTTGCCTTTTCCGGAACCGATGCCGCGGCCGAGCCGCTTGGCCTTGTACCGCGCTCCGGGATTATCCCGCAATTCATTGAGTTTCATGGTTTTCTCTCCGCCCGAGGCGCCCCTTCTCAGCCGAGCTCCTCAACTTTTACCAGGTGCGCCACTTTGCGAATCATGCCGCGGACGGCAGGCGTGTCCTCCAATTCCCGAACCCGGCGGAGCTTGTTCAAGCCGAGCCCGATCAGGGTCTCCTTTTGGCCGGGCTTGCGGCCTGCCGCGGATGCGACCTGAATGACCCGAATGCGTCGCCGCTCAGGCATCGGCCTGGGCCTCCTGGCCTGGCTGCGCGGATGGAACCGGCTGGGCCGATTGGGCCGCTTGGGCGGGTTCGCGCCGGCCGAAGATTTCCGCAACCTTCTTGCCACGGCGCGCCGCCACCGCGCGCGGGCTCGCGCAACGCTGCAGCGCGGCGAAGGTCGCCTTCACCATGTTGTGGGGGTTGCGGCTGCCCAGGCTCTTGGCCACCACGTCGGCAATCCCCAGCGTTTCAAAGACGGCCCGGATCGGCCCGCCCGCAATAATGCCCGTGCCCGCTGGAGCCGAGCGCAACACCACCGCGCCCGCGCCGTATCGGCCCAGCACATCGTGGTGCAGCGTGCGCCCTTCTTTCATCGGCACCCGAATCATCGAGCGCTTGGCGCGGTCCGTGGCTTTGCGAATCGCCTCGGGCACTTCGCGGGCCTTGCCGGCGCCGTAGCCCACGCGCCCCTTCTGGTCGCCCACCACGACGAGCGCGGCAAAAGAAAACCGCCGCCCGCCCTTCACCACTTTTGCCACGCGGTTGATGCTGACCAGCTTATCGATCAGCTCTTCGCCGCCTTCCCGTTCGCGCTCGCGGTCCCGATCACGATCGCGGCTGCGGCTTTCTTTCGGCTCTCGTGCCATCGGCCTCTCCTCAGAACGACAGCCCGGCTTCGCGGGCGGCCTCGGCCAGGGCCTTCACCCGGCCATGATACAGATAGGCGCCCCGGTCGAACACCACTTTGCTCACCCCCGCGGCCAGTGCGCGCTCGGCGATCAGCTTGCCCACCGCGCTCGCGGCTTCTTTGTCGGCGCCGGTGCGCAGCGTCTCGCGCAGCGCGCGCTCCAGACTGGAGGCCGCCGCCAAGGTGCGCCCCGCCGCATCGTCGATCACCTGCGCATAGATATGCTTGTTGGAGCGGAACACCGACAGGCGCGGACGGCCCCCCGCCTTTCGGCGCAACTGGAAGCGGAGCCGCTTGCGTCGCCGCTCCTGCAATTCCTGCTTTGCGGTCATGCTACTTCTTCTTGCCTTCCTTGCGGCGAATAACCTCGTTTTCGTACTTCACGCCCTTGCCCTTGTAAGGCTCGGGAGGCCGGAAACTGCGCAGCTCCGCCGCGACCTGCCCAACCAGGCGCTTGTCCGCGCCTTCAACGGTAATCGCGGTCGGCCGCGGCGTGGTGATTTTCACCCCCGGAGGAATGTCATAGGCAATCTCGTGCGAATAGCCGAGATTCATCACCAGCTTCGAGCCCTGCACGGCCGCGCGATAGCCGGTGCCGTTGATCTCCAGCGATTTGGAAAAGCCCGCGGAAACCCCGTGCACCATATTCGCCACCAGCGCTCGCGTCGTGCCCCACATCATGCGCGCCTGGCGCGCCTCCGTGCACGGGCGGATGCGGACCTGGTTGCCCTCGATCGCCGCCTCCACATGCTCGGTGAGCTCCAGCGAAAGCTCGCCGAGCTTGCCTTTCGCCGTCAGCCGCTTGCCGGCAATGCTCACTTGCACGCCGGCGGGGATCGGCACCGGTAATTTACCTATGCGTGACATTCGCTTTCGCCTCTCTGCCTCGCGGGGATGGTTCTGCAAAGCGTCGGAAGACGCGTTAGAAAACGCGGCATAACACTTCGCCTCCGACCCGCGCCGCCCGCGCCTCGGCATCGCTCAGCACACCGCGCGGCGTGGACAGGATCGAGACCCCGAGCCCGCCCGCAACCCGCGGCAACTCGTCGATTTTCGAATACACCCGGCGCCCCGGTTTGGACACGCGGGTAATCTCCTTAATCACCGGCTCGCCGTCATGGTATTTGAGCTCGATGCGCAACTGCGCCACGCCGGGCCGCAGCACTTCGGTCGTATAGCCGCGGATAAAGCCCTCGCGTTTTAAAACATCCAGCACATGCGCGCGCAATTTCGAAGAGGGTGCAACACAGACGGAATGCCGCGCGCGCTGTGCGTTGCGGATGCGCGTGAGCATATCGCCAAGAGGATCAGAGAGCGCCATGGCATCCCCCCTTTACCAGCTCGCCTTGATCATGCCCGGGATTTGGCCTTTGCCGGCCAACTCGCGCAGCATAATACGGCAGAGCTTGAATTTCCTGTAATTGCCGCGCGGGCGCCCCGTCAGCTCGCAGCGCAACCGCACGCGCGAAACCGCCCCGTTGCGCGGCAGCTTGGCAAGCTTCAGGCTTGCCTCGAAACGCTCCTCGATGGGGCGGTCGCGGTCCATCACAATCGCCTTCAGCGCCGCGCGCTTGGCCCGATCGCGTTCCGCCATCCGCTCGCGTTTCTTGTTTCGGTTGACCGCAGAAACCTTGGCCATCCTGTCTTTGCCCTCCGGAACCTTCCAGCTACTGCCAGCGGTTTTCCATCGCTTGGTTAATCCCCTGCCGGCCCGTTCGCTTAGCCGGCAAACGGCAAGCCGAAGCCGCGCAGCAATGCTTTTGCTTCGGCATCGTTTTTTGCCGTCGTCACGATCACGATATCCATCCCCCGGATCGCATCGACCTTGTCGTAATTGATCTCGGGAAAGACGATCTGCTCCTTCAGCCCCATAGCGAAGTTGCCGCGGCCGTCGAAGGATTTTCCGGTAATGCCGCGAAAATCCCGCACGCGCGGAAGGGCGATGGTAATCAGCCGATCCAGGAACTCATACATACGCGCGCGCCGCAGCGTCACCTTGCAGCCGATGGGCAGGCCTTTGCGGATCTTAAAGCTCGCAATAGCCCGTTTCGCCAAAGTTTTCACCGGCTTCTGGCCGCTGATCAAAGCCAGATCCGCCATTGCGGCATCCAGCTTTTTTTGGTCGCCGACCGCTTCGCCGACCCCCATGTTGATCACAATCTTCTCAAGCCTCGGCACCTGCATCGGGTTCTTGTATCCGAACTCTTTTTGTAGCTCGGCAACCAACTGCTCCCGATAGAGCTTTTGCAGGCGCGGCAGCGGTTTTGCCTCGGTTTCGCTCATCGCCGCATCCTCAACCATCAATCACGTTGCCGCTGCGTTTCGCCACACGCACCTTGCGCCCGTCTTCCAGAATGCGGAACCCGACGCGCGTGGGCTTGTCCGTTTGCGGGTCAATCAGCATCAAGTTGGAGATGTGAACCGGCATCTCCTTTTCCACAATGCCGCCGGGTTGGCCGAGACCGCGCGGTTTTTGATGGCGCTTGGCAACCGCAACGCCGCGCACCACCGCACGATTTTCCTTCGGCAGCACCTGCAAGACCTCACCGCGCATGCCCTTGGCGGCACCGGTGATCACCTCGACCCGATCGCCTTTTTTGATTTTTGCCGCCATCGCTTACAGAACCTCCGGGGCAAGCGAAATAATCTTCATGAATCGCTTGGCGCGCAATTCCCGCACCACCGGGCCGAAGATGCGTGTCCCGATCGGCTCCATTTGCTTGGTAATCAATACGGCGGCGTTGCGATCGAAACGGATCACGCTGCCGTCGGGCCGGCGCACCGGGAACGCGGTGCGCACGATCACCGCGTGGTGAATATCGCCCTTTTTCACTTTACCGCGCGGAATCGCCTCTTTGACGGAGACCACGATCACATCCCCGACCGAAGCCGTCTTGCGCTTCGAGCCGCCAAGCACCTTGATGCATTGTACGCGCCGGGCGCCGGAATTGTCCGCAACATCCAAAGTGGTTTCGGCAAGAATCATTGGCTGGGCCCTCCGCTCGTTGCCGGCGCCGGGGCGCTTGTCGGCGCGAAGGGCGAAGCAACGGCCTCGCCGTTGCGTTCGATAACCGCCCAGGTCTTGCGCTTGCTAATCGGCCGGCATTCGATAATGCGCACAACATCGCCGACTTTGCAGATATTATCCTCGTCGTGGGCTGCGTATTTCTTCGAACGGCGGATGAACTTTTTATAAAGCGGGTGCATCACATGCCGCTCCACCAGCACCGTTACGGTCTTGTTCATTTTATCGCTCACCACGCGGCCCACCAAAATGCGCTTCGGCATCACGCTTCTCCTATGCCTTGGGCGCGGCGTCCGCCGCGACGGATGTGCGCCTCTCCCCCAAAAGGGTCTTGATACGGGCAATATCGCGGCGCACTTCGCGAATACGAGACAGTTTCTCAAGCTGCCCGGTTGCCCGTTGAAAACGCAAATTGAAGCGCTCCTTTTGCAACTCGCGCAGCATGGTTTTCAATTCGTCGGGAGTTTTGGCGCGCAAATCACTTGCTTTGGTCATGACCGTCTTTCTCTATGCCTCCGCAATGCGGGCCACGAATTTGGTGCGTATCGGCAACTTTGCGGCGGCCAACGCAAACGCATCGCGCGCCACGGCTTCGGAAACGCCGTCCACCTCAAACAGAATGCGCCCCGGCTTCACGCGGCAAACCCAAAACTCCGGGCTGCCCTTGCCCGAACCCATCCGCACTTCGGCGGGTTTGCGCGTCACCGGCACGTCGGGGAAAACCCGAATCCATATGCGCCCGGTGCGCTTCATCGCGCGGGTGATCGCCCGGCGCGCCGCCTCTATCTGGCGCGCGGTCACCCGTTCCGGCTCCAGCGCTTTCAAGCCGTAGGCGCCGAAGTTCAGCGTATAGCCGCCCTTGGCATTGCCGTGAATGCGCCCCTTGTGGGCCTTGCGAAATTTCGTGCGCTTCGGTTGTAGCATCGCCGTCAATGCTCCTAACGCTGCGGTGCCTGTTCGGAGGCGCGCCGATCTTGCGCCATGGGGTCATGCGCCATGATCTCGCCCTTGAAGATGTAAACCTTCACCCCGCAGGTCCCGTACGTGGTCTTTGCCGTTGCAAGGCCGAAATCGATATCCGCGCGCAAGGTGTGCAGCGGCACCCTTCCCTCGCGATACCATTCCATCCGCGCAATCTCCGCCCCGCCCAGCCGGCCGCTGCAATTGATGCGAATCCCCTGCGCCCCGAGCCGGATCGCCGATTGCACGGCCCGCTTCATGGCCCGTCGAAACGCCACCCGCCGCTCAAGCTGTTGCGCAACCGATTCGGCCACCAAGGTCGCATCGATCTCGGGCTTGCGAATTTCCACGATATTCAAAGCAACTTCGGTGCCGGCCATCGCCGCAAGCTCTTTGCGGAGCGATTCGATCTCTTGGCCTTTTTTGCCGATCACCACGCCCGGCCGCGCGGCGTAAATCGTCACCCGCGGCTTCTTTGCGGGCCGCTCGATCACCACGCGAGAGACGCCCGCTTGCGCAAGCTTCGTGCGCAAATGGTTGCGCAGCCGTAAATCCTCGTGCAGCAACTTCGCATAATCGCGCTCGGCATACCAACGGCTATCCCAGGTGCGATTGATGCCGAGCCGAAGACCGATCGGGTTGGTTTTCTGTCCCATCGCTACGCAACCTCCTGCTTGGGCCCGGCGCCCGCCTCCGCTTCCGCTTCCTGCGGCCGTTCGCTCACCACAATGCGCAAATGGCTGAACCATTTCTCAATCCGCGCCGCGCGGCCGCGCGCACGCGCGTGCAGCCTGCGCATCACCACCGAGCGGCCGACCTCGGCCCGCGTCACCACCAGCCGATCGACATCCAATTGGTGGTTGTTCTCGGCATTGGCGATGGCGCTTTCCAAGGCTTTGCGCACGGTCACCGCAATCCGCCGCTTGCTGAAACGCAGCCGCGCAACCGCTTCGGCCGCATCCACATTGCGAATCAGCGCGGCAACCAAATTGAGCTTCCTCGGGCTTACCCGAATATTGCGCAGAATCGCCTGCGCCTCGTTATCGCCCAGCATACGAGGGAACTTCGGTTTGCTCATTTCTCAGCCCGCTTCGCCTTTCTGTCCCCGGCATGCCCGGTAAAGGTGCGCGTCGGCGCAAATTCTCCGAATTTGTGCCCCACCATGTTCTCGGTCACCAGCACGGGAAGGAATTTCCGCCCGTTATAAACGCCGAACGTCAGCCCCACGAATTGCGGCAAAATCGTCGAGCGGCGCGACCAGATGCGAATGATCTCGTTGCGCCCGGACGCGCGCGCAGCCTCGGCTTTCGCCAGCAAATACCCGTCGACAAACGGCCCTTTCCAAACCGAACGCGGCATGGCTTAGCCCTTTCCCGCCTTGCGGCGACGAATAATGAACCGGTCCGTCCGCTTGTTGGAGCGCGTCTTGTAGCCCTTGGTCGGCTTGCCCCAAGGCGTGCAGGGATGCCGCCCGCCGGAAGAGCGGCCCTCGCCGCCGCCCAGCGGATGATCGACCGGGTTCATGGATACGCCGCGATTGTGCGGCCGCCGGCCCAGCCAACGGCTGCGTCCGGCCTTGCCGATATGCTCGTTGCCGTGATCGGGGTTGGAAACCGCGCCGACGGTGGCCATGCATTCGGCCCGAACCACGCGCAGCTCGCCCGACATCAGCTTGATCTGGGCATAGCCCGCATCCTTGCCGACCAGCTGCGCATAGGTGCCGGCCGCCCGCGCAATCTTGCCTCCCGCTCCGGGCTTCATCTCCACATTATGCACAATGGTGCCCACCGGAATGGCCGAAAGCGGCATGGCATTACCAGGCTTGATATCCACGCGCTGGCCCGAAACCACCTGGTCTCCGGGGCGCAAACGTTGCGGTGCCAGAATATAAGACAGTTCGCCGTCGGCATATTTGAGCAGTGCAACGAACGCGGAACGGTTGGGATCGTATTCCAGCCGCTCCACCGTTGCCGGCACATCGAATTTGCGGCGTTTGAAATCGATCAGCCGATACGCCCGCTTGTGGCCGCCGCCGCGAAAGCGAACGGTAATCCGGCCGTGGTGGTTGCGCCCGCCGGTGCTCACCTTGCCGCGGGTCAGGCTTTTCACCGGCTTGCCTTTCCAAAGCTCGGCTCGGGAAATCAAAATGGTGTGGCGCAAGCTCGGAGTCACCGGCTCAAATTGCTTCAGTGCCATTTTCAGCTCCTACGCAAGCTTACTCGTCAAATCGATGCTTTGGCCTTGCGCCAACCGGACATAAGCTTTCTTCACGTCGCTGCGCCGTCCGGGGCGGCCGCGAAACCGCTTGGTTTTGCCTTTCACCACGAGCGTGTTCACCGCCTCCACCTTCACCCCGAAGAGCCCTTCCACCGCGGCCTTGATCGCGGGCTTCGTCGCGGAAAGCGCCACGCGGAAGACCACTTGCTGCCGTTCGCTCAAGCCGGTGGCTTTTTCCGTAATCACCGGCCCGCGAATAATCTCGTACATCTCTTCCCGGCTCAGCTTGGCTGCCCGAGCACGCGCGGCCAATGCCGATTTCTGCGGCGAACTCATTGCGAAGCCTCCACGCCGAGCCGCGATTTCAACCCCTCGACCCCGGCCACGGTAATCGCCAAAACATCATGGGTCAGAATGTCATAGACATTGGCCCCGATGGTCGGCAGCACGTCGATCCCCGGAATATTCCGGCTTGCTTGCAAAAACCCGGGATGCACCGATTGATCCACAATCAAAGCCGATTGCCAGCCAAGAGCTTTCAATTTCTGGGCAAGGGGTTTGGTTTTGCCTTCCGTTTCCGCAGCCGCCAAAACCACCAGCTTGCCCTCGGTGTATTTCTGCGCGAGCGCGGAAATAAGCCCGAGTCTGCGCACTTTCTTTGGCAGCCGATAGCCGTGATCGCGCACCACCGGTCCGTGCACCACGCCGCCTTTGCGAAACTGCGGGGCCCGCAAGCTGCCCTGCCGCGCGCGTCCGGTGCCCTTCTGCCGCCAGGGCTTGCGCGTGGTTCCGGTCACTTCGCCCATGCCCTTGGTCTTATGGGTTCCGGCACGCCGTTTGGCCAGCTGCCAATGCACCACCCGCGCCATGATATCGGCTCTCGGGGTGGCGCCGAAAATCGCATCCGGCAGCTCTATCGTGCCGGCGGTCGCGTTATCGAGCGTTTTGATTTCGATCTGCATGCACCCGCCCCTTACTCTGCAAGCGCCGCAGGATAAGGCGCCTCCGCCGGGCGCGCGCGTTTCACCGCATCGCGCACCAAGACAAAGCCGCCTTTCGCGCCGGGCACGGCGCCCTTGAGCATAATCAGCCCCCGCGCCGCATCCACGTGCGCCACTTCAAGATTCAGCGTGCTCACGCGTTCCGAGCCGAGATGGCCGGCCATTTTCTTGTTTTTGAAGACGCGGCCCGGATCCTGCCGGTTGCCGGTCGAGCCGTGGCTGCGATGGCTGATGGAAACGCCGTGGCTGGCCTCCAAACCGCCGAAGTTCCAACGCTTCATCGCGCCGGCAAAACCCTTGCCTTTGCTGATCCCGGTCACATCGACGCGCTGGCCGACCACGAAATGGTTCGCCGAAAGCGTGGCACCGACGGGCAGCACCGCATCCTCGCTCACGCGAAATTCCACAAGCTTTTTCTTTGGCTCAACCTTTGCGCGCGCAAAATGACCCCGATTGGGCTTGCTCACGTTCTTAACCTTCGCTTTTCCCCAACCGAGTTGCAAAGCGGTATAACCGTCCTTTTCCTTCGTACGAACGGCCACCACCTGCACCGAATCCAGATGGAGAACCGTCACCGGCACGTGCGTGCCGTCGTCGCGGAACAGCCGGGTCATACCCAGTTTTCTGGCTAACAATCCGGTACGCATCGCAGAACCTCAAATTCAGATCTTGATCTCGACGTCCACGCCTGCCGCCAAGTCAAGCTTCATCAACGCATCCACCGTCTGCGGCGTCGGCTCGACAATGTCGAGCAAGCGGCGATGCGTGCGAATTTCAAATTGTTCGCGGCTTTTCTTGTCGATATGCGGCGAACGGTTCACGGTAAAGCGCTCGATATGCGTCGGCAGCGGGATCGGTCCGCGAACCCGCGCGCCCGTACGCTTGGCCGTATTCACAATCTCCTTCATGCTGTTGTCCAGCACGCGATGATCGTAGGCTTTCAGGCAAATGCGGATGTTCTGGTTTTCCATCGATCACTGATCCGGGTTCGCGTAACCGTTTCTGCCGCTCTTTAGTCGAGAATCTTCGCCACCACTCCGGCGCCCACGGTGTGCCCGCCTTCACGAATGGCGAAGCGGAGCCCCTCATCCATCGCGATCGGCGAAATCAGCTCCACTTCCATTCGCACGTTGTCGCCGGGCATCACCATCTCGGTGCCTTCGGGAAGCTTCACAACGCCGGTCACGTCGGTGGTGCGGAAGTAGAATTGCGGACGGTAATTGGTGAAGAACGGCGTATGCCGCCCGCCCTCCTCTTTCGTCAAAATGTAAGTTTCGGCCTCGAACTTCCGATGCGGCGTGATCGAGCCGGGCGCGGCAAGAACCTGGCCGCGTTCCACTTCCTCGCGCTTCGTGCCGCGCAAGAGCGCGCCGATATTGTCGCCCGCCTCGCCTTGATCAAGCAGTTTGCGGAACATCTCGACGCCGGTCACCACCGTCTTCTGCGTCGGCCGCAGGCCCACAATCTCAACCTCGTCGCCCACCTTGATGACGCCGCGCTCAATGCGCCCGGTCACCACGGTACCGCGGCCGGAAATGGAGAACACATCCTCGATCGGCATCAAGAAGGGCCGGTCCTTCGGACGCTCCGGCTGCGGAATGTAGTTGTCGATCGCATCCATCAGCTTCAGGATCGATTGCTCGCCAAGCTCCGGATCGCGCCCTTCCAGCGCATAAAGCGCCGAGCCGCGAATAATCGGAACCTCGTCGCCGGGGAAACCGTATTGGCTCAAGAGCTCCCGAACTTCCATTTCCACCAGATCCAAAAGCTCGGGATCGTCCACCATATCGACCTTGTTCAGGTAAACGACGATGGCCGGCACGCCCACCTGCCGGGCCAGCAGAATATGCTCGCGGGTCTGCGGCATCGGGCCGTCGGCGGCGGAAACCACCAGAATGGCGCCGTCCATCTGCGCCGCGCCGGTGATCATGTTCTTTACGTAGTCGGCATGCCCGGGGCAGTCCACGTGCGCGTAGTGGCGCTTGGCGGTCTCATACTCCACATGCGCGGTGGAGATGGTAATGCCGCGCGCCCGCTCCTCCGGGGCCTTGTCGATTTGATCATATGCGGTGAACACCGCCCCACCCGTCTTCGACAGCACCTTGGTGATCGCGGCGGTCAGCGTGGTCTTGCCGTGATCGACGTGGCCGATCGTGCCGACGTTGCAATGTGGCTTGGTGCGCTCAAACTTCGCTTTGGCCATTGGTCTTCTCTCCGTATCCGCCGTCTGCGGAAGTAGATGATTTGGTTTTCCTTTACCAGCGATAGTGGCTGAAAGCCTTGTTGGCCTCAGCCATGCGGTGGGTATCCTCGCGCTTCTTCACCGCGACGCCGCGATTATTCACCGCATCCATAAGCTCGTTGGCAAGCCTTTCCTGCATCGTGTGTTCGCTCCGTTTGCGTGCGGCTTCGATCACCCAGCGGATCGCCAGCGCCTGGCGCCGCTCGGGGCGCACTTCCACCGGCACCTGGTAGGTCGCGCCGCCCACCCGGCGCGAACGCACTTCCACCGCCGGTTTTACATTATCCAAAGCCTCATGAAAGGTGCGCACGGGGTCGGCTTGCGCCCCGCCGCGCCGCTTGAGGATGTCCAGCGCCTCATAGACGATGCGCTCGGCAACCGATTTCTTTCCGCAGTGCATCAGCGCATTGGTGAAGCGCGAGATCACCACATCGCCGAATTTCGGATCCGGCAGAATGTCGCGTTTGATCGCACGACGACGGCGGCTCATCGCACCCCTCCGCTATTTCGGCCGCTTGGCGCCGTACAAGGAACGGCGCTGACGGCGCTTGGCAATGCCTTGGGTATCCAAAACACCGCGCAGAATGTGATAGCGCACCCCCGGCAGGTCTTTCACGCGGCCGCCGCGGATCAGCACCACGCTGTGCTCCTGCAAATTGTGCCCCTCGCCCGGAATGTAGCTCACCACCTCGTAGCCGTTGGTCAGCCGCACCTTCGCCACCTTCCGCAAGGCCGAGTTCGGCTTTTTGGGCGTGGTGGTATAGACGCGCGTGCACACGCCGCGCTTTTGCGGGCAACCCTGCAGCGCGGGCACTTTGTTGCGGCGCCGGCGCGGCTCGCGCCCCTTGGCAATGAGCTGGTTGATCGTCGGCATCAGCCTTGTTCCAAACCTCTCTGTATCCCCAATCGTCTCTCTCAGCCCGGACGGTCCGCTTTCTGCCGATCACAGCCGAACCCCGCCCGCACGGCTTGCCCGCGCGGCGGGGTGAACCATGCCCGCGGCCTAAGCCCTCCGTTATACCGGAAGCGGCGGCGCCGCAAGCGAGGGAACCTGCAATCAAGAAAGCCGCCCCGCGAACAGGGGAACCGGCCGAAGGCGCGGAACCTACGAGCGGCTCGGCCACAAGTCAAGCACCCCCAATGCGCCAAAGCCATGATCCCGATCACGGAAGCCGCGCATCGGCCGCCTGCCCCAGCGTACCATCGGCCAGCGGGGGGCTGGCTCTCACCGCAAACTCTTTCACCGCGCGCAGGCGAAATACCGGCGCTCTGCCCGGGGGTGAGGCCTTCAAGCGGAAAAAACTTGCCCCCGCAACATCCTCAAGCCAGACAAAGGCGCGCGCATCCGGGGCAAGGCTTGTGATCTCGAGATGGCGGCATTCCAAATTCCGCACATGGCGCACGAACAGCCCTTGCGCCGGCAGCGGGCCGAACCGGGCCGGCTCGGGATAGTCGCGCTCGGCCTCGGGCGGCCCGGCATCCGCCATCACCGGCGAACCGCCGCCTTTTTGGATCATCACCACATCGCGGATGCTGACATCCTCAACCGGGTGCCCGGGAATCCCGGCGATGATCGCGGGCATCGCGTTTCCCGGGGCATCGCACATCATATTGCTGATGCTCACCCGCCGCAGGCTGCCCACGCTGCTCCCCGGCGGGGCGCGCAAGCGTGCGCCGAGCCGCAAAAAGAACGGCGCGTTGCGAATATCCCGCATCACGAGGTTGCTGAAGCTGAGATCCTCGACGCTGCCGCCATCGACGCATTCCAAAGCCAAGCCGCGGCAACTTTCAAAAACGCAGTTGCTGACGGTAATGTTCCGAAACCCGCCGTTGGATTCGGTGCCGAATTTGATGCGCCCGGTGGGCTCGCCGAAATCGTGCGTGATGAGCCGCCGATAAGAACCGTCCAGCATCGCCCCCGGCGCAAACCCGCCGGTCACGTAACAGTCGCTGATCGTCACGTTCTCCGTGGGGCGCGCCTCGCCGAGCGCATACGAGCTTTTCAGGCAGATGCCGTCATCATGCGGGGAGTTCACGCTGCAACCCGAAATCCGCACATTGCGGCAGCAATCGATATTCATCCCGTCGCGGTTGGCATCGATCTTCAGATTCTCAAGCACGAGATTCTCAACGCCGGTGGCAAGAATGCCGAAATGGCCGCTGACGAGAATCGCGAAATCCCGCAGCGCCACGTTGGCGCAGCGCTTGAGCGCAATCGCCTTGTTCGCCGCGCCCGGCGCATCTTCCCGCGGCAATTCCGAACTCGGCGAAAAATCGCGGGCAAGCGTTTGGGCCACGATCCGGCCCGGCCCCAAATCCGCGATATCTTGAAGATTTTCGCCCCAAATCAGGCTGTTGTGCCAATGGTTGTGCCCGAAATCCTGATAGGCTTCCCAAGGCGTGTTCGGCTCCGCGGCGTCGAACCCGCCGCTTTGCGCGGCACGAATCGTCGCGCCCGGCCCCAAGAAGAGCGCAACGAAGCTTCGCAGCCGAATGGAATGGCAGGCATAGCTGCCCGCCGGAAAAAAGACGATGCCGCCGCCCGCCGCTGCAGCGGCCGCAATCGCTTGGTTCACCGCATCGGTATCGAGGTGTTTCCCATCGCCCGCGGCCCCGAAGCTCCGGACATCAAAGAACGGGCGCGCAAGCAGCGGCTCGGCCGAGGCAGGCGCAAAGGCGGCGGCCGGCAGCGAAGCGCCGGAAAGACCTAAAGCCGCAAGCTTGAAAATCTCTCTCCGCGAGAGCAACACGGCACGCTAGAGACTTTCCACAAACTGAACCATCCGCGCGCGTTCGGCCGCATCCGGCAGCCGCCCGCGCAGGGCGCCGAGATTATCGGCCATATGCGCCGCATTCGCCGTGCCGGGAATCACCGCGGTCACGCGTTCATCCGCCAGCACCCATTTGAGGAAGAATTGCGCCCAGCTGGCGGCAAAAGGTTTGGCCCAGTCCGGCATCGCCTTGCCGCGCACCTTGCGCAACAGCCGCCCGCGCCCGAGCGGCAGCGCCACCAGCACCGCCGCCTTCACCTCCGCGGCCAGCGGCAGAATCCGCCGCTCCGCCGCGCGGTCCGTGATGGAATAGTCGATTTGCACAAAATCCGGCCGCTCGCGCGCAAGCACCGATTCCACGGCGGGGAAATCGCCGTGAAAGGTGGAGGTCACGCCGATGTAGCGGCAAATGCCTTGCTCTTTCCACGCGCGAAAGGCGGCCAGCGATTGCTTGGGGTCGCTCACGTTATGCAGTTGCAACACATCGATCGTTGCGGTTTGCAAACGCGTGAGCGAACGGCGGAGTTCGCTCTCGTTCGGCTCCTCCAGCTTGGTGGCGATGAAAAGCTTCGCGCGCAATTTCGCCTCGGCAACGGCTTTGCCGATCACGCTTTCCGCATCGCCGTAAGTCGATGCCGTGTCGATCAGCCGGCCGCCGGCACGCACCAAGGTTTGGATCACCGCAAGCGCCGCGCGATCGGTCTCCGCATCGTCGTTATCGAAGACCCGCGCCGTGCCCAAGCCCACCGCGGGCAGCTTCTCACCCGTGCTCGGGATCGCGCGCAGCAGCACCGGCTCCGCCGGCTCCGTGGCGAAGGCCGGCGGCGCCAGCAGAGCGGCGCCCGCAAGCCCGACTGCCTCCCGTCTGCGCAAACGTCGCATGCCCTCACTCTCCTTGCACCGCCGCCGGGGCCAGCCGGGCGCGGCGCTCCTGCGCGCGGCCGAGCAGCGCCGAAAGCACCAGCCAGCCCCCCGCCACCGGCAGCGCCGCCAGCGCGATCATGCCAAGCTTCAGGCCGAGCGCCTGCAATGCGTCGAACACCCAGGCATAAAGCGCATCCGAGCCGCGATACACCACGACGTCGATCAAATTCTTCGCCTTATATTTCTCTTCCCGCGCGACCACCGTGTAAAACACCTGCCGCGCCGGGTTGGCGATGGCGTAGTTCATCCAGCGTTGCACCACCTGAATGCCGACCGCAACCGCCAGCATCGGTGCCATCGCCAGCGCCGCGAAGCCCACCAGATAAACCGCCGGCAGCGCGCTCGCCGCCGCGCCGGTTCCGAACCGCTCCAAAAGCCGCC
The DNA here is from genome assembly GCA_023511585.1 of Terriglobia bacterium. GTDB lineage: Bacteria > Pseudomonadota > Alphaproteobacteria > Acetobacterales > Acetobacteraceae > JAIMBF01. Next base: position 40,780 of record JAIMBF010000015.1, read on the forward strand.
CGGTGGCGAAAACCTGGGTGGCGAGCGTCAAAATCTGCACCGCGAGATCCATGCCGGCAAAAAGTTGCGTCTGGCGGCCGGCACCGTGCACATGCGCGGCCACCAGATGCGCCTGCTCCAAATACAGAATCGTCGCCGCGAAGGAGACAAGGCTCACCCAGGCGCCCACACCCAGCAGATAGGGCGAGCGCACAAGCTCCGGCAGGGCCGCAAAGGCGCTGCCGCCGATCCGCGCGCCGGCCACGGCCTGCCGGCGCGGGCCGTGCAAGGCGATGGCGGCCTGCTCCAGCCGATGCGCGCAATAGACCGCAAGCTCCAGAAAGAGAATCGCGGCGATCAGCAAGTTGGTGGGGCCGAGCGGCCCCGCAAGGCCGATGGTGATCACCGGGCCGAGCAAGGCGCCCGCGGTGCCCCCCGCGCCGATAAAGCCAAAGAGGCGCTTGGCTTGTTCCGGGTCGAACACATCCGCCATGAACGACCAAAACACCGTGACCGCAAACAGATTAAACACGCTCACCCAGACAAAAAACACGCGGGCCAGGGCAACCTTGCCCAAGCCGAGTGCCGCCAGCAGCCAGAAGATCGCCAAATTCGCGGCAAAGAAATGATACACGATAGGAATGAATCGGGTGCGCGGCAGCCGCGCCACGAGCTCGCCGTAGAGCGGCTGCGCCAGCAGCAAAACGAGAAAGGTCGCGGTAAACAGCCACGGCAGGTTCCGCACGCCGCCGGCAATGCCCATTTGGTCGCGCAGCGGCCGCAGCACGTAATAGCCGGCGAGCAGCGTGAAAAAATACGCAAACGACCAAATCGCCGCGGCCCGCTCGGCACGCGTGCCCGGAATCGCCCAACTCAGGCCGCCGGCGCGCGCGTTCACGGCGAGAGCGAAAGCTTCTGCTTGAGCTCCTCCGCGCTCACCGCCTGGCCGTACCCCGGCTGCCCGCGCTGGAAGCGGCGGGCGGCGGCAAGCTTGCCCACCAGCACGGGGTCGAACCCGGCATCGCGCACCAAAGCGGCCGCCATTTCCACCGCGCCCGGATCATCCCCGGCAATCGGGATGGCGAGCCTGGGCGGCGGCCGGTTCGCCTCGCGCGCAAGGATGCGGTAATTCAGCGTGTTGAAGGCGCGCACCAGCCGCGTACCCGGCAGATATTTCTGCGAGACGATGCCGATGCCCTCGCGCTCCACCTCCTCGGCAATCGCGGCCCCGTCGCGTTGCGGCACGGCGTTGCCGGCATCCAGCACGATCTTGCCCTTCAGCGCCGGCCCGTATGTGCGGCCGAATTCCGGCAAGGCGCCGTAGGGAATCGCGAGGAAAATCACCTCCCCGAAGGCGATTGCCTCTGCCACGCTGCCCGCATGCGCGAGCGGCCCGAGGCTCTCCACCAGGTCTTTCAACTGCTCGGGGTGGCGCGAGGCGAACATCACCGGGTGCCCCGCCTCCACCCAGAGCTTGCCGACGGTGCTGCCAATCCGGCCCGCCCCGATCACCCCGATCGGCACCTTGGTCGGGCTTCGCCGCTCCTCTGCCCGTGCGCTTTGGGCCAAGCCCCATCCGAGGGCGAGAGAAAACGCCCCGGCGGCGCCGAGCAGCCTCCGTCGCGAGACGCGTGAGAAGAGAGGGGGTCGAAAAACCGGCATGGCAATCGTCTCCTCCGCCGGGTGCACGGCGCTCCGCGCCGCAAGCCGGAGCTTGTGGTGAAATCCTGCGCAGCTAGGGGATCAAAACGGAATTTCGTCGTCAAGATCGCCGGGCGTGGGCTCCCACGCCTGGCTGGTGCCGCGGCCGGCGCCGCGCGCGCGCTCGGTGCGGTTGTTGTTGCCTGATCGCGCCGCGCCCTCGGCGGCGGGGGTGCCGGGCGTTTCGGCGGGCCGATCCAGCAAGGTCAGCTCGCCGCGGAAGCGGCCGATCACCACCTCGGTGGTATATTTGTCCTGGCCGGACTGGTCGGTCCATTTGCGGGTCTGCAGCGCGCCCTCCACGTAGACTTTGCTGCCCTTGTGCAGATACTTCTCGGCCAGCTCGCCGAGCCGCTCGTTGAAGATCACCACCCGGTGCCATTCGGTGCGTTCCTTGCGCTCGCCGCTTTGCCGGTCGTTCCAGCTTTCGCTGGTGGCCACGGAAAGCTGCACGATTTTCGCGCCGTCCTGGGTGGTACGCACCTCGGGGTCACGGCCCAGATTGCCGATGAGAATCACCTTATTCACTGTTCCTGCCATCATATGCTCACCCGGTTGGGTGCCTTTTGGTTCATAGTTTTTCCGCTTTCGTTCTCATCCCCCTCTCTGCCTGCAGGGGCGGATCGGAGCCCCACATCACTCGCCGGACTTGTGTGGGGTCCCGAAGAGAGCCGGTGAGGTGCCCGCCACCATATCGCGTCTGCCGCCCACGGGCCAGAGCGGATTTGCCGAAACCGTGCCCCAAAGCGCGTGTTCCGCCCGCGGCCCGGCCCTGGGGCCTATTCGGCCCTCGATCGGACGCCCTTTGCCCCGCTCCTCTCCGCCCCGGCGGCGCACGCGGTTTTCCGCGCGCTTTTTTTCGCGCACGCACGGCGCAGCGCCTGCGCCGGGTGCTCATGGAACCGGCACGTTTTCTCTTGACACGCAACCTTACGGTTGCCTATTAATAGGCAACCTCTTGGTTACGTTATATCGTCAAGACAAATCACGATGGGAACGATCGATGACGACGCCGTCTTTCGCGCTTTGGCAGACGCCAACCGTCGCCGTTTGTTGGACCGGTTGCACCGGAAAAACGGCCAGACGCTCGGCGAACTTTGCGAGGGGCTGGAGATGACGCGCCAAGCGGTTGCCAAGCATCTGAAGGTTCTCGAACAGGCCAATCTCGTCTCCTGGCAACGGCGAGGCCGGGAGAAACTGCACTTCATCAACCCCGTTCCGATTAACGCCATCGCCGAACGTTGGATTCGAAAATTCGAGCGCCGTCGCTTGGCCGCGCTTTCCGCACTCAAGAACAAACTGGAAGGAGAAAACCGATGACAAATAAAGGCAGCAGCTTTGTTTACGTCACCTACATCCGCACCACACCCGAGCGTTTGTGGTCGGCGTTAACCGGCAAGGAATTCGGGCAGCAGTATTGGCGCGGCGCCTCTCCCGAAGCCGATTGGAAACTCGGCGGATCGTGGAGGCTCATCCGTCCCGACGGCCAAGTGAACGATATCGGCGAGATCGTCGCCTTTGAGCCCTTCAAGCGTTTGAGCATCCGTTGGCGTAATGAGTTCAGGCCCGAACTGAAAGCAGAGGGATGGTCGCTCTGCACTATGGAAATCGAGCCCGTGGACGAAGTCGTAAAACTTACGCTGACCCACAGCATCGAACGCGAGAGCTCCAAGTTCATCGAGGCCGTCTCCGGCGGCTGGCCGCTGATTCTTTCGAACCTGAAATCGTTGCTCGAAACCGGCTCGGTCGGCTCGGGGCCCATGCTGTGTCGGGGATGAGCGTGCAAAGTTGCAAGCAAACGAACCCGGCCCGATGACATCTTAAGAACGATCATCACGGCGGAGGCGATTGAAAATGTGTTGGTTCGCCTTTGCCTTCTCTTTTTTATTGCGGCTGCGGTTTGCGCCCAGTCAAACGTGCCTTAACGGCACGTTTGACGACATCGCTATAATTGCCTCATGCCGCGTGCGGCGTTGCTGCGGTTTGCGCCCGGTCAAACGTGCCTTAATGGCACGTTTGACGACATCGCTATAATTGCCTCATGCCGCGTGCGGCGTTGCTGCGGTTTGCGCCCGCATCAGACATCGCTATAATAGCTATCACAGTATAATCCTCTTACTATTTGCTGCGGTTTGCGCCCGCATCAGACATCGCTATAATTGCCAGTATGGTAGTAAATATACCATAATGGCTGCGGTTTGCGCCCGCATCAGACATCGCTATAATTGCGCAATTCCGCTATTTGGGCTTTTATGGGCTGCGGTTTGCGCCCGCATCAGACATCGCTATAATAATAGAATATGCTCATAAACGGCCAAATTTGCTGCGGTTTGCGCCCGCATCAGACATCGCTATAATAATGTGCGCCATTGCGGATATGGTGCTCATGCTGCGGTTTGCGCCCGCATCAGACATCGCTATAATAGTCGCAATTCTGCGTACGCTGTGGGCGGAGCTGCGGTTTGCGCCCGCATCAGACATCGCTATAATTGGGACGTTGCGAAGGCGTTGTGATTGGGTGCTGCGGTTTGCGCCCGCATCAGACATCGCTATAATGCAAGTTCGCCGAGGCCTCTGCGTCGATCGGCTGCGGTTTGCGCCCGCATCAGACATCGCTATAATGGAATTCGTGGTGGATGGACCCGATCCATCGCTGCGGTTTGCGCCCGCATCAGACATCGCTATAATCCCTGGGGGCATCTTACCCGCGAGAATGTCGCTGCGGTTTGCGCCCGCATCAGACATCGCTATAATCCGGCAAGGTGCCGCTGTTCGTGGCGATAAGCTGCGGTTTGCGCCCGCATCAGACATCGCTATAATCGTCACCGTGAACGAAACAATCGGAAGCGTGCTGCGGTTTGCGCCCGCATCAGACATCGCTATAATTCCTGCAGAAGGAATACCACCCGGAAGTCCGCTGCGGTTTGCGCCCGCATCAGACATCGCTATAATTAGGTATTCGCTCATTGCTTCTCTCCTTTAGCTGCGGTTTGCGCCCGCATCAGACATCGCTATAATCGCGAACGCAATATCCGTTGCTTGTGGTTGGCTGCGGTTTGCGCCCGCATCAGACATCGCTATAATCCAGATATCGAAACATTAAGTGGTTCCGTAGCTGCGGTTTGCGCCCGCATCAGACATCGCTATAATATTACGTAAAAGAACCATGCATCACCGCCTGCTGCGGTTTGCGCCCGCATCAGACATCGCTATAATCTTCATTAGATAGGAAAGTAGACGAATGCCGCTGCGGTTTGCGCCCGCATCAGACATCGCTATAATAAGAGGAGTGCAAGAAACTTCTCAATTCGGGCTGCGGTTTGCGCCCGCATCAGACATCGCTATAATCGGAGCGCCTGGCAGTATGGGCGGGCTGCCGCTGCGGTTTGCGCCCGCATCAGACATCGCTATAATTATCCAAAATGAGTTTGTATCTTACTGCATGCTGCGGTTTGCGCCCGCATCAGACATCGCTATAATTGGTAAGGTATTAGATGAACACGTTTCTCTGCTGCGGTTTGCGCCCGCATCAGACATCGCTATAATCGAGCGATATAAGGATGTTATCCTAGATCAGCTGCGGTTTGCGCCCGCATCAGACATCGCTATAATCGTTTCGTATCAACAACAATAAACGCAAAAGCTGCGGTTTGCGCCCGCATCAGACATCGCTATAATCACGCCGTTCGAGGGAGATCGGTGGCGTCAGCTGCGGTTTGCGCCCGCATCAGACATCGCTATAATCCGCATGCGCTTGCCTGCCTTGATGCGCGCGCTGCGGTTTGCGCCCGCATCAGACATCGCTATAATCTTCGCAGCGAGCGCTGCGTTGACCCGGCTGCTGCGGTTTGCGCCCGCATCAGACATCGCTATAATCGATTTCTGAGAGTGATGTCGGCACCCTCGGCTGCGGTTTGCGCCCGCATCAGACATCGCTATAATGCCGAGCAAAACGGGGGCTGTTGGACCGTTGCTGCGGTTTGCGCCCGCATCAGACATCGCTATAATTCAGCGGGCGAGCGTTGTTTGATGCCCACGGCTGCGGTTTGCGCCCGCATCAGACATCGCTATAATGGAGACGACGATCGATATGTTGTGGCGGACGCTGCGGTTTGCGCCCGCATCAGACATCGCTATAATCGCCTTAGCATAAAGCACGGAATCAAAAAGAAAAATCCCCGGCCCGGCTCAAAAAAGTTCCAGCTGGGCCGGAGCCTTTTCTGGGGATTTCCTCCGTTTTCCCACATACACCTCAATCCGCGCAAACTGCGCATCCGTCACCGTCAAAAAGCGAACCTCACCCTCGGCCGGCACGCGCGCGCCCATCCGCCGAATATGCGCCGCCGCGCTCTCGCGGCTCGCACAATGCCGAAAATACACGCTCAACTGCATCATGGCAAACCCATCTTCCAGCAAATCCTTGCGAAAACGCGCATAAGCCCGACGCTGCGCCTTGGTCTCCATCGGCAAATCAAACAACGCAAACACCCACATGCTGCGCCACGCAATGGGGTCAAGCAGCGGAGGGCGTGGGCGCCTCATCGTCATCCTCTTCGGCCGCCGGCAACCCCGCAGGCCCCTCCGGCAAGCGCAGAAGAACCTTCCGCTGCGCAAAGCTCTCGGCAAGCGAAGCCGCCGCCCGCTGCAACGCAAGCGAAAGCGGCATCGCCTGTCCATCCATCGCCACCCCCACCTGGAGCACCCCGAGAAGATGCGCCTTGCGGGTGCGATCGAGCTCCCCTTCCGCCATCCCGGCGCGCCAGAGTTCCCAGGCGATCCCATCCACAAACGGGCGGAACGGTTCCATCAAATCGCTGGCCAAGGCAAAGGCATCGCCGCGATTGGCATGAAACACGCCAAGGCCCGCCAAAAGCCCGGCCCCCACCACCGCCCGCGCCGTGGCCGCGCGCAGCACCGCATAACCGTAGTTCAGTAGATGGTTCGGCGGCTCCCCCGCCCGCTCGCGCCGAAATGCCGGGCCGAACAGAAGCGGCCAGTACCGTTGCGCCGCCTGCGCTTCCAGATTGTCGGGGTCTCCGGAGCGAACGCGCGCGGCCATCGGCCGAAGCCCGCCATGGTGCCCGGCCGTGCGCTCCAACAAATCCGCCTGCCGTCGCAGCTTGCAGGCAACGATGGCCTGCCAAAGCCGTTTGGCAAGCGGGCGCGGGCAAGCCAACTGCTGGCGCAACCGTTCGCCCGCCAGGGTATGTGCCGCATACGGCAGCAAAACGCCGGCGGGCAGATGATCCGGCCCGCAAATCACCACCGCAACTTTGGCTTCCGCCAGAGCGGCAAGCAAGGTGTGGGTGTAGGTCACTTGCGGGTTATCCACCACGAGCAAGGCCAGGTCTTCGATCGGAACCGTGGGCGCGGTGCCGTCTTCGCGCGCCATCACAAGCTGGCGATGGCGGAACGAAAGGCGCCCGGCGCTGGAGATTTCAACGGTTCGGGTACTCATCGCGCAGGCGTCACGCGGCCGATGGGGT
>JAIMBF010000016.1 GCA_023511585.1 Terriglobia bacterium
TGCAAATGCATCATGTTGGGAGGGAGCCCTTCCGCATCGATGGTGATTGTGAGCTTATCCCCTTGAACAACAAATCGCGCCTCGCCCCTCGTTTCAAGCCCTGTGACATTGCTATTGAGGGGCTGAAGCTCAGCCGTATACATCGTCGTAGACGGGTTAGCGGCTTGTCCCGGCTGCGCCTTAAGGGCAAATTCTCCTACGCTGGCAATTCCGACGATGACAAGCATGCGAACAAGTTTTGTCGGCATGGCGAACCTCCCTTTACTGCTTGGCGGCATGATTTGAAGAATTATACTATGTATATCTTATATTATGCTGTTGCGGAAATCAAGGCCTCTGATGGGGCGCCGGATCTTTCTATCGGTGGAGCAGTACCTCCTTGATCACCACCGCATTGTTGTGGGCTTCGTCATGGGCGCTGAAGAGTAGGGTCAGCGGACGCTCGCGTGCCAAGCTGCGCAATTCTTCCAAAAGGTCTGCATGCCGGTGCAACTCTTCGGTATAACGCCGGCGAAACTCGGGCCAGCGTTGTGGATCATGGCCGAACCATTGGCGAAGCTCCGTGCTCGGGGCAATGTCTTTCATCCATCGATCGATCACGGTATCCGCTTTCTTAAGACCACGCGGCCAGAGCCGATCGACCAGCACGCGCACTCCATCTTCCGGCGAAACGCGATCATAGACACGCTTAAGCTTAATGTGGTCGGCTGGAATCGAATGGATAGTCATCGCATTCTCCTCTGCGCGAAAGCAGCTTCATGCCTTGGCCAAGGAGTAATCGCGGTTTGCAAGCATCGTGAGAAATCGGTGGATGCCGCTTGCCGCCGTGCGGCCATCACGAATTGCCCAAACGGCAAGCGATGGCCCGCGGGCAAGGTCTCCGGCTGCGAACACGCCAGGAATATTGGTCGCTCCCGTCTGAGATTCAACAATCAGCGCGCCTTTGTGATTGGTTGCGAGCCCCGGGGCGCCGTATTCTTCCGGCAAAGCCGGTTCACTGCCGATCGCCGCGATTAGAAAATCCGCCTCGATGCTCAATCTGCGCGCCTCTCGGCCGGCGTGAGCGTATTGGTCAATGAAAAGGGTTGCCATCGATCCGCCCACGCAGCTTCGCACATCTCCTTCGATCATCGAAATGCTTTGGCACTGAACGGCGCGCGTTTCCGCGTTCCAGAGAAATTTCACCCCTTCTTTTTCCGCTTTTTCCAGCTCACGCCGAGATCCGGGCCGATCCCATTCCCCACGCCGATAAATGCAGGTTACGCTTGCGGCTCCTTGTCGCAGCGCCGTGCGAAGACAGTCCATTGCCGTATCGCCGCCGCCGATCACCGCGACATGATGCCCCCGTGCATGCATTTTTGCATCTTTCGCCGCTGCCCCGGAGGGGAGCATGACTTCCGGCTCATCCATGCTGGCGAGCAAATATGAAAGCCCATCAATCACGGTCGTCTTTTCTGCACCGGCAAGATGAAGCCGTTTCGGGCGATAGGCTCCAAGCGCCAAAAGGACGGCGGCATATTCTTTTTGGAGATCGGCGAGCGCGGTTGTGCGCCCGAGTTCAAAGCCGCCGATAAAACGCACGCCGGCTTGTAAAATCAGATCGGTACGGCGTTTGATAACGTCTTTTTCAAGCTTGAAGCCGGGAACGCCATAACGCAACAACCCGCCGGGTTCATGCTGGCGATCGAACAAGCTCACCTGATACCCTTTTGCGCGCAGCTCTTCCGCAGCGGCCATCCCTGCAGGGCCGGCACCGACAATGGCAACATGCTCGCTTCGCTCTTCCCTGGGCCGGCGCGGTTTCACCCACCCTTTCTCCCAAGCGATATCGCCGAGAAATTGCTCCACAGCGCCAATGGTTACTGTGCCGTGGCCCGCTTGCTCCAGCGTGCAGGCCCATTTCGCTTCGCAGAGACGATCTTGCGGGCAAATTCTGCCACAAATTTCCGGCAGATTATTGGTGCTTTGGGCAAGTTCATAAGCCTCTTCAAACCGTCCTTCCGCGGTGAGCTTCAGCCAATCGGGGATGTTGTTATGCAACGGACAGAAATGTTGACAATACGGCACACCGCATTGTTCGCAGCGCGAGGCTTGCCGCCGGGCTTCCGCTTCCGTGAAGCGATCAGCAATTTCCTGAAAGTCTTTCAGGCGTTCCCGGACTTCCCTTTCCGCCGGGGGTTCTCGCGCGATCTCCACATAACGTTGCATCGAACGGTTTGGCATGGGTTTCCTTTCGCTACCGATTGGAGCCTGCTTTGCCTTCCGCAAGGGAGGTGGCTTCCTCGCGATGGGGTTCGGGGGAGAAGAAGCGTGCGAACTTGTTGGGGACATCCTTCCATTCATCGGCATCTGCAGGAGGAGTTCCTTTGCGGGTGAGATTTGGCCATTGATTGGCGTAAGTACGGTTCAGCTCAAGCCAAGAGGCGGCAGCAGGGTCGCTATCGGGCACAATCGCCTCAGCTGGGCATTCCGGCTCGCAGACCCCGCAGTCGATACACTCGTCGGGGTGGATGACCAGCATGTTGTCGCCCGCGTAAAAGCAGTCCACCGGACAAACTTCGACGCAGTCCATATATTTGCACTTGATGCACGCTTCGGTTACCACATAGGTCATTGCAATGCTCCATTCGTTACGCGCTTGGCGGCCTGCCGAGGCTCAAAGCACACCGGCTTTTTCGTCCGGACACCGTAGTATTAATGATATATATGAATTATATCTTTGTGAACCCACCCGGCACACAGGACCCATGTGTTATTTTTAGGTCTGTATCGCGGCCTTCGGGTGAGAATGAAAGGAGAGCGAGATGACGGAAACCCTCTATCCACAAGCCACACGCGAGATGCGGGAACAACGTCAGGCGCTTGCGCCTGCCCAATTGGCGGCATTTGAGGCCTTTAGCAAGGCAGCCTTCGCCGACGGCGCGCTTTCGGCGAAAATGAAACAGATCATTGCCGTGGCGGTTGCCCATGTAACGCAATGCCCATACTGCATCCGGGGCCATACCAAGGCGGCGTTGCGGAGCGGTGCCACCAAGCAGGAGTTGATGGAAGCCATCTGGGTTGCGGCCGAAATGCGCGCTGGCGGCGCCTATGCGCACTCGGCCCTGATGCTGGATGCAGCGGCATCACAGCCGGAACGCTAGGCTGAGATATTCCGAACAACCCACGGAAAAAGTGGTAGCGGCGGGCGGATTTGAACCACCGACCAAGGGATTATGATTCCCCTGCTCTACCGCTGAGCTACGCCGCCCCAGCTCGCAAAAAGCGAGATAGCGTTTTGCCCCGATGACGTCAATTCCGCCGCACCCGCGCAAGGGGAGCAAAGTGGCTTGCTGCCTGCGTGGGCATGCGCTAAAGCCCCCCAATTCTAACCGCCCGCACGCGGGCGTGGTGGAATTGGCAGACACGCCAGATTTAGGTTCTGGTGGCGCAAGCCGTGGGGGTTCAAGTCCCTCCGCCCGCACTAGCTCCGAATCTGGACATAAAAATGAGGACTTCCTAACCCGATGCAGGTAATCGAGACGCTCTCGGAGGGGCTTAAGCGCGCTTTTACCGTCGTTCTTCCCGCGGCGGAACTGGAAAGCAAACGTGCTGCGCGTATCGCTGAACTGGGCAAGACCATGCAACTCCCGGGTTTCCGCCCGGGCAAGGTGCCGCTTTCGTTAATCCGGCAGCGTTTCGGCACCGCCGTTGCTGCCGAGGTGCTCCAGGAGAGCGTGGATGAGGCCACGCGCGAGGTCATCTCCAGCCACGGTCTGCGCCCCGCCGTGCAGCCCAAGATCGAGCTTCAGGGCGCCGAGCCGGATCAGGATGTGACCTTTTCACTAGCCCTGGAAGTACTTCCGGAAATTCCTCTTCCCGATTTCTCCACGATTTCTCTCACCCGGCTCAAAGCCACCCCTACTGAGGAAGCCGTGGAAAAAGCCTTGGCGACGTTTGCCCGTCGCCAGCGCAAACTGGAACGCCCCGCCGAGCCGCGGCTTTCCCGGGCGGGAGATGTGCTGACGATCGATTTTACCGGCTCTGTGGACGGCGTGCCTTGGGAGGCGCTCAAGGGAAGCGATGTCAACGTCGAGGTGGGGCCATCCGAAGACTTTCCGATTCCCGGCTTTGCCGAACAGCTGGAAGGGCTCGGCGAGGGGGATACGCGGACCATCACGGTGACGCTGCCGGAGGATTACCCGCTGAAAGAGGCGGCCGGCAAAACCGTGTCATTTGAGGTCACGGTCAAGGCTCTGCGCGAGCCGATTTTGCCGACAATGGATGACGCGTTTGCGCAAGAATTCGGCTTTGAGAACCTCGCTGAGCTTCGGGAGGCGATTCGCCGGCAGATTCAGCGGGAATACGACCAAATGTCGCGGCTCCGCCTGAAGCGCGATCTGCTGGATGCCTTGGCGGCTCGGGCGGATTATCCGGTTCCGGAAACGCTGGTGGAGGCGGAGTTTGCCCAGATCTGGGCGCGCGTCGAAGCCGATCGTGCCGCGGGGCGGCTGGATGAGGAGGACCGCAACAAAGACGAGGCGGCGTTGCGCGAATCCTACCGGGCGATTGCCGAGCGCCGGGTTCGGCTGGGCTTGTTGCTGGCGGAGGTCGGCCGCGCCAACAATATCACCGTGAGCAAAGATGAAATGGGTCGGCTCGCATGGGCCGAGGCAAGCCGGTATCCTGGACAGGAAGGCAAGGTGCTGGAGTTATTCCGGAAAAACCCGGAAATGCTTGAAGCCTTGCGGGGGCCGCTCTATGAGGACAAGGTGATCGACTTCATCTTAGAGTTGGTCAAGCCCGCCGAGCAGGACGTCTCTGCGGAAGAGCTTCGGGAATCGCTCGAGCGTGAGACGGTTTGAACCGCGCTTGCAAGCTCCTATCTAAAAAGACGGATTTGTGGCATGATGGGTGCCGAGGCGCGGGCAAGCTGCGTTTGGGCGTCCAAATTAGGGAATTCGGTATGTTCAGGGAGCGTGATCCGGTTGAAGTCTACGGCAATACGTTGGTGCCGATGGTGGTTGAACAAACCGCGAGAGGGGAGCGTGCATTTGATATCTACTCCCGCCTGCTCAAGGAGCGGATTATTTTCCTCACGGGGCCTATTTTCGACCAGGTGAGCGCGCTTCTCTGCGCCCAGCTTCTCTTCCTGGAAAGCGAGAATCCTACCAAGGATATCGCTTTTTACATCAACAGCCCCGGCGGGGTGGTCTCCTCGGGTCTCGCCGTCTATGACACGATGCAATATATCCGTAGCCCGGTAAGCACCGTCTGCATCGGCCAAGCGGCTTCCATGGGAAGCCTGCTCTTGTGCGCTGGCACGAAGGGCAAGCGGTTTGCGCTGCCGAATGCGCGCATCATGGTGCATCAGCCCTCCGGCGGGGCGCAAGGACAGGCGACCGACATCGAAATCCAAGCCCGCGAGATCCTGACCCTTAGGCGCCGTTTGAACGAAATTTATGTGCGCCATACGGGGCAGCCTTTCGAGGCGATTGAACGCAAGCTGGAACGCGACACTTATATGTCGGCCGAAGAGGCGCGCGACTTCGGATTGGTGGATCAGGTGGTGGAAAGCCGCCCGGTTGCCGCCGCCGAGGCGACGCGGAGCTGAGACGGTAGGGTCGACCTTGCGCGTCGCCTCAGCAGCGCTGCTCTGCGAAGACCTGGAAGGCCTGCGGGCTTCGCCCACGGCTCTGGCTGGCAAGGCAAAAAGGAGTGGAAGTCCTTGTTTCAGACGGTAAGGGTGGATAGATTTTTTACATGCGCCCCCCCTTCAGGGAGGCAGGGATGACCATGACCAAGACCGGCGACACCAAAAATACCCTTTACTGCTCGTTCTGCGGCAAATCTCAGCATGAGGTGCGAAAGCTGATCGCCGGCCCAACGGTGTTCATCTGTGATGAATGCGTTGAGCTGTGCATGGATATCATTCGCGAGGAACACAAAACGCACCTCGTGAAATCCCGTGACGGCGTACCTACACCGCGGGAAATCTATAAGGTGCTGGAAGATTACGTCATCGGGCAAGACCAGGCAAAACGGGTGCTTTCGGTTGCGGTCCACAACCATTACAAACGGCTTGCCCACGGCCAGAAAAACAACGACGTCGAAATCGCGAAATCCAACATTCTGCTGATCGGCCCGACGGGATCGGGCAAGACCTTGCTGGCGCAGACGCTGGCGCGCATTCTCGACGTGCCGTTTACCATGGCAGACGCAACGACACTGACGGAGGCGGGCTATGTCGGCGAGGATGTGGAGAATATCATCCTGAAGCTTCTGCAGGCGGCCGACTACAATGTCGAACGGGCGCAGCGCGGCATCGTCTATATCGATGAAGTGGACAAGATCAGCCGCAAGTCGGACAACCCCTCCATCACCCGCGATGTTTCCGGCGAGGGTGTACAGCAGGCTTTGCTGAAGATTATGGAAGGCACGATCGCCTCTGTGCCGCCGCAGGGCGGACGCAAGCATCCGCAGCAGGAATTTCTCCAAGTGGATACCACGAATATTCTCTTTATCTGCGGTGGTGCTTTCTCCGGGCTGGAAAAAATCATCTCCGCCCGCAGCAAAGGCTCCAGCATCGGTTTTGGCGCTGAAGTGCGTGGACCGGATGAGCGGCGTACCGGCGAAATTTTGCGCGAAGTTGAGCCCGAAGATTTGCTGCGCTTCGGCTTGATCCCGGAATTCGTCGGCCGCCTGCCGGTGGTCGCAACGCTCGATGACCTGGACGAACCTGCTTTGGTAGACATCCTGACCAAACCCAAGAACGCTCTGGTGAAGCAGTTTGCGCGGCTGTTTGAGATGGAGGGGGTTAAAATCTCCTTCACCGATGATGCGTTGAAGGCGATTGCGCATCGGGCCATTGCACGCAAAACCGGCGCACGCGGATTGCGCTCGATTATGGAATCCATCCTGCTGGATACCATGTTCGAATTGCCAAGCCTTGATGGCGTGGAGGAAGTGGTGATCAACCGCGAGGTTGCCGAGGGCCGGTCTCCCCCGCTTTTGCTCTATGGCAAAGAGCGCGCGGAGGGCACGGCCTAGATCCTTTTCCGGCCGGAAAAACCGGGCCTTCTGCCGGATTGGCAAGAGTTGGCAAACGGGTCTTGTGGAAAGGAAGATTACTTCCGATATGCGGCTTAGGGTGCCAGCGCGAGCGTGACGCCGAAGAGTAAGCCGAGAGGCTCATCACGAGGCAGAGACTTTATCAGAGCGAACGCTGTACCCGCCGGCGTGTGTTCTCGGCGCGAGGAGCGCGGAGATTGAGCGAATAGGAGGGTTTCATGTCTGAACCTGATCGGCCTGAAAAGGGTCTTCCGGAGCAGCAAGGATCCGGCCCTGTCCGGGCCGAGGTTCTTCCGGTATTGCCGTTGCGGGATATTGTTGTGTTCCCGCACATGATTGTGCCGCTTTTTGTAGGGCGTGAGAAATCCGTGCGTGCCCTGGAAGCGGTGATGAAGGAAGAAAAGCAGATCCTTTTGGTGGCGCAAAAGGACGCAGCGCAAGACGACCCTTCCAAGGACGATATTTACCGAGTCGGAACGATTTCCAAAATCCTGCAGCTTCTGAAGCTGCCCGACGGCACCGTGAAGGTTTTGGTGGAAGGCAGCCAGCGCGCCCGAATTGTGGGTTTCAAGGAAACCGAGGCGTTTTTCGAGGCGTTTGTCGAGCACCTGGCCGAAGAGTTCGGCGAGCCGCGCGAGCTGGAAGCGCTCAGCCGCACGGTGATCTCGCAGTTTGAGCAATACATCAAGCTCAACAAGAAAATCGCGCCGGAGGTGATGGTTTCGATCAATCAGATCGAAGACCCGAGCAAGCTTGCGGATACGGTTTCCAGCCATCTGACTTTAAAGATTGCCGAGAAGCAGGAGCTTTTGGAAACCACCAATGTCGCCGAGCGGCTGGAGCGCGTATTCGGCCATATGGAGGCCGAAATCGGCGTGCTGCAGGTGGAAAAGCGTATTCGCAACCGCGTCAAGCGGCAAATGGAGAAGACGCAGCGCGAATATTATTTAAATGAGCAACTGAAGGCGATTCAGAAAGAGCTCGGCGAAAGCGAAGACGGAAAGGATGAGATTGCCGAGCTTGAAGAGCGCATCAAAAAAACCCGCCTTTCCAAGGAAGCGCGTGAAAAAGCGCTGTCCGAGCTCAAGAAGCTTCGCACCATGAGCCCGATGAGCGCCGAGGCCACGGTGGTGCGCAATTATCTCGACTGGCTGCTCGGCATTCCCTGGAAGAAGCGCAGCAAGATCCGCAACGACATTGCGGAAGCGGAAAAAGTTTTGAATGCGGATCACTACGGCTTGGAAAAGGTCAAAGAGCGGATTTTGGAATATCTTGCCGTGCAGTCGCGCAGCGAGAAAATCCGGGGCCCGATCTTGTGTTTGGTCGGCGCGCCCGGGGTGGGCAAGACCTCGCTCGGAAAATCGATTGCGCGAGCCACTGGCCGAAATTTCGTTCGGATGTCGCTCGGCGGCGTGCGGGATGAGGCCGAGATCCGCGGGCATCGGCGGACCTATATCGGTTCGTTGCCGGGCAAGATCATTCAGGGGATGAAGAAGGCGAAAACCTCTAACCCTCTGTTTTTGCTGGACGAGATCGACAAGCTGGGTGCCGATTGGCGCGGAGATCCTTCCTCGGCGCTTTTGGAAGTCTTGGATCCCGAGCAAAACTCCACCTTCAACGACCACTATCTGGAGGTGGATTACGATCTTTCCGAAGTTATGTTCGTGACGACTGCGAATACCTTGCGTATGCCGCAGCCGTTGATGGACAGGATGGAGATCATCCGTATCCCCGGCTATACGGAGGATGAAAAGGTTGAAATTGCCAAGCGCCACCTGATTCCGAAGCAAACGGAGGCGCATAACCTGAAGCCCGATGAATGGTCGATCAGCGAAGATGCGTTGCGCGACCTCATTCGCTACTACACGCGTGAAGCCGGCGTGCGCAATCTGGAACGAGAGATTGCCAATCTCGCACGCAAGGCGGTAAAGGAGATTGTCACGAAGAAGGCGAAAAAAGTCGTCTTCACCCGCAAGAATTTGGAGAAATACGCCGGCGTGCGACGGTTCCGTTTTGGCGAAACCGAGGCGGAAGACATGGTCGGCGTGGTGAGCGGCCTTGCCTGGACGGAGGTGGGCGGTGAGATCCTCACCATCGAAAGCGTGCTGCTTCCGGGCAAAGGGAACGTGAAGCAAACCGGCAAGCTCGGGGATGTCATGCAGGAAAGCGTTCAGGCGGCGCTGAGTTATGTGCGCAGCCGGGCGATCAGCTTCGGCATCAAACCGACGCTGTTTGAGAAGCGTGATATCCATGTCCACGTGCCGGAGGGCGCTACCCCCAAGGATGGGCCGTCGGCGGGCATTGCCATGGCAACCAGCATTGTCAGCGTGCTGACCGGCATTCCGGTGCGGCGCGATATCGCAATGACCGGGGAGATCACTTTACGCGGGCGGGTTTTGCCGATCGGGGGGCTGAAGGAGAAATTGCTCGCCGCGCTTCGGGCCGGGATTACCACCGTCTTTATCCCGAAAGAAAACGAGAAGGATCTGACGGAGATCCCGGACAACGTGAAGAAGCACCTGAAGCTTGTCCCCGTTTCGCACGTGGATGAAGTGATTGCGCAAGCCTTAGTGCGAAAGCCCGAGCCGATTGAATGGGAGGAGCCGCCCGAACCGATTTCGGCGCCGACGGCCGAACCGGCAGGAGCTTCATTACCCCATTAAAGGGAGAGCACCCTGTGGCCATGGGAGCGTTTTCCACGGCCACAGGGCGACCCCCAAAAGCGGGTGCCGGCTGCACTTTCGATCGCCGCCGGTATGCTCACGAAAACTTAAAAAGCCTGTGAGCGGCGGAAAGGCAACCTGAGCGGTTTCAAGCGCGCAAGTCCCACGACCGATGCGCTACCCGTGCCCTGTGCAGCGTGTCAGCTCAACGCCGTTTCCAGGCGCGGTTGCGCAGTTGAGGCTTGCTCATCTCCCTCAAGCCGATGCACGTCTTCCATTTTCCAGTTCGCGAGCACGGGCTGGCCGATTTCCAACGGATCAACGAAATAGGCGCCATCGGAGACGTTCGCGACAAACTCCTCCAACCCCGGAACATCGACCGTCACTTTGACGTAAGATCCTTGATATTCGATGGCATGCACCGTACCGCGGACAAAATTCGGTATTGTGCTCGATGTTTCATTTTCAACGGCACGCGAGAGACTGACGCGGTCACGGCGGATGGCGAAATAAAGGCGAGAGCCGAGCGCGGGCCGACTCCCATTCGTGCGGATGGCGAAACGCGCGCCTTGGTCGCCTTTGAGCAGCGTGATGTCATCGGCAACGCTTTCGACGATGCCCCCCAAGACGTTTTGACCACCGATGAACCGTGCCACATAGGGGCTTCGCGGCTGGTCGAAAATCTCACGCGGGCCGCTCGCCTGCTCAATTCGGCCTTGATCCATCACCACAAGCATATCCGCGACTGCGATCGCTTCCAGCTGCGTGTGCGTCACGTGGATGAACGTGATGCCGAACTCGCGCTGGATGCGCCGCAGTTCTCCGCGCATGCGCAGGCGGAGATATTCGTCCAGTGCAGAAAGCGGCTCATCCAGCAAAAGCACGCGAGGATTGGTAATCAAGGAACGCGCGAGTGCAACGCGCTGTTGCTGGCCTCCCGAAAGCTGTGCTGGCAAGCGTTCGGCAAAGCGCTCCAATCCAACTTTGCTGAGTATCTCGCGTGCCGCTGCATGCCGCCTATCGCGATCAAGACCGCGCATTTTCAGGGGAAAAGCGACATTGTCCAAAACGCTCAAATGCGGAAAAAGCGCATAGCTTTGAAACATCATGGCCGTGCCGCGGCGCACAGGCGGCTGACCCACAACGGAACTGCCGCCAATCCGAATATCTCCGGAAGTGGGCGTCTCGTGCCCTGCGATCATACGCAATATGGTGGTTTTCCCGCAACCACTGGGCCCCAACAGGCAGCAGTAGCTCCCGTGCGGAATAGTCAGGTTGACTCCGGCGACGGCGACGGTTTCGCCATAGCGCTTCGTGAGGTTGACAAGCTCGATTTCGCCTGTCTTTCTCTCCGCATTCATTTAGTCTTCTCCGATTGTCCGTTCGGCGGCGCTGATTCGACGCAACCGGCGGCGTTCGATCAGAGCAATTGCGGTTAACGCCGCGGCAATGACGATAAAGGAGACGATCGTCGTCACCGTGCCAACGGCGTACAGGGCGGGGGAAGTGACGTTGGTGGTCATCGCCCAAATTTCGAGCGGCAGCGTGTTCGTGCTGCCGGCAGCGAGCAGGGTGCGTGGAAATTCGTCATAAGAGAGTGTAAACCCGAAAAGTGCCACGCCAATGATTCCTGGCAGTACGATTGGCAGCGTCACTTGTGTCAGCCGCTGCCAATTGCTGGCACCGAGATCGGTTGCCGCTTCCTCGTATGCGCGGTTGAACCGGCCGAGCACGGCAAACATAATAAGCAGACCGTACGGCAGTGTCCAGGTTAGCTGCGCGCCGAGCGCCGAAGTGTACCAAGCAGGGGCGATACCAAGCATTTGAAAGCCAATACCGATACCCAGGCTCACAAAGAGCCCGGGCATAATAAGGCTCGCGATCGCCATGTAAAACACGAAACTTGCGCCGCGAAAACGCCGGCGAAAGCCGAGCCCCGCCATGACCGACAATAAAACCGTCAGTGCGCCGACAATGCACGCCAGCACCAGCGAACGGCGGAACGCGCCGGCAATATCCCCGGTGCGCTCCTGTTCAATAAGTGCTTTGAACCAGTGTAGCGAAAAGCCGTTTATCGGGAATGTCATGCCGCCGTTCGGCCCCTGAAATGAAAGCACATAGATAACAATCATCGGGCCATAAAGAAACAGCACGAACAATGCGAAGAATGTCGCCAATGCATAAAATGTCCAAGGGCGCGGACCGTGTCGGAGGCTTGCCATGTTTCGTGTTCTTTAGCCGGTCAATTCTTTACGCACATCAACAAGACGAAGAATTGCAGAGACGATAAGCGCCACAATGACCACAAGGATAACGGAACTTGCGGCAGCCGGCGGGTATTGCAGGCTTGCGATCTCGGTGGATAAGGCGGAAACGACGGTCGAACTCTGCCCTCCGCTCATGACTTTCACAACAAAGAAGTCTCCCATCACCAAGGTGATGACAAAAATCGAGCCGAGCGCAATTCCGGTTTTCGACAGTGGGAGAACGATTTCGCGCACAACGCGTAACCGCCCGGCACCTGCGTCCGAAGCGGCCTCCAAGAGGCTCGGATCAATGCGCGCCATAGAGTTGAAAATCGGCACGATCATAAAAAGTGTATTAAGGTGCACATAAGCGACGATGACGGCAAAATCCGAGAACAGTAAGAATGATAGGGGCTGGTGAATAAGGCCAACTGCCATCAGCGCCTGATTAAACACCCCGTGCCGCCCCAGAAACGGAATCCAAGAGATCATCCGAATGATATTCGAGGTCCAGAACGGCACCGTGCAGAGCAAAAACAGCCCAATCTGCCAAAGCAGACTTCTTACGTGAAAGACGAGAAAATACGCAACCGTAAAGCCGATCACCAGCGTAACGGCCCAGACGATTACCACGTATTTGAGTGTTGTGAGATACAATCGCAGAGTTAGGCTTGAGGTGAAAAGTTCGATATAATTGTCGAAAATGAACGCCGGGATCATCTGCACGCGTCCATAATCGAAAAAGCTGACCCCCAGCACGATCAGCATCGGCACGCCGAAGAACAGCAGTAGAATCAATGCCAGCGGCCCGACCTCAAGCCATGATATAATTTGTGGCTGAAGTTTGGCGAGCCGACGCCAACCAGACATCGCGTCGGGTGCCGCCGTGTCTAAACTTTGATTCACGTTATGCTCAGGCAGATACGAATTCGTTCCAGCGCCGCACCATATAGCGATCTTCGTCCATCAATGTGTTCCAGCAGGCCACGTTACCCATGCGCTGCCAGAAGCTGCCGCCATCGCGCACGCGGCCGGCTTTTTCCATGAGATTGCCATAGGGGTCTTTGATATCGTGTTGCGCCGGTTTGCCTTCGTACCAGTAGCCCCACTCATCATCGGTGAGGAATTTCCTGGCGGTTTCCGGTACCGAGCTGTAGTAACCCTGTCGCGCGATAAAGGCCCCCTGCCAGCCGGAGTTATACCAATTGATATATTCAAAAGCGGCATCGAGCTTAAGTCCGCTGAGATGCGCCATCGGCGCGATGCAGCTGGCCCAAGCACGATAACCCTCCTTCAGGGGTACGTAGTAGCAGCTCATCCCGCGCGATTTCACTGCCGTCACCGCGGGCGACCACATGGACTGAATGACTACTTCGCCCGAGGCCATCAGGTTCACGGATTCATCAAACGTGCTCCAAAAGGCGCGGAACTGCCCCGCCTTCTTCGCCGCAGTGAGGATGGCGATGGTTTTGTCAATTTCCTCCCGGGTCATATTTCCTTTATCGCCGTATTTGAGGTCACCACGCGATTCGATCGCCATAGCGGCATCCATAATGCCGATCGAGGGGACATCGACAATGGCCGTCCGCCCCTTGAACTCGGGGTTGAGCAGTTCATACCAATGCTCAATCGGGCGGTGAATGAGATCGGGACGGATGCCGAGCGTATCGGCATTAAACACGGTGGGCACGCCGCTCAAAAGATCCGTCGGGTGTTTCGCGAAAGTCTTGGCGTCACGCGATTCCAGATACTGCACTTTGTAGGGAAGGGTACCCTGCCGGGAGACTTTGCGGCCGTCGGGGTACTCGCCTTTGGTAAAGATCGGAACCGTTTTATCCCACCATTTGTATTTGCTGAGCGGGATTGGTTGAATGATGTTGCGGCCGATCAAGTAGTTCTGAAAATAATACTCGATATCGGCGATATCGATAGTCCGAGGCTCATTAATCAAGCGGTTGAGCAATGATACCTCGTCGGCGGTTTGCATCTCCACCTGAAAACCCAGGTCCTTGGTCGCCTGCTTGGCAATGTCAATGATTGCCGAATACGAGCCGCCCACCTGAATAAGTTTGATATTCTTGAGGTTCTGCGCCCAGATCGTCGGAAACCCCTGCACAACGCCGGAACCGAGTGCGAGCCCGGTGCCTGCGGCGGCGGCCTTCATCACGTTGCGCCGCGTTGTTCCCTTGCTATTTGTTTCGGTTTTTGCGTTCATTGTCATTCCATTTCCCTAAACCAGTTTTTGCGCCTGCCGGCATAAGCTTGATAATTTCCGCCAAGTAAAGAAAGAAAAAACTCCGACGGCAAAGAACCAAGAGCCCTGCAAGCTCATCACGTGCTTTGCAAATGAGTACGGCAAATTTTTCGGCAAGTCAAGAAGTTGCCTACGCAAACCAAGGGGAAAACTGCAGGCGCAAACTGGTTCTTCTGGAGTGCAACCATTAGACAGGAGTGAAGAAAAACTATGGACGGAACCTCGCAGAGAAGACAAAAATAGCGCTTGTGTTTTTGCGGACCGAACAAGGGGGGGATCAGCGGATATGCCAACAACCCTGATCAAAAACGGGCGTATTGTAACGGCCGTCGATGACTACCGGGCCGATATCCTGATCAAAGATGGTCGCATCCATACGATTGGGCGCGATCTCAGCGTCGGAGCGGAGGTGGCGGTCCATGATGCCGCCGGGCTTTTGGTGCTACCGGGCGGGGTGGACGTCCACACGCACCTTGATTGGGAATTCGGCCCCTCGAGAACCGTGGATACCTTCGCAACCGGCACAAAGGCCGCGGCATTCGGCGGCACCACAACCATCGTGGACTTTTGCAACCAGAGCAAGGGCGAAAGCCCGCTCAAAGGCCTTGAGGATTGGCATCGCCGCCGGGCGTCTGCTGCGGTCGATGTCGGCGCGCATATGATTTTGTTGGACGTCAATGCGCAAACCCTGGCCGACATGAAAATCCTCATCGAACGGGAAGGCGTGAGCAGTTTCAAATTGTTCATGGCGTATCCGGGCGTTTTGATGGTCGATGACGGAGCGCTCTTTCAAGCAATGCGCGTCGCTGGGGCAAACGGCGCCATGATCTGCGTGCATGCCGAAAACGGCGCGGTGATCCAGGTCTTGGTGCAGGAAGCGGTGGCGGCAGGCCATACCTCGCCGAAATACCATATGCTTACCCGGCCGTCCCTGATGGAGGGCGAGGCAACGCATCGCGCGATTCGGCTTGCGGAGCTTGCGGATACACCGCTCTATATCGTGCATCTCTCTGCAGCCGAGGCGTTGGCGGCGGTGACCGAGGCGCGCGATCGGGGCATTCACGTGCACGCCGAGACCTGCCCGCATTACCTCTTTTTGACGGACAAAGAGTACGACCGCCCCGAATTTGAAGGAGCGAAGTTCGTCATGACCCCACCGCTTCGCGATGCGCATCATCAGCATGCGCTTTGGCGCGGGCTGAAAACCAACGATTTGCAGGTGATCTCGACGGATCACTGCCCGTTCTGCTTCAACGAACAGCCTTACGGGCTCAAATACTCAAAGCAGCTTGGACGTGAAGATTTCAGCAAAATCCCGAACGGGGCGCCGGGAATCGAAACGCGTCTGCCGCTCGTCTATGACGGCGGCGTTGCCAAGGGGCGTCTCTCGCTCAACCGCTTTGTGGACATTACGGCGACAACACCGGCCAAACTCTTCGGTCTTTTTCCACGCAAGGGCACGATTGCAGTGGGATCGGATGCGGATCTCGTGCTGTTCGACCCGAACGAACGTTGGACAATCCGCGCGGCCGAGCATCACAGTCGCGTGGATTACAGCCTGTTCGAAGGGCGCGAGGTGACCGGGCGCGTGAAGAAAGTCTTTCTGCGCGGAGACTTGATCGTGGATGGGGATCGGTGGCTTGGCCGCGATGGCCAGGGGGAGTTTCTGCACCGACCGAGCTCCGGCCGGCTTTAAGTTTCGTCTCCGGTAGCTTAGGCGTTGTCTTAGGCTACCGGCTCCGCCCGGCGGGCGCGAACGCCGAGAAAGGTTGCCAGCGAACGCTCGATCTCGCGACGGTTCAGCCCTTGCACGATGAAGACCAGGCGCGATCGCCGATCCGCATCGGGCCAGGACCTCAGATGCACGGGCGGATGCACCAAATGCTGCACGCCATGCACCGCAACCGGAGTTTCCTGACCCGCGATCTGCAAAATGCCCTTCACACGCAGGATTTTCTCACCGTGCCGATTGAGCACCATCGTCAGCCAGACGCCGAAAGAAATCCAGTCCAGCTGTGTATCGAAGGTGAGGGCAAAGGCTTCAATATCCTTCCCGTGCCGGTTGGGATCGGAGGCCCCATGAGCACTGTGGCAATGGTCTTCCTCCGCTTCCCGTAGCTCCGCGGCAAACCAGATTTGCGCGGCTTTGCTTTTGCCGGCAAGATCGTAGGCATCTCCGGCCAAGAGCAGTTCGGCATTGAGAGCATCCTCAGCCGCGCGTAGCAGCAGGGCGGTCGGGTTGATGGCACGAATACGCTCCGCCAGACGAGCCGCTTCCGCAGGATCGGCGATATCGGTTTTGGTCAGCACCACCCGATCCGCCGCCGCCAATTGCTTCACGCTTTCGCTGTAGCGCTCAAGGTGCCGGGCGCCGTTGACGGCATCGATCGTGGTGATCACGTTGCTCATGCGGAAGTGATGCTTGATCACCGGCTCCGCATGGATGGTTGTCAAGACCGGGAACGGATCTGCAAGCCCCGTGCTTTCGATGGCGAGCCTGCGGAAGGGGGGCACGGCGCCACGTTCCCGTCTTGAATGCAAATCCCTGATCGCTTCGGCAAGTTCGCCGCGGATGGTGCAGCAAAGACAGCCCGATTGCAGCAAGACCGTGTGTTCGTCGATTCGTTCCAGGAGATGATGATCCAGGCCCACTTCGCCAAATTCGTTGATCAGCACCGCAGTATCGGCAAGGTGGGGATCAACGAGCAGGCGGTTGAGCAGGGTTGTCTTTCCGGACCCGAGAAAACCCGTAATCAGGTTTACCGGTGTGAATTGTGGGATTTGCTGGCTCATGCCCCGCTTTCAAGCCAATTCAAAAGCGCGGGATCCAGCGGGTCACAAAGCCGGCCGGTCAGCTGTTCCGCCACTGACCAGAGGTGGGAGAGATTATCCACAAGCTCGCTTTTTCCCGTCGCCGTGGAGAGAATGTAGGTCGTGCCCTGCCAATCCGCCAAGTGCAGACGATAAAACGAGAGGATGCGGTTTGCCGCCTGCACCCGCCGCATCCGCTCGCCGCGTCGTGCTGCAGCACTGGTGGCGGGCGAACCGAGACCAGGACGAGAGGCCGCCTCTGTCCAATGGTCCGATCCGCCCAAGACGCCACACAATGCGCACATCGGAAAACGCCGTGCTTAGCTCTTTTTGCGAGGGAAACGCCGCGCGAAATCGTCCGCCATTTCGTTCATGGTCACAAACTTCACACCGGGATGACGGATCATGTGATGATAAAGACGCTCCAGCATCATCAGCACGTGCGGACGGCCCGAGACATCGGGGTGGATGGTCATCGGGAAGACGGCATAGTCATATTCGCGATAGACCCAGTCGAATTGATCGCGCCACATTGCCTCGATGTCGTAGGGGCTCACGAAACCGTGGCTGTTGGGCGCTTTCTTGATAAACATCATCGGCGGCAAATCATCCAGATGCCAGCTTGCCGGAATTTCGATCAAATCGGTTTCCGTGCCGCGCTTCAACGGTACCATCCATTCGCTTGGCTTCTTGGAATAGTCGATTTTGGTCCAACTATCGCCCACGCGGACGTAATAGGGCTGAAAGTCGTGGTGCATCAGCGAGTGGTCGTATTTGATGCCTTTTTTCAGCAGCAACTCGTTGGTTACCCGCGAGAATTCCCACCAAGGCGCCACATAGCCGGTCGGCCGCCGCCCGGCAAGCTTGGTGACAAGCTCGATGCACTTGTCCAGAACTTCCTCTTCCTGTTCCGGGGTCATCGCGATCGGGTTCTCGTGGCTGTAGCCGTGAATGCCGATCTCATGCCCCGCAGCGGCCACGGCAGCCATTTGCTCGGGAAAGGTCTCGATCGAGTGGCCGGGGATAAACCAGGTTGTCTTGATCCCGAACCGTTCGAAGAGTTTCAGAAGCCGCAGCGAGCCGACTTCGCCCGCAAACATGCCGCGCGAGATGTCGTCGGGGCTGTCTTCTCCGCCGTATGAGCCGAGCCAGCCTGCGACCGCATCCACATCGACGCCGAATCCGCAGAGAATTTCCTTAGGCATTGTTCACTCCTGTCTTCTGACCCAATCCTTATTATTTACCCGCCAAGTTTGGCTATGTGCTCGGCGATCATAGCGTGTGAAGCTCCGGCGCCGAGCAGCACCGAGAGCAGCACCCGGGCTTTCACTCCGGTGAGATCGCCGGCGAAGATCGCGCCGGCCGCTGCGAGATCCTTGCCGCCGCCATTCCCGTAAATCGGCTCCACGCGCCCCTGCGGGCAGCGTGTGGTGATGACCACCGGCAGTCCCGCGGCAATAGCCTCCCGTACGCCTTGAAGAACCGAGAGCGTTGCGTTGCCGCGGCCGAACGCCTCGAGCACAAGGCCCTTGGCTCCGCTTTGTATTGCCGTGCGAAGGAAACGTGCATCCGACCCCACGACCAATTTGATGAGATCCACAAAGGGCTCGATGCGCTGGGTTCGGATGGTGCTGCGCCGCACGGGGCGGCGGTGCAGCACAATGCGTTCGCCGTCGATCTCGCCCAGCATCCCGTGGCCCATCGAACTAAAGGCGCCGACGCGGTAAGCGTGTGTCTTGGTTGCGTCGCGCGCGGCGTGAAATTCTTGGTCGAAGAGGATGACGGTGCCGAGCCCCTCGAGCCCCGAAGCCGCAAGCCGAATGGCATCGCCGAGATTGCGCGGCCCGTCGGTGTCCGGCTCTTCCGCATAGCGCTGCGCCCCCGTGAACACCACCGGCTTTTCCGAAGGCACCACAAGGTCGGCCAGAAACGCGCTTTCTTCCATAGTGTCGGTACCATGCGTCACCACGGCGCCGGCCACCTCCGGCCTTGCCAGATGCTCTGCGATCCGCTGGGCGAGACGAAAGGCGATGTCCAGGTCGAAGTTGAAACTGCCGAGGTTACAGAACTCATCCACTTCAATGGAGAGCTCCGACGGCCGCTCGTGCAAGGTTTGCAAGAGTTCGTTCCCGCTGGCGCTGGCGCTGACCCATCCGTGGGTGGGATCAAAGCGTGAAGCAATCGTTCCACCGGTGGTGATGAGAACAACGCGCTTCATCTCTACACTCGCTTTTCCGCAAGCGTAACAGCCGACGCCGCGTGCCCGAGCATCGCGCCCCGGGGTGTTTCCACAGCAGGCGGGGGTGTGTCGCTCAGTGCGATGCCGACACGTCCTGCCGCGCGCGTGATGTGGAGGCGCATATAGTATTCAGCCCCGTCCGGATCATGCTGGGTGATTGCTTGAACGAGTTTTTCGTGCTCGTCCACAGTTTCCCATACCCGCTCGTGGCGAGCAACCGGCACACGCTGGCTTTCCAAGAAAATCGCGCGGTAGGTCTCGTGGAGATCCGCAAAAATGCGGTTCTTGGAAAGTTTCATAATACGGTGATGGAGCTCGAAATCGGCCTGTGAAGAAGCGACAAAATCAAGCTGCCGTGTTGCTTCTTTGTGCTCTTGAACGATCCTTTGCAATTCCGCCACTTCGTCATCGGTGGCAGCCATGGTTGCCAGGCGGGCAGCATAGCTTTCGTTCAAAAGCCGGAACTGATAAACTTCCTGCAAAGTGTAACGGCTTGCGAAACGCCAGATGGGCGCCGGGACCAGCGCCGCTGTTTGCCTCGCCTTTTCTGAACTTGCATTGTTGGCCGAGGCTTCTTCGACCACAAACGTGCCGCGATGTGGCTCGATCCGCACAATGCCGAGGGTGGCGAGAATGGAAAGCGCTTCCCTCAGCGATGCGCGGCTTACCGAAAGCTGCTGGGCGAGTTGCCGTTCGGAAGGCAGGCGTTGACCGCGCCCGAACGTCCCGTTGAGAATCATCGCCTGAATACGGCTGACCGTAGATTGTGAGATAGGTGCTCGCAAGCTCTGGCTCGCTTCCCCCTGATGTGGCCTGACCATTTTGTCTATCCTGGCGCTTGGCGCGGCCCACAGTGGCGCCGAGCCGTCACCGAAGAGCGTTGCATGTTCCTTCGAGATATGCCTTAAAATTTCGGCGCTCGTCAATACTTACTTACTATTGACCGGAACCACGCTCTCAGGCTATGGCTACGGCGATAATGGTCTGACCACAACCTCCGGTAATCAACGCGGCCAGACCACCATAAGAAGGAGAGTTGTCCGATGAGCGACGATAGGGGCAAACCCGGGTATGCCGGTCGACGCCGGTTTTTAAAGGGAGTAGCAGCGGCCGGGGCGGCAACAATTCTGCCTGATACGATCGGTTCGCGAGAAACTTTTGCACAAACGCCGTCGAATACGTTGGTAATTGCTGCTCCGGCGACGCCGCAAGGGCTGGATATTGAATTTGACGTCAGCCTTGGCTCCATCGATACCCTGGGCGCACTTTATGAATACATGCTCGCGTACGAGAAAATCCCTGATCCACAAAATCCGGAAGTTTTGCGCGAAGATACCGCCGTACATCCCGATAAAAAATACGGCCTCGCTTTGCGTGGAAGGCTCGCGACCGATTGGGAAATCTCCAACGATGGTCGGAAAGCAACATTTAAGCTTCGCGAGGGCGTGCGCAGCAACTGGGGCAATCTGTTTTCGGCTGAAGATGTGAAATGGACTTGGGATCGAAAGTTCAATCTCAAAGGCCAGGGTATTTTTCAAACGTCCGTTCTTGGTTTGAAGCACCCGGACCAGGTGAAGATCGAAGGGCCGATGGTAGTTTCGTTTAATCTTGAAAAGCCAAATCCGATTCTTCTGAAACAGCAATGCAATCTTGCTAATCCGATCTATGACAGCAAAAAAATCAAAGAAGTCGGCGGTACGGACGATCCTTGGGGAGTAAAGTTCTTACAAAACGAGAGCGCGGGCTTTGGCCCGTATCGGCTGCAACAAATTATCCGTGGGCAGATGGCGGTATTTCAGGCGCGCGATGATTATTGGGATGCCAAACCGTATATGAAAACGGTAATCATGCGCGAGGTGCCCACTTCCGCGGCGCGGCTTTCGTTGCTGCAAGGGGGGGCAGTAGACATCGCGCAGTTTCTACAGCCGCGGGAATACATGACGCTTCGCGGCAATCCGAACGTGACGTTTGATGCGGTGAACGCATCTTACATTATCTGGTTGGAGCTGAACGCAAAGATCAAACCCTTCGATAACGTTCTGGTCCGCCAGGCGATGAACTACGCCCTGCCGCAGGAAGAGATCATCCGTACGATCTATTACGGTCTGGCTGATCCCGAAAAGGCACCGATGCCGTACATCTACCCGATGGCAAACTCGAGTTACTATCGTTATGGCTATAACCTTGAACAGGCAAAGAGGCTGTTGGCACAAGCCGGTTATCCGAACGGTTTTAAGACGACTTTGAGCTATAACGCGGGAGACCCGACCCAAGAACCCATCGCCCTTCTCTATCAGACCGCGCTTCGGCAGATCGGTGTTGATATCGAGCTTGAGAAACTGCCGGCAGGTGTATTTTACGAGAATGTTACCAAGCGTCAGAAACCGATCATCTTCTATCTCGATTCACCGTGGACTCCGGACCCGGGTTATTCGATGTTTCTTTATTTCCACAGCAAGAGTTATGTGGACTACAGCAACTATTACAACCCAAAGGTCAATCAGATGATTGAACAAGGGTTGGAGACCTTGGACGATAGTCTTCGGAAGACAATTTACGACGAGGTTCAAAAGATTATTATGGAGGAGGCGCCGTGGGGCTTTATTGCGTATCCAAAATATGCGCTTGCGCGCAAGACAAATTTGAAGGGCTTTACTTATTATACCTCAAATAATCTTCGGTTTCAGGATTTTAGGCGAGCGTGACTTTGCTCGTGTTTTTTGTAGACACTTGTTCGGCTGGCAGGTATGTCCTCATCTTTGCTGAGGCTTCTGCCCCTAAGGAGGAGGGGCGTTAGGTGCCGAAGATTCTTGACTTTCTGAAACTTGTTGTCCGGATTGCTCAAGTTCGACCGCGCTTCTTATTGGGCTACGCCATTGTCCTTGTCGCAATCCTGGCCGGGCTCATGGCGCCGCTTTTTTCAGCCTATTCACCGGTTACGGCTGATTCGAGCCACTTCCTGCAAGCGCCGAGCAGGGCACACTGGTTTGGCACGGATGCGGTAGGCATGGATATCTTTACCCGCACAATCTATGCCCCTCGTATCGACCTTACAATTGCGGTTACCGGCACGCTACTTTCCGCATTGGTTGGCTCATTTATCGGTGCTTTTGTCGGCTATTTCAGTGCGGGACGCGGCGTTCGCGTGCATCTTTCCTACGCTGTGATGCGCGCGGCCGATGTGCTGCAGGCTTTCCCGGTATTCGTTTTCGCAATCGCTTTGGTGGCGAGCTTCGGCCAAAGCATCGAGACGGTCGTGCTGGCCATTGCCTTCGTTAATGCGCCGATCTATCTGCGCTTGATGCGTGCGCAAGTAATGGCGATCCGCGAGATGCGCTATGTTGAAGCCTCTCTGGTCGCAGGCCTTTCGGATTTTAAGACGATTTTGCGCCACATAATCCCGAACGCCATGACCCCGGTGCTGGCACAGCTTTCGATCAATGTCGGCTGGGCAATTCTTCTTACCGCAGGCTTAAGTTTTGTCGGCGCCGGCGTGCGCGCGCCGACCCCAGAGTGGGGCAGCATGATCGCGATGGGCTTTCAAAATATGGTGACGGGGCAGTGGTGGCCGTCGGTGTTCCCTGGTCTTGCGCTTGCGGTAACGGTGTTTGGGTTCTCTTTAGTTGGGCTCAGCATCGAGGTATTTGCCGATCCGATAAAACGCCGCGCACTTGTCCGTGATCTTGAAATCGCTCGGCGGCGTGCGCCGCCGGCTGCTATGTCCGGCCCGGAAGGGGTACTTACTGCCGGGGAAGCGCCGTGAGGATAATTCTCTATATAGGGCGCCGGCTGCTGTTCATTGTCCCGCAGCTTCTCGGCATCGTTTTAGTAAGCTTCCTTTTGGTGAAATCGATCCCAGGCGACCCGGCAGTGTTGATGCTTGGGCCAACGGCAACGCCGGATGCCATTGCATCGTTGCACAGAAAACTCGGTCTGGATCATTCATTGCCTGTGCAGTTTTGGATTTATTTGAAGAATTTGGCTCACGGAGATCTCGGCACATCGTGGCAAACAACGCGTCCAGTTCTTGAGGATTTGATTCAGCGTTTTCCCGCCACCCTCGAACTTGTATCACTCGGCCTGTTGCTCGCCGTTTTGATCGGTGTTCCGCTCGGTCTTGCTTCAGCTTTCAACGAAAGGGGTTGGCTTGCTGGAATTGCGAATTTCTACGGCCTAGGCGCAGGATCGCTGCCGGATTTTTGGCTTGCTTTGGTGCTTATTTTTATTTTCTATACCACCCTACAATGGGTGCCAGCTCCGCTCGGGCGCATCGACCTTACAATCGTGCCGCCGCCTCCGGTAACCGGAGTGCTTACCGTGGACGCGCTCCTCGCCGGGGACTGGCAAGCATTCCGGTCGGCCGCCGGGCATCTCGTTTTACCTGCTCTCACCTTGGGGCTAATTAATGCGGGGCCAATTCTAAAAATGACGCAGTCATCCATGGAGAAAATGCTGCAATCCGACTTTAGTCGTTACGAAGTGTTATGCGGCATGCCGCGCCGGTTAGTGGTGCGGCACGCGCTCCGTAACGCTTTGCCTTCCGTGGTGACGATTATCAGCGTGCTTTACGGATTTTTGATTGGCGGGGCGGTGCTTGTTGAGATCGTATTTAGCTGGGGCGGCGCTGGCCAATACGCCGTGCAAGGCGTCTTGAATTCCGATTTTTATCCGGTACTGGGATTTGTGTTGTTTTCGGCCATCTTCTCATTGTTCGTGTATCTTGTGGTTGATCTGATCTACTTTGCAATCGATCCACGCATCAGTCATTGAAACGCCCGATGCCTGCTTTCGCGCAATCAATTGGACTCCCTCCTCAGAACTCGGCGGCTGTCGCGCTCTTGGTCGAACGTTTGAGAGTGGAATTCCCAGTACTGCGTGGCAAGCCGAAAGTAGCAATCCGAGACTTGGATATTTCCATTCGTCCGGGTGAAATTCTTGGGCTTGTTGGTGAGTCAGGGGCCGGCAAAACGACCTTAGCCCGCGCGATCCTTAATCTGCCGCCTGCACCGGGGCGTATTACCGCCGGTGTGGTACAATTCGATGGCGTCGATCTGCTTCGTCTATCCGAGGGCGAGCTTCAGCGCATTCGCGGCCGCGATATCTCGATGGTGGTTCCGAACCCGCGGGGCGAACTGAATCCTTTGGTGCCTGTCGGCGTGCAACTCGCGTCCATTGCCCAGGTGCACCTTGACAAGGACAGGCATTCTGCCCGTGCCATGGCGCTAGAAATGCTGCAGGCAGTTCAGATCCCGGATCCCGAACGACGCATGCGGGCCTATCCTCATGAGCTGTCGGGTGGTATGGCTCAGCGCGTTGTCATCGCCATTGCGCTCATGTGTTCGCCGCGCTTCATCATTTCGGACGACGCGACAAGCGGCCTTGACGTGACCGTTCAGGCGCAGATTCTGGAACTTCTTCGCCATCTCGTGCGCAAGCAAAGCAGTGCTATGCTGTTTATCACCCGTGATATTGGCATAACCGCGCATTTCTGCGATCGAGTTGCTGTGATTTATCGGGGCGAAATCATGGAAATTGCGCCGCGCGAAAGTTTCTTTTTGGCGCCCCGCCATCCTTACACAATGCTGCTGTTGGCGGCATTCCTGCACAACCCGCAACTCCGCCGGGCATGGACGCCCCCGGATGCATCGGTACGTGCTAACGTCGATACGGAGATCGGCTGTGCTTATACCGACCGTTGTCCGCGAGCGCGTAAAATTTGTCAAACTACCAAGCCGCTGCTGGCTGAACGGATCTCTGGCCATTTCGTGCGTTGCCATTTCCCGCTGGAACGAGAATGAGTCCGATTTTGGAAGTAGAGGACCTTTACAAGAGATTTCCGATCAGCGGGTCGCGCCGTTACGTGCAGGCTATCAATGGGGTGACGTTTTCTGTGGGCGCCGGCGAAACCTTGGGGCTGGTGGGCGAATCGGGCTCCGGCAAAACAACGGTGGGTCGCTGCATTGTGGGACTCACCGAGTTATCGGCAGGGCGCATTCGGTTTAAGGGGGAAGATATTTCCAAGCCGCGTGCGCGCTGGCCGCGCCATTTGCTCGGCAAAATCCAGCTTGTTTTTCAGGAACCCGGGGAATCGCTCGATCCGCGCATGCGCATCGGGCGCTCAATCGAAGAACCACTTTTGGCCTTGAAAGTTCCTCCTTCCGAACGGCGTGCGCTGGTGGCTGAGGCAATCGAACGGGTCGGGCTCAGCCGTGAGATGCTTGAACTCTATCCGGCCGAGTTGAGCGCGGGACAACAACAGCGCGTTGCTATTGCCCGCGCAATGATCACGTCTCCCGAGCTTGTCGTGCTCGATGAGCCCACGTCCGCACTGGATCCCACCGCGCGCGCCGAAATCATTGCGCTTCTTATGAAGATCCAGGCCGAGCTCGGCACTGCGTATCTGTTTATCTCGCACGATCTCAGCACTGTTCGCTTTATCAGCCATCGGGTTGCGGTGGTGTATCTTGGTATGATTGTCGAACAAGGGGATGTGGGCGAAGTTTTTGCCGCGCCACGCCATCCCTACAGCGCAGGACTTCTATCGGCCGTGCTGCTTCCGCATCCACACTTTTCGCTAGAAAGCAGTATTCGTCTGGAAGGCGAAATTCCGAGCCCGATCAATTTGCCGCAAGGCTGTTTTCTGGCTTCGCGCTGCCCACTGGCAATCGCGCGCTGCCGCCAAGAAATGCCGCCGCCCGATAATCTGGGCGGTGGGCACATGGTGCACTGCTTCCGCCACCGTGACGTTGCTAGCATGGACCATGCTTCCGACACGTTTGCAGAATTCCAGCGCGAGGCCGAGCGGATTCTTGCAGGGCAAAAGACAGCCGGGCCAGTTTGCAACTTAGGGGGAACATCAAATGGATAGGCTCATCGGGAAGAAGGCGCTTGTCACAGGCGGCGGGCGGGGGATAGGACGGGCGATCGCACTCGCCTTCGCGGGTGAGGGAGCCGAGGTTGCGGTTTTGGATTTGCGTCCTGAGTTGGCCGAGAAGGTGGCCAGGGAGATTGCCGATCTTGGCGCGAGATCGTTTTCCGTTGTTGCTAATGTGAGTGACGAAGCCGCGGTAAAGTCTGCCGTCGCTGCGACAGAAGCGGCACTCGGGCAGATCGACATCCTCGTAAACAATGCCGGTATCGATACAACTTCCCGCCTCGTCGATATGCCAACCGAAATGTGGGATGAAATGATCCGCGTAAATCTGCGGAGCGTTTTCTTGTGCACGCGCGCGGTATTGCCAGGGATGCTGCAGCGCAAGTGGGGCCGCATTATCAATATCAGCTCCCAACTTGCGCATAAGGGGGCTGCGGAGATGGCCCATTACGCCGCAGCCAAGGCAGGCGTGCTCGGGTTTACGCGTTCGCTCGCTTATGAAGTGGCGCGCAGCGGCATCACCGTAAACGCGATCTGTCCGGGACCGATCGATACCGAATTATTCCGCAACATTCCCGAGGGCTGGCGGGAGAACAAGCTTGCCGAATTACCGATCGGCCGAGCCGGGACTGTGGATGAAATTGCCCCAACTGCCGTGCTGCTCGCTTCCGATGAGGGGTCTTATTATCTAGGCGCATCGCTTAATCCTAACGGCGGCGATGTCATGATTTGAAAACGGCAGAACTGAGCATCGGTGCATGAGAGCCTCTGAGCCTGCTCTTGAGGTGCGTGCCGTCGGCAAACGCTACGGCGCAACCGTGGCGCTGGAGGATGTTTCCTTCACGCTTCGCGCCGGCGAAGTTTGCGGGTTGTTGGGCGAGAACGGTGCCGGCAAATCTACGCTGGTAAAGGTGCTCAGCGGTGTCGTCGTGCCGGATTCAGGCGAGATGTGGATCGGCGGTACGGCCTACCGTCCACGTAACATCACTGACGCACGCACCCACGGCGTTGCGACCGCGTTTCAGGAATTGAGCTTGGTGCCGACGCTCTCCGTTGCGGTGAATCTGTCTCTTCCGCATCCCGCCGGCAGCCGCTTCGGACTTGTCCGGCTGCGTCGCTTGGAAGAAGAGGCCGCGCGTATTCTGCATACCTACGGCGTTGCCGATGTCCATCCCGGAGCTCTGGTCGGCGAGCTCTCGCTCGGTGTGCGCCAGCGGATCGAGATTGTGCGGGCGATGATGCGTGCACCGCGGGTTTTGCTGCTCGATGAGCCGACCTCCGCCCTTTCCGATCGCGAATGGCTCTTTGCGCTTATTTCCCGTGCGCTCGATGGTGGCACGTCCGTGCTTTATATCAGCCACAAACTGGATGAAATTCGTCGCATCTGCCATCGCTGCGTAGTGCTGCGCAACGGCCGGAAAGTGCTGGACTCGGCTGTTGCCGTGCTAAGCGATGCCGAGATTTTCAGCAGCATGGCGGGCCGTTCCCTGGTCGAGGCTTTTCCGGTTGCCTCCTCTACAGTCCAACCCGGACCGCCGGCGCTTTCCGTGAAGAACCTCTCGGCGGAAGGCATCGCGGATGTGGATTTTACCCTCGCGCGGGGGGAAATTCTCGGTGTTGCGGGTTTGGAAGGGCAAGGGCAATCAAGCCTTTTCAGGGCGTTGGCGGGGCTTTTGCCGCTGCGAGACGGCAGTATCGAGGTGGCGGGCCGACGCCAGATATTTCGCTCACCGCGTGCCGCCCGCCGCGCCGGGGTGGTGCTGGTTCCCGAAGATCGGAAAGAGGAGGGAATTTTCAAAGATCTCACCGCGCTTGCGAACATTTCGCTTCCGATCATCGGGGAGTGTCACCGTCTGCGTTTTATCAACCGCCGCGCCGAGCGGGCTCGCGTGGAAGAAGTTATCCCGATCGTTGAACTGGCCGAGCGTTATTTGCCGCAAAATATCGAAGCCTTATCGGGCGGCAACCAGCAGAAGGCCGTTCTCGCGCGGGCGCTGATTGCAGGAGCGCGTTGCCTTTTGCTGTTTGACCCGACCCGCGGTGTCGATGTCGGCGCCAAGCAAAGCATCTATCGCCTGATCCGACGCTTTGCCGAAGAAGGGGGCGCGGTGTTGTTCTATTCCACCGAGCTCGATGAACTTGTGCACCTGTGTGACCGGTGCTTGGTGATCTACCGCAATCGCATTGCCGGCGAACTGTCGCGTGCCGCATTGAGCCAGGAGCGGATCCTGGCCATCGCGTCCGGTCACTCCTTACCGCAAAGTGCTCAGCCGGAGCCTTTTGCGGAAAACTCGGTGACCGCGCGATGAAAATCGCGGTGAAAATCGGGCGTGCGCTCGGCGGCGGGGCGCCGTTCGCCACCGTTGTCTGCCTTGTCATGTATGCCGTTTATGCCGCGCGGGCGCCCAGCGCGCTGAGCATATTCGGCATCACCAACGTGCTCAACGATGCTGTGGTGCTTGCGATCGGTTCCGCTGGCCTCACGCTTGTGATTCTTGCGGGCGAATTCGACCTCTCCGGTGTGGGCGTGATTGCTATTGCCAATGTGCTGGTTGCAACCACAAGCGGGGCGAGCGGGTTTGGTGCGCTGGGCAGCTTGGCGCTTGTGCTCGCGATCGGCTTGCTGGTTGGGACGGTGAACGGTGTGCTTGTCGCGTTCTTTCAACTGCAGTCCCTGGCTGCCACCATCGGCACCATGATTGCGTGCGAAGGCGTGGCATTGCTGATTCTGCCCGCTCCGGGCGGGGAGGTTTCCGATAAAATCGCAACCGGCCTCACCGGAGATCTGGCAGGCGTGATCCCGGTTGCTTTGCTTATTCTCGGGGGTTTTGCGGCAGCCTGGTTCGTCTTCAAGCGCACATCGCTCGGAGTGGCAATTTACGCAACCGGAGCCGATGCCCAGGCTGCGCGCCTTTCCGGGATTGACCTCCGACGCACCCGGCTGGCGGCGTTCATGCTTGCCGGACTTTGTTACGCCTTCGCCGGCTACATGTTAAGCGCGGAGACGGGCACGGGAGATCCCCGCGTGAGCAGCGCCTTGTTGCTTTTTATGTATGCGGCGGTAGCAATCGGCGGCACTTCGCTCAGCGGCGGAAAAGGCGGCGTATTCGGCAGCCTTGTCGGGGCGGGGATCCTCACGGTGTTGCAAAAGATGTTGTTTGCGCTCGGCGTTGCTGAGTTTTACACGAATATTTTCAACGGAATCGTTATGATCTTCGCGTTATTGTTCGGCAACATTGTCTCTTCGCTTGCCGGTCCGCTGCGGCGTCAGGTAGCGAAATGAGCGCAATTTCCTTGCGCCAGCGTTTGCCGGAGGGGCTGGGCATTCCGCTTATTGTCTTCGCATCTACCGCTTTCTTGGTAGCTGTTATCAAGCTGATCAGCCCTGGCTCCGTGCTTGCCCAGCAAATTGAAGCCATTTTGGTCACGGCGATCTTTCTTGTTATCGCGTCGTTTGGGCAAGGCCTTGCCATTCTTCTCGGCGGCATCGACCTTTCCATCGGCGTGGTGATGGGGCTTGCGGGGATGATGATTTCGGGCCTCACCAACGGCGCGGACGCCGCATTGGGCTGGGCGGTTCCGGCCACTCTTGCAAGTTGCGCCGCGATCGGGGTGTTCAACGGCCTTGGCATTGCTCTGGCCGGGATCCCTCCGTTCATTATGACTCTGGCCAGCGGCTCGATTTTCTTCGGGGTCGGCTTGGGTTT
The DNA here is from genome assembly GCA_023511585.1 of Terriglobia bacterium. GTDB lineage: Bacteria > Pseudomonadota > Alphaproteobacteria > Acetobacterales > Acetobacteraceae > JAIMBF01. The sequence continues at coordinate 29,845 of JAIMBF010000016.1, forward strand.
CACGGCCGGCGCCGCACAACGGCCCGTGGCGCCGGCGTTGCAAAAGCTGATGAGCGGGCATTTCTTCGGCTTGCCTTTGCCGGTTTTGCTTTTGGCGGCTTTCGCGCTTGCAGCGATGGCGTTTCAAAACGGCAGCGTTGAAGGGCGCAGGCTCTATGCCATCGGTTCTAACGCGAAGGCGGCGCGGATCGTTGGGTTGCCGATCTACCCGCTGACGGTTGCTGTTTACGGAATCAGCGGCCTCTGCGCGGGAATCGCGGGGGTGCTGCTGGCCGGTTATGCTTCCGCGGCGACGCTGGATATGGGCGACCCGTTTCTGATGCCGACCATTGCTGCGGTGGTCATCGGGGGCGCGCGGGTGACCGGCGGGCGGGGACTTTACCTCGGAACCTTTGCGGGCGCGCTGTTTCTCAGCGTTTTGGAAACGATTATCACAGTGCTCAGCCTTTCGCAGGGGCTGCGAGATATCATCGAAGGCGCGATCATTGTTATTGCGCTGCTTTTGCAGACTGCACCCGCAAAAAAACGATACTAACCTGCACAACAGAGGAAAGGAGACGCATATGTTATTCGGAACAAAACAAAAAACGCTGCTTGCAGGCGCAGCCGCGATGCTTCTCGCCGGTGCCGTGCAGCAAAGCGCGGCAGAGGAACCACATTACAAGGTGTTCCTGGATATGAGCTATAGCGGCAACATTTGGCAGGCAGCCGCGGCGAACGGAATCAAAGCGCTGGCAGCAACTCCGCCGTATGATAAGGAAGTCGAATTCAAAACGATCATTTCCGGCACCGATGTGCAGCGCCAGATTTCCGATATCCAAAGCATGGTGGCTGCCGGGGCGAATGCGATCCTGATCTATCCGCTTTCACCGACGGCACTTAACCGGGTGATCCGCCAAGCCTGTGCGCAGCATGTCTTGGTCTTTACCTACGACAGCACGGTTACCGAACCTTGCGCTTATAACGTCAGCAATATTACCGCGCGTTATGGCGCCAATTCCGCGCAATGGATGGTGAACCAATTAGGCGGCAAAGGCGAGCTTGTTATCAATCACGGGGTTGCCGGAACCGCCGTCACCAAGACCTACGACGCGCAAGCATTACACATCTTTAGCCGTTATCCGGGGATCAAAATCGTCGGCGAGTTCTACGGCAACTGGAATGACGCAACCTCGCAAGAGGGCGTATCCAAAATTCTTGCGGCGCATCCCAATCTCGACGCAATCTGGACGGTGGACGGTACCTATGGATCGCTGCAGGCGGTCATGAAGAATCGACCGGACCGGCTGGTGACGATCGCCGGGCAATCCAACAACGGCTATCGTCTCATGATTGCGGATCCGAAACTCCAGGCGAAGGGGCTTCGAGGGCTTTCCTCCAGCGCCGGGCCCGCGGTCGGGCCGTATGCCTTCAAGGTGATGATGGAGGTACTGACCGGGCAGTTGAAACCAACGCAACACAATATCGAATATCCCCTTCCGTGGGTTCCGTATACGGATGTGAAACTCTGCACCGGGGATCGTTTTGTCGGCGGTTGCAACACCTTCCCGGAAGGGAAAGTGCCCCCGCTCTTTATTGATACCTCCTTGAACGGCGATTTGCTTCCTGAGTTGAGCCTTACCGCGGTTCAGGAAGGCAAACCCACGCCGGGTGCGCGGATCCAAAAGCTGCCCGAAATCCACTATGCGGAGAACCTTCCGGGAATTAACTGCGAAAACTGCACGGCACCGCCTGATGCGATGGAGCCCAACTTGGTCAAGCCCATTCCTGTGCCGAAATAGCCTCGATACCACGGACTGCGGCGTTGCCGGTTCATCAACAGCACCGGGAGCGCCGCAGTATGCGGAAATATAGCATATCTGTATTGCAAATTTGTAATAGATTTGGAGAGGTTCAGAACGCTCAAGCGGCGTGTGTGGTATGCCCGCCGGGGGAGTCGAACCCCCAAAGGCCGAAGCCCCACGGATTTTAAGTCCGCTGCGTCTACCGGTTCCGCCAGGCGGGCGGCTTGGAGGTTTTGGGGTATCTCCCCAATTCTTGTCCAGGGGGAGAAATCATTCAGCTTCTTGCTCCCAGCGCTTGCCCCACCTAATTCCTGCCAGGACTGGCAATAGGACGAGATCTTCGATCGCACAAGAATAGTTGAGACCAATGCAAACAGCCCCCGAAAACGATCCCAAACCCACGCCGAATCCCGAGTCCGCACCGAAAACGGAGGCGGCCGAGCCGCAAACGCCCGACGAGCTGATGGCGGCAGCCACCGAGCGCATTCGTTCGCTCGAACTCGAGCGCGACGAGCTTAAGGACCGGTGGATGCGGGCCGAGGCCGAGCTTGCCAATGTCCGCGCCCGCACCAAGCGGGAAGTGGAGGACACTCGCCTTTTTGCGATACAGAAATTCGCTGCGGATGTGGTGGAAGCGGCAGAAAACCTCCGCCGCGCGATCGCGAGCCTGCCGCCGCCCGAGCCGGGTGAGCCGCCCATTCTCGCGCGGGTGCGCGAAGGATTAGCCGGAATCGAGCGCAACCTTCTCTCTATTTTGGAGCGCAACGGCATCCTTGCCGAAGACCCCACCGGCGCTCTCTTCGATCCCAACCGGCATGAGGCGATGAGCGAGCAGGAAACCGACGAGCATCCCCCCGGTACCGTGCTGCAGGCCTGGACTCGTGCATGGACCTTGCATGGGCGTTTGTTGCGTCCGGCCATGGTGGTGGTGGCAAAAGCCCCAGCGCCGGAGTTGCCGCAGCCGAACGAGGCCGCGCGCCTCAACACGACCGCATGAAAGAAAGGGCTGGAATTCGTGTCGAAGACCCTTGCCCAAAAGGGTCACCCTCAATACATCGGTAGCAGTTCATTCCATTTGGGGGCGCGGGCGGTGCCTCGGGCCGCTTTCGCCCGCTGCTAAGGAGCAAGTCTTATGAGCAAAGTCGTCGGCATTGATCTTGGCACCACGAACTCCTGCGTTGCCATTATGGAAGGCAAGGAAGTTCGGGTGATAGAAAACAGCGAGGGTTCGCGAACCACGCCAAGCATGGTCGCCATCACCGACAGCGGCGAGCGCCTGGTGGGCCAGGCCGCGAAGCGGCAGGCGGTGACCAACCCCACCAACACGATTTACGCGGTCAAACGCCTCATGGGGCGCCGGTTCGATGACCCCATCGTGCAGCGCGAAAAGGCGCTGGTGCCCTATAATATTGTTCGCGCCGATAACGGTGATGCCTGGGTGGAGATGCGCGGCCAGCGCTATTCGCCAAGCCAAATCAGCGCGTTTATCCTCACCAAGATGAAGGAAACGGCGGAGGCGTATCTCGGCCAGCCGGTTACCCAGGCGGTGATTACCGTGCCCGCCTACTTCAACGACGCGCAGCGCCAGGCAACCAAGGATGCGGGCCGCATTGCCGGCTTGGAAGTGCTGCGGATTATCAACGAACCGACCGCAGCCGCCCTTGCCTATGGGCTCGATAAGAAAAAGAGCGGCACCATCGCCGTTTACGACCTCGGCGGCGGTACCTTCGATATTTCCATTCTCGAAATCGGCGACGGGGTTTTTGAGGTCAAGTCTACCAACGGCGATACCTTCCTCGGCGGCGAGGACTTCGACAAGCGCATCATCGACTATCTCGCCGGCGAGTTCCAGCGCGAACAGGGCATCGACCTCCGGCGCGACAAGCTCGCCCTGCAGCGCTTAAAAGAGGCGGCGGAAAAGGCCAAGATCGAGCTCTCTTCCGCGAAGGAGACGGAGATCAACCTGCCCTTCATTACCGCGGATGCAACCGGGCCCAAGCATCTGGTCATGAAGCTGACCCGCGCCAAGCTGGAGAGCCTGGTGGACGACCTGATCCAGAAGACTTTAGACCCCTGCCGCGCGGCACTGAAGGACGCCGGCGTCACCCCTGCCGAGATTTCGGAAGTGATTCTGGTCGGCGGCATGACGCGCATGCCCAAGGTGATTGAGACGGTAAAGCAGTTCTTCGGCCGAGAGCCGGCCCGCAACGTCAACCCGGACGAAGTGGTGGCGGTTGGTGCGGCGATTCAGGCTGCCGTACTCACGGGCGAAGTGAAGGATGTCTTGCTGCTCGACGTGACGCCGCTTTCGCTCGGCATCGAGACCTTGGGCGGTGTCTTCACGCGGCTCATTGAGCGCAATACCACCATCCCGACGCGAAAATCCCAAATCTTCTCCACCGCCGAGGATGGCCAGACCGCGGTCACCATCAAGGTCTATCAGGGCGAACGCGAAATGGCGGCCGACAACAAACTGCTTGGCCAGTTCGACCTTGTCGGCATTCCGCCGGCCCCGCGTGGCGTGCCGCAGATTGAAGTGACGTTCGACATCGACGCGAACGGCATCGTCTCGGTCTCGGCGAAAGACAAAGCCACCGGCAAAGAACAGCAGATCCGTATCCAGGCCTCGGGCGGGCTGACGGAAGCCGAGATCCAGCGCATGATCAAGGAGGCCGAGGCGAACGCGGAGGCCGATCGCAAGCGGCGTGAATTCGTCGAGGCGAAGAACCACGCCGATGCATTGCTCCATCAGGTTGAGAAGAATCTGAAGGAGAACGAAGACAAGATCGCGGCGGCCGATAAGAGCGAGGCGGAAGCGGCCATGAGCGCTGTGCGCTCGGCGATGGAAGGCAACGACCTCGCCACGCTCAAACAGGCAACCGATCGGTTAAGCCAAGTTGCGATGCGGATCGGCGAAGCCATGTATCGCGCTCAGCAGGCGGAACCCGGCGCGCAGAGCTCCGCGGCAGGCGGCGCGGCGGCCGGCGATAAAGTGGTGGACGCCGAATTCGAGGAGGTGGACGAAAACAAGAAAAAGAAGTCCGCCTAATCGCAAGGAGAAAACTGACGCATGCGGAAACGCGTCCAAAATCGGCAGAAAAAGGGCGCGTTCCGCTGCGGCGCGGAGGGAGGGGTTTTGATATTGGCTGCTTCCCGCCCGGCGGCCCAAGAGAATTGAAATGGCGAAAAACGATTATTACGCAACACTCGGTGTTTCTCGAAACGCCAGCGTAGAAGAGATCAAACGCGCCTATCGCAAATTGGCGATGCAATATCATCCGGACCGCAATCCGGGTGACAAATCGGCCGAAGCCAAGTTCAAAGAAATCAACGAGGCTTACGACGTTCTGAAAGACGAGCAAAAGCGCGCGGCCTATGACCGTTACGGCCATGCCGCCTTTGAGCACGGCGCAGGCGCGGGGCCGGCTGGATTTGACTTTGGTGCCGGTGGGCTGGGCGATATTTTCGATCAGATGTTCGGCGAGTTCATGGGTGGAACGCGCCGCGGTGGCCGCGGCCCACGGCCCGGCGCCGATATCCGACAAAGCGTTGAGATTGACCTGGAAGAAGCGTTTAGCGGGAAAAAGGTGCAATTGCGGGTGCCGACTCGCGTCGTCTGTGAAGCCTGCCACGGATCCGGCTCCGAGGATGCCAGTCGCGGCGCCGATACCTGTACAACCTGCGGCGGTATGGGCAAAATTCGCGCCCAACAAGGATTCTTTTTGATCGAACGCACTTGCCCGAACTGCGGTGGTTCAGGCCGAGTGATCCGCAACCCTTGCCGCATTTGCCACGGCACCGGCACGGTGCCGCGCGAGCGTACGCTGCAAGTCACGATCCCCGCCGGGGTCGAGGACGGCACGCGCATCCGCCTGGCGGGGGAGGGCGAGGCGGGAAGCAACGGCGCACCTCCCGGCGACCTTTACGTGCATGTCCATATCCGCCCGCATCCTCTCTTTCAACGCGACGGGGCGAATCTGTTCCTCCGCCTGCCGGTGCGCATGACGCTGGCCGCGCTCGGGGGCGAAGTGGAGGTGCCGGTGATCGACGGCAGCCGCGCGACCATCAAAATTCCGCCGGGAACCCAAAGCGGCGATCAATTCCGCATTCGCGGGAAAGGCTTCTCGGTGCTTCGCAGCACCGCCCGGGGTGATATGTATATTCAGGTTGCGGTCGAAACCCCGCGACATCTGACCCGAAAGCAGCGCGAACTCTTGGAGGAATTCGAGGCGGAGGAGGAAGCGCATGCCAAGGGTAGCCCGGAAAGCGAGGGCTTTTTTGCCAAGGTCAAAGAGTTTTTTGAGGGGCGGGGTTGATCTCGCGGCTTCGCTAGCGCCGGCAGGCCTTGCTCTCGGCAAGCGAACTTAGGTCTGCCCGGTCCCAGAGCAATATCATGACGCAGCACCGATGCTGAAGCGATCGAAAGCCATGCGAAAATAATCAAAGAAGATATCATAATATCAACACTTGTAATTGAGCGGAAACCGAAGCATATGCCGGCGGAACTGGTTGGCCGTGGTTCTTCCGCTGCTTTGCTGGACGTGAAATTCGCTGGAACGCCGTAAGGCGCGAAGCCGCCTACGCCTGATGTGTGATGGAGGTTTATTCCGTGTCTCGTACGCCTTTAGAACGGATTCGTAATATCGGCATTACCGCGCATATCGATGCCGGCAAAACGACCACCACCGAGCGTATTCTTTATTATACGGGTGTTTCGTATAAGATCGGCGAGGTGCATGAAGGCACCACTACCACCGATTATATGGAGCAGGAACGCGAAAGGGGCATCACCATCACCTCGGCGGCGGTGACCTGCGAGTGGAAGAACCATCGTATCAATATTATCGACACTCCGGGGCATATCGATTTCAATATCGAGGTCAACCGCAGCCTTCGGGTTTTGGACGGCGCGGTCTTCATTATCGAGGGTGTAGCCGGCGTGCAGCCGCAGTCGGAAACCAATTGGCGGCTTGCAGACCGCTATAACGTGCCGCGCATTATTTTCATCAACAAACTGGACCGCGTCGGGGCCGATTTTTTCCGCGCCTGCAACTCGCTTCGCGAAAAGCTCGATATCGTGCCGCTGCCGCTGCAATTGCCGATCGGTATCGAGGATTCCTTCCGAGGCGTGGTGGACTTGGTGGAAATGAAGGGCATCGTCTGGGAAGGCGGCGAACTGGGCGCCAAGTACCACGACATCGAAATCCCCGAGGAGTTGAAGGAGCAAGCCAAGGAATACCGGCAGAATTTGTTGGATACGGCGCTTTCCGTCGATGATGCCGCGATGGAGGAGTATTTCGAGAAAGGGGACGTGTCGGTCGCCACGCTCAAACGCTGCATCAAGGCCGGGACCTTGAGCGGGGCATTCCGCCCCGTGCTCTGCGGGAGCGCCTTCAAGAATAAGGGTGTGCAACCGCTTTTGGATGCGGTAGTGGATTATCTCCCTTCGCCGGTCGACGTGCCGGGGATTAAAGTTGCGGCAGCCGAGGGCGAGGACGAAGCCTCGGAACGGCGCCGCATCAAAGCCGATCCTAACGCGCCGTTTGTCGGCCTTGCCTTTAAGATCATCAACGACAAATACGGCACTCTGACATTCGTCCGCGTTTATGCCGGCACGCTGCACTCCGGCGATACGGTCCTCAACACGACCAAGGGGCACAAGGAGCGCATCGGACGAATGTTCCAGATGCACGCCGACAAACGGGCGGAGATCAAGGAGGTCTCGGCAGGCGACATTGCCGCTTTTGTCGGCCTGAAAGATACCGCAACCGGCGATACTCTGGCCTCGCCCGAGGATCCGGTGGTGCTCGAGCGCATGGCATTCCCGGTGCCGGTGATCGATATTTCGGTCGAGCCGAAGACGAAAGAAGCGATCGAGAAAATGTCTATCGGGCTGCAGAAGCTGGCAGCGGAAGATCCCTCGCTACGCCTGCGCACGGATCAGGAGACGGGCCAGATCATTCTCTCCGGAATGGGCGAGCTGCACCTGGAAATTATTATCGACCGCCTCAAGCGGGAATACGGTGTCGAAGCAAATATCGGTGCTCCGCAGGTCGCCTATCGAGAGACGATTACTCGAACGCATACGGAAACCTATACCCACAAGAAACAAACGGGCGGCGCCGGCCAATTTGCGGAGGTGAAAATCACCTTCGAGCCGTTAGAGCGAAACGGCGGCGTGGTGTTTGAAAATCTTGTCGTCGGCGGAGCGGTTCCCAAGGAGTACATCCCGGCTGTCGAAAAAGGCATTCGCAGCCAAGCCGAAACCGGGGTTTTGGCCGGCTTCCCGACGGTGGATTTCAAGGCTTCGCTGATCGATGGCAAATACCACGATGTCGACTCAAGCGCCCTGGCCTTCGAAATCGCGGCCAAGGCATGTTTCCGGGAGGGCATGAAGAAAGCCGGCCCGATCATTCTGGAGCCGATCATGGATGTGGAAATCACCGTGCCGCAGGATCACGTCGGAGATGTGGTCGGAGATCTGAACCGCAGGCGCGGCATGATCCAGAGTCAGGAAAGCGCGGGCTCGACGGTGATTGTGCGGGCGCATGTTCCGTTGAAAGAGATGTTCGGCTATATTTCGGATCTGCGGAGCATGACCAAAGGACGCGCGTCGTTTACCATGCAATTCCACCACTATGACCCGGTGCCGCGAAATATCGCCGACGAAATTCTCGCGAAGAGCGCGTAAACGATGGCGAGGGGAGGGCGCAGAGCCGATGCAGCCGTCGCGTTTGCACTGGAAGCGCGGGCGAACTGCTGAGCAGGCAGGCGGGACTTGCACTGTTGAGTGGATCGGCTGTGATGAAGGGGGCAAGCCTATTGCTCGCGTCGTTCGAATCATGGGCCCGCTCTATGCGGACTGGCGCCGTTACCTCGCCGTGGCACTGGACCGGGAGGCACGGATTATCGAGCTGAGGCCTCCGGCTCCCGAAGGGGCCGAATGGCTCGCTTATGTCGGGAACCGCGTGGTCGGCCGGGCGGCTTGGCCATTGCAGGCGGTCCGCCGGGTAGAGGCGGCGCTCGCGATGATGTAAGGCTTCGCGCGTCCTACACGCCGGCGGCGGCCAAGGCGTTGCGTACGTCCTGTAGCAGCTCGGCCGCAGCATCTTGCAGAGCTTTCACCATCGCCGGGGCATCCGTTCCATGCACGGGCTCGGTGCGGGTAAAGTCTTTTTGCAAGACAATGGGGCGATTTTCGTTGGCCCTAAAGAGAACGACTCCGAGACTGACATGGGCACGGTTGTCGCGCGTGTCTACCCAAAAGGCGTCGAGCTCGCTTTCGAGGATAAAATCTGCCGGGAGCCTGCTGCCGGGGGCGACCACCGCACCGAAAAGCCCGCTTACCTGAAGCTGTCTGCGCAAGCCATTCTCAAGCGCTTCCGCCGGAGGTACGAGCCATTGTTCATAGAGACTTTGCTCTATGCTTCCGTCTTTATGCACGATCATCAACCCGCGACCCGAAAGGCCCGGAGCGGGTACTACGGTTCGCACCAGCAAAACCGGGCCGGCGCGCACCGGCGCATCCGGTTCGGATCCTTCCAGGCGAAGCGGCCATTGTCGCCGAGCAAGGTAAGGCCTTTCGGGGATCAAGCTTCCACAGCAAGCAAGCGCAAGCGGCGCAAGGAGCACGAACCGACGGAGCATCAGGGTTGGCCGGGCCTTCGAGGGGGTGGGGCGCCGAACAAGACTTGACCCGGACTTTGGCGCAACATTTCGGAAGTATCACGCAAGTTTTCGGCTGCAGCGCGAATATCCCGAAGAGTCGGGGCCAATTCCTGCTCGAGGTCTGCTGCCGAGGCATCGGCACGTTGCGCGGCGCGTGAAAGCGCTGCAATCAAGCCGGGAAGGCGCTCTACGGCTACGGAAAGGCGGGAGGTGGCTTCCGCTGTTTTCGCAAGAATCACCTTCGTTTGCGGCCCTTGCGCAAATCCCCTTACCGACTCGGCGCTTGCCTGAAGCTCCTTGCTTAACGTGGGCAAATCCGCTCGCAGCAGCTCGGTCTGCACTGTTTTTAAGGTTTCCGAAGCTTGCAGGAGTGTCGTATGCAAGTCTCCTTTCTCGAGTGTTACCCGGATATCTCCGAGCACCTCTTCGAGTTCCTTCGAAAGCCCCACGATATCCACCTCGGCTAGGTTTCCGAGAAACGTCTGGATAGCATCTTGCACTTGGGCAATCGTGCTAGGCACCGAGGGAATATAATAACTTTTGGGTTTCCACGGGACCGAATGCGGAGGAAACTGCTGAGGATCGTAAAAATCAAGTTCGATATAGGTCAACCCGGTTAAACCTTGGGAGGCGAGGCGTGCCCTGAGCCCAAGCTTTACGGCATTCTCGGGGTCGGGTTGCCCACCAACCCGGGTGATATTGATGCTGTAGCGCACAACCACCAGGCGCGAAGCCGGCTCTTGCAAATCAAACGGACGTTTGAGCCCGTATTCGGCCCGCGCCAATCCGATTTGGGTCACACGCCCGATGGCGACGCCGCGGTAGCTGACGCGCGCTCCAACCTCGAGCCCTTGTACCGATTCGGAAAAATAACTCTCTGCCAAAGCCTGTCGGCCAAACCGGGTTCCCGAAAAAAATAAAATCAAACCGATGAGGCCCAGAATCCCGCCAAGTAAAAGCAGCCCTACTCTGAAGAAGTGCCGCTGTTCCTCGGTCATCTCACCTCGCGATGAAAGAACGCGCGGACAACGGGATGGTCGCTGTGCGCTTGAAGCTCCTTCGGATTCCCCTCTGCGATCACACCGTGGGCTTTGCCGTCCAGCATGAGGCAGCGGTCTCCAATCGCAAGGATTGAGGCAAGCTCGTGGGTGACGACCACAAAAGTAAGGCCGAGATCGCGGCGAAGGTTCAAAATGAGCTGGTCCAACTCTGCGGAGGTGATTGGGTCGAGGCCAGCCGATGGTTCGTCAAGAAACAAAAGCGGCGGATCGAGTGCAAGGGCCCGTGCCATCGCCGCCCGCTTGGCCATGCCGCCAGAAACCTCTGAAGGCATGAGATCCGCAGCCTCCCCAAGCCCAACCAGCCGAAGTTTCACTAAGGCTAATTGGGCGCGTGCGGAGGGGGGAAGGTCGGTGTGCATTTCCAAGGGCAGCATGACGTTCTCAAGTAGGGTCATCGATCCAAAGAGCGCACCCGATTGAAATAAAACGCCAATCGATGAAAGCACACGCGTCCGTTCACGCGGTATTGCCCAGCCCAAGACCTCGATTTCCCCTTCCGTGGGGGGAAGCAACCCGATCAATTGTCGCAAAAGGGTCGATTTCCCCGAGCCGGAGCCGCCCAAGATCACAAAGATCTCGCCGCGATGAACCTCCAAGCTCACGCCCTTGAATATCACTGTTTCGCCGAAACTCTGGCCAAGGTTGGTTGCTCTGACCACGACTGAATTGGTCATATGCCCAGCTGGTAGAAGATGAGAGCGAAAATACCGTCAAGCACGAGGATTGCGACAATCCCACCAACCACCGCGCGCGTGGCGGCTTCTCCCACCGCCCGCGGCCCTTTGCCCACGGTAAGGCCGGACTGGCAGCCAATCGCCGCAATCGCTAGGCCAAAGCAGCTTCCTTTGAACAACCCTCCAAGCAAATCGCGCACGCTAGCAAAGCGCAAAGCCTCGTTGATGATGGCAGTAAATGGGAACCCGAAACCCCGCATTGCGACAAGCATTCCGATCAGTGCCGAGACGTCGAGCACGAGTGTGATTGCCGGCATAACGATAATCACCGCAATTAACCGGGGCAAAACTAGAAAGGTGGCCGCATCGAGGCCCATGGTAACCAACGCATCGAGCTCTTGGTTAATTTTCATGGTACCGACTTCGGCCGCAAACGCGGAGCCGGTGCGTCCAGCCAGAATCACCGCTGCCAACACGGCGCCGAGCTCTCGCAAAACCGCGACCGTGACGAGGTCGGCCACAAAGAGTTCGGCCCCGAATTGACGCATGGGGAGGGAACCCTGAAACGCCAGGATCACGCCGAGCAGAAATCCGACCAAGATCGTAAGGGGAAGGGCTTGGACGCCTGCCGTGTCGGCGAGCCTCAGAAGATCGCCGGGACGGAGCATGCGCAGCCGCCGATGCAGGTTGATTAGGGCGGTGGCCACCTCACCCAGAAAGGCAACTCCCAAAACGGCAGCAGCCGCAGCTCGCGCAAACCCTTTTTCTTCCGGCTTTTTTCTTCCTCTTACGAGGGGGGACGCGCCGGGTGGAGGCAGAACCCCGCGTACGCGCTTCAAAAACTCCCAAGTTTCCGAAGAGGCGCCCAGCACCTCGGCGGCCTTGCCATATGCTGCTTCGGCTGCCGCCAACAGCGTGGCTCCGGCGGTGTCGCAGACTTCGACGGCGCTCAGGTCGAGCTCCAGCTTCCGTTCGTGCGCGCGCTCAGCGGCAGCCACTGTGGGGAGCCAGATTTTGCCCACGCCGACAGCGTCAAGCCGCCCTGAAAAAACCAATCGAACGGTGCCGGGATCGGGCTCGGCGACTTTCATATGAGCTTGCGCGTCCTTTGCCTTTGCTTCGCCCCACATGAACCTTCCCGTGCGCGTTTCTGCCTGCCGATCCGCGTGCCTAGTGCTTGAGCCAAGCCTCAAAACGTTGCCGAAGACGCGGCAAATTCTCTCGCCAAAATGTCGGATCTATCCCCAAAGCATCGCGTAAATTAGAGGCAGAACTCGGCGAAATTGCCTGTTCTGCGGGGGGCAACCGGTCATTTGCGCCTTTCACAAGCCCGCCCACGGCAAGAAGCTTCGGAAATTGCGCTTGTCGTGCCGGGTCGCCGAAAAACTGCAGGAATCGTAGCGCCAAAGCCACATTCGGGCTGCCTGCCATGATGGCCCAGCTTTGCACCCAAAATAGGCTCCCTGCCCACTGCACGCCGAAATGCTTCCCACCTTCCCCATCTGCGAGCGCCACTTGATTATTCGGTGCGCTGCTCATCAAGACCTCTCCGGAACGAAGGATCTCGACGGCCTGCGGGTCATCGTGCCACCACACAATGTAAGGCCGGAGCTGGTCAAGCTTCCGAAATGCGCGGCGCACGCCGTCTTCGGTACGGAGCACCGAGTAGACGTCATTCAAAGGCACCCCATCGGCAAGCAACGCAATTTCCAAATTGCCCACCACGTCTGCGCGAAGCCCGCGTTTGCCAGGGTATTTCGCAATATCCCAAAAATCTGCCCAAGTGGGGCTTCCCTGGAGCTTGCTGCGATCCCAACTCAACACAATGCTTTGCATATACGCGCCCACACCGCACTCGCTTACGGCTTGCGGCAAGTAATGCTCATGCCCTCCGATCGCCGCAAAGTTCAGTTTCTGCAACCATCCGCGAGTGCAGCCGACCGTCAACTCCTCGGGATTCACCAGCACCAGGTCCCAATTTCCGCCCCCGCCAGCTTCCGCCGCGAGACGCTCCGCCCCGCCGCGCCAGAGCAGGGTGTCCACCGCAATCCCGGTTGCTTGCGTGAAGGGAGCCAGAAAAACCTCTTGCAGAACAGGAAGGAACGGCCCCGAACGGACCACGATCGAGAGATCACGCCCGGCAGCTTCCGCCCCAGGCAACAAGATGGCTATCAGCGCCAAAGCGATCAGTTTGGCGGTGCCCCCGCCCCATGCACGGAAGGGGTCGACCCAGATCACCCGAGCAAAAAGATTGCAGACGCGCGTCATTGACGGGAGCATGCGTATCACAGGAAAAGATTTCGCGTTGGAGTCTGAGAGAGATCAGTCTGTAATCCAGCACGTATCGGCCTGCACGGAAACCCTATCAAAGAGGAGCAGACGCCATGTCCAATACCGAAACCCCGGAAACCGCGGGTGTGCGCGACGAAATCGCCGAGCTCCGCCGCCATCTCGAACGGCTGCTGAGCGAGCGGGTTGAGCCGCAGCTGGCGCGCGCGGCCGATACCGCCCGGACGGCGGCAGAAGCGGCGGGAAATGTCGTGAAAAGCGATGTTGAAGCCATTCTGCAACAGGTGCGCGCCCACCCCGTGGCTGCGTTGGCCGTTGCGGCGGGGCTCGGCTTTCTTATCGGGCGTGTTTGGCGCTGATGGCGCGGGAGCTGGCGCTGCTGCTTTTGGTCTTGCGAATCGAACGACTGCGTCTGCAGCGCGCTCGTCGGAAGGCCCTACAGCGTCTCGCCTACGGTTTAACGGCGGCCGTATTTCTTTTTGCCGCGGCGATTTTTGCGCATCTTGCCGCATTCTTCGCTCTTGTACCCCCCTTCAGCCCCGCAATTGCAGCGGCAATCGTGCTCGCTGCGGATCTCGCTCTTGCCGCACTGCTTTTCTTGTTCGCTTCCCGCAATCGGCCAAGCGCTGCCGAGCAAGAGCTAGCTGCCCTAAAGAGGCAGATTTGGCAAGAACTTGCGCTCAGTGAGATGTGGCGACGGTTGCTTGGCCTTTTGCCCGGTTCGCCCGAACAACCACGCGGGTAGGCCGAGGAAAACCGCGCTATCTTGGCTTTTGAGGGGAGTTGGCAAACTGCCTGGGCGCCGAGCGAGGAGGCTGCTGCCATAGAAGGCAGACTGCGAATGTTACCAGATCGTTTTATCCTGAGCCGCCAAGTCCCATGAGGGGGCAGCAACACGCAACCCGCCAGGCCATAGGGTTCGAGGGAAGTGGGAAAACTTGGAAATCAGCTAATCGTTCGTTGGTGCTTCAACCGAGTAACGGGAACTCTACGCAAGAAACAGTTGAGGTGTCTACCTTCAGCGCAATGACTGGTTGAGAGCTTCCAATGCCTTCGCCCCGGGGCAAAGCACATCTTCTTCCAGTTCGTTCAAGGGAGCCTCGACGGTTTGCAAATGCGTGTGAAGGTCCTCGGCCTCGGGATCCACGTAGAGCAAGCCGGTGACGATCTCTCCGGCATTTCGCCGCGCAGCCAGAAATGCCAGCGCTGCCGCTCGGTCCCGAATATCGTAATCGGCAGCAAGCTTGCGGAGCTGCAAGACGGTGCCGTCATGCTGGGTCACCGCCACCGTTTCTCCGGGAGCATATTCCACCGTAATCGGTTCTCTGGGCAAAATTACCTCGACCCGGTTTACTGCTTCATTATGCGCGCGTACGTAGTCGTAACTTTTCGTCGATCCGGGATGGTTGTTGAAGGCAACGCATGGGGAGATACAATCGATAAAGGCGGCGCCCGGATGTAAGAGAGCGGCTTTCAGCAATGCCACGAGTTGGTTCTTGTCGCCGGAAAAACTGCGCGCCACGAAGCTAGCCCCGAGTTCCAGCGCCAATCCTGTCAAATCGATCGGCTGGTCGCGGTTGGTCATGCCTTTTTTGCTTTTGGCACCCAAATCCGAAGTTGCCGAGAATTGCCCCTTGGTAAGGCCGTACACCCCGTTGTTCTCAACGATATAAACCATATTGACGCCGCGGCGTATGGCGTGCGCGAACTGGCCGAGCCCGATGGATGCGGAATCCCCGTCACCGGAAACCCCGACGTAAATCAGATCTCGGTTGGCCAGATAAGCGCCGGTGAGCACCGAGGGCATTCTGCCGTGAACGGAGTTGAAGCCATGGGATTGCCCCAGAAAGTATGTCGGCGTTTTGGACGAACAGCCTATGCCGGAAAGTTTTGCAATGCGATGCGGAGGCAGCGCCAATTCGTAACATGCTCGGATAATTGCCGCACTGATGGAATCATGCCCGCAACCGGCGCATAAGGTTGAGACCGCGCCTTCGTAATCTCTTCGTGTCAGGCCAAGAGCGTTGCGAGGGAGTTCGGGATGGTGCAGTTTCGGTTTTGGCAGAAATGTCATGGCAGTGCTTTCCGAAGCGGAACGACGCGGGAAAAGGTAATCTTTTCGGCGATCGTCTCGGCAATAAAACGGGCCGTGATCGGCGTGCCGTCGTAATGCAGGACACGGATCAGTTTGCGGGGATCGGCATCGCACTCAATGAGAAGCAAGCTTCGCATTTGCGCGTCACGATTCTGTTCGATGACAAAAACGAACTCATGCTCGTCGATGAAGCTTTTCACGGAGTCGTCGAACGGAAACGCCCGAATGCGCATACGATCAAGCGTGATACCCTGAGCGGCGAGCATCTCGGCGGCTTCCTCCATCGCCGGGCTGGTAGAGCCGTAATAGAGCGCGCCGAACCGGCTTTCCTGGGAAGCGCGATGGAGCACGGGCTTGGGCACAAGAGTCTTAGCCGTTTCAAACTTGCGCAGCAACCGTTCCATGTTTTCGACGTAGGGCGCACCCTCTTCCGTGTAGCGCGCAAACGCGTCCTTGGTGGTGCCGCGGGTGAAGAAGGCGCCATATTTCGGGTGGGTGCCGGGATACGTCCGCCAGGGGATGCCGTCTCCGTCAACGTCCAGATAGCGGGCGAACTCCTTGCCGGCGTCCAAATCCTCAAAATGCAGCACCTTGCCGCGATCGTAACGGCGGTTCTCCCGCCATTGGAACGGTTCGGTCAGGCGCTCGTTCATGCCGATATCGAGATCAAGCATGACAAAGACAGGAGTTTGCAACCTTTCGGCGAGATCGAACGCATCAGCGGCGAACGCAAAACATTCCGCCGGATCTTCCGGGAACAGCAAAATATGTTTGGTATCGCCGTGCGAGGCGTAAGCGCAGGCCAAAATATCCGCCTGCTGGGTACGCGTGGGCATGCCGGTGGAAGGCCCGCCTCTTTGCACATCGAAGATCACGGCGGGGATTTCCGCGAAATACGCGAGGCCGAGAAATTCTTGCATCAACGAAATGCCGGGACCGGAGGTTGCGGTAAACGCGCGCGCTCCGTTCCACCCTGCTCCGATCACCATGCCGATGGCGGCAAGTTCGTCTTCCGCTTGAACAATGGCGAAACGATTCTTGCCTTTTTCTTTATCGACGCGAAACCGCTTGCAGTAGCGCTCGAATGCCTCGGCAAGCGAGGTCGAAGGCGTAATAGGATACCACGCGGCAACCGTTGCGCCTGCATAGACTGCGCCCAATGCCGCCGCGGAATTGCCGTCGATGAAGATCCGGTTGCCGACGGTTTCGGCGCGACGCACCCGTAGCCCGATCGGGCAGGACCAATGCTTGTGCGCGTAATCCCGGCCAAGATGAAGGGCGTGAACATTCGCTGCAATCAGCTGCTCCTTGCTCTTGAACTGCTCCGAGATAAGCTTTTCAAGTTCTGCCACGTCGATATCGAGCAAAGCCGAAAGCGCGCCGACATACATGATGTTTTTGAACAACAGTCGCTCGCGCGTATCCGAATATTCCTGGTTACACAGTGCCGTCAGCGGCATGCCGATTACGGTAATATCATCGCGGAATTTTTGCGCCGGGATTGGCCGGGTGGAGTCATAGAAAAGGTACCCCCCCGGCTCGATGGAGGCGACATCCTTATCCCAGGTTTGCGGGTTCATGGCTACCATCAGATCCACCCCGCCCCGAGCACCGAGATGGCCGGATTCCGAAACCCGCACTTCATACCAAGTCGGCAGACCTTGGATGTTGGAGGGAAATATGTTCCGCGGCGTCGCGGCTACCCCCATGCGCAAAATGGCCCGTGCGAAGAGACGGTTTGCGCTTGCGGAGCCGGATCCGTTGATGTTTGCGAATTTTACGACGAATTCGTTTACGCGAACGAGGGGCTTCGGCATGCGTGCTCCACTTGTGCCACATTGAGCAGAAAGCGCTGCATATCCCATGCGCCGGTCGGGCAACGTTCGGCGCACAATCCGCAATGCAGGCAGAGGTCTTCATCCTTGACCATAATCCGGCCGGTGCGCAACGCTCCCGATACATAAAGCGATTGCGACCAATTGGGCGCCGGGGCATTCAACCGCTTTCGCAGATCGGCCTCTTCACCGTTTTGCGTGAACGTAATGCAGTCCATTGGGCAGATGTCTACGCAAGCGTCACATTCAATGCAAAGCGGGTCGGTGAATACCGTCTGAACATCACAATTCAGGCAGCGTTCGGCTTCGGCAAAAGCAAGCTTTTCGTCGTAGCCGAGCTCTACTTCCACGCCGATATCGGTTAACGCTTCGGTTATTTCCCTATGCGGAACATGATAACGGCGGTCGTTAGAAATAAAGTTGTCGTAGCTCCACTCATGGATGCCCATCTTCTGGCTTGTCAGTGAAACTTTCGGCGGAGGACGTTGATCGAGGTCGAGCCCGCGGCAGAGAAGATCGATCGAAACCGCGGCTTCATGCCCATGCGCGAC
>JAIMBF010000094.1 GCA_023511585.1 Terriglobia bacterium
GCGGTTTCCTCGGCCAAGAGATGCAAGCCCCGCTCCAGCATCGCTTTGAAGCGGGTCTCTTCCAGTTCCAGAGTCTCGGTAATCAAGGCTTGGGCCCAGACCAGCTCGGGATAGGCCGTGCCCATTTGGCGGACCAGGGTGGGCACGAGCCGCGCCAGCAACGGCGCCTGTACGCCCATACGGTGCGCATGGCGCATGGCGCGGCGCATAATGCGCCGGAGCACGTAGCCCCGCCCTTCGTTGGAGGGCAAGACGCCGTCGGCGATTAAAAACGCGCTGGCGCGCACATGGTCGGCGATCACGCGATGGCTGATTCGATGCGGCCCGTCGGGATCCACGCCGGAGATTTCGGCCGAGGCGAGAATAAGGGCGCGCAGGATATCGGTATCATAATTGTCGTGCTTGCCTTGCAGGACGGCGGCAATCCGCTCGAGCCCCATGCCGGTATCGATGGAGGGGCGCGGCAGGGGGCGGCGCACCCCGGGCGGCCCCTCTTCATATTGCATGAAGACAAGGTTCCAGATCTCGATGAACCGGTCGCCATCCGCTTCGGCGCTGCCCGGCGGGCCGCCCGGCACTTCCGGGCCGTGATCGTAGAAAATCTCGGAACACGGACCGCAGGGGCCGGTATCGCCCATGCGCCAAAAATTATCGGAGGTCGCGATGCGGATAATGCGATCATCCGAAAACCCGGCGACTTTGCGCCAAGCGGCGGCGGCCTCATCGTCTTCGGCGTAGACCGTGACCAAGAGCCGATCGGGCGGAAGGCCGAAATCGCGCGTCAGCAGTTCCCACGCATAAGCGACGGCCTGTTCTTTGAAGTAATCGCCGAAGCTGAAATTGCCGAGCATTTCAAAGAAGGTGTGGTGGCGCGCGGTGTAGCCCACATTGTCCAAATCGTTGTGTTTGCCGCCCGCGCGGAGGCATTTCTGTGCGGTGACCGCGCGCAGATAGGGCCGCTTCTCTTGGCCGGTGAAAACGTTTTTGAACTGCACCATGCCGGCATTGGTGAAGAGCAAGGTCGGGTCGTTGCGCGGCACCAGCGGCGAGCTTGGTACAATGGTATGCCCGTTGCGGGCGAAATATTCGAGAAATGCGGAACGGATATCGTTGCTGCTCGGCATGTCAGGGTAAAACTGCTTTCGTCTTGCTTCGTCAAACCCAAGGGAGGTAGCAAACCCCCCTTGGTCTGTCATCACCTTGGCTTAGGTAAGATCAGGGCCACGGCGTCGCAAAGGCGGCCGGCCCTCCGGGCATGGGCAAATCAGGTCCGCGTTCCAGTTGGCCGTTGGAGAACCGGAACACGGCCAGAGAATGCTCGCGGAAGTTTTGGCCCAGGATGATATGCCCATCACGCGAGAAAGCGATCCCCTGCGCCCAGCCGCCCAAAGGCACCTGCGCCACGCGGCGAAGCATGCGCCCGGCGGTGGTGAGCGCATTGGCCGGCGGATGCTCGAGGGCAAAAATGGTGAGGATCCCGTGCTCATGGTAGAACGGGTTCCCCGGCGATTTGATGCTGCCGTTGATGGAGGAGACCGCAATATACTTGCCGTTCGGCGAGAACTTGGCGGATTCCGGCCCGCTGGGCACGGCAACGGTATCGACGGTTCGGGGCGGAGAGAGGGAGAGGTCGATGAGGCTTATGGTGTCCACATCGCCATCGCCGCGCCCCACATTGGTGACCACGACAAACCTGCCCGTTGCGTCGATATCCATGGTATCCGGTGTTACTCCGGTGGTGATCGGCCGGGGATCCAGGCTGAGCGTGGTGCCGTTAATGTGAATGAGGCTGACTATATGATCCCCCGCGCGGCTCACGAGAGCGGTTTTGCCGTCTTTGGAAATGACCAGCCCTTGGGGAATGGATTTCGGGTTGCCGAGCGAGAAGGTTCCCGCCGGTGTCAGATGCCGCTCGGCGAGGGTAAATATCGAAAGAGTGCCGTCATTGCGGTTGGCCACCAGCACCAGATGCCCATCGGGTGAGATGCGCACCGTGGTTGCGCCCATGCCCGCCTGCACTTGCTGAATCACTTTCGGCGGCGAGACGGTGAGATCCAGCACGGACACGCGATTATCCGGAACCGCCCCATCCGGCGAGGCGGCATCCGCGCGCGTCGAGGAACTCACGATGGCGAAGCTGCCGTCGGGCGCAACCGCGATCGCGGTGGGCGGCCCGATATCGCTGTAGGGCACCTCCACAGTGCCGAGCAGGCGCGGCGGGTATTGGCCAAGATCGATTACCGAAACGTTGTCCGGCTTCGGGTTGGCAAGACCGCGTGGTTTGCCGTCCACCACGGTGGTGTGGTTGTCGTTGCCCGAAAGCGCGAAATCGGCCCCAAATGCGGGATAGGCAAAAGCCAACACGCCCGTCAGAGCTGCTGCCAGCAGCCCCTCTCTTAAACTAACGCCCGGTTTGGCGTGGACATTCGGTTGCATCGTCCCTCCCCTTTCTCGTCTCTCCGTGCTCGGAGGCCCACAGGACTCTGTCGGCAGCGGCGATGATACGCCGAGCGCAAGGCTTACCGGAAGATGCCATCCGGGAGGCCGACGCGAGCGCGGTGCACGGCAACTTGCAGCTTGCTTCGCGGCCAAGGTTTGTCTAGTTTTTCCGGCAATCAGAGACAAAGCCGGCCGAAAAATCGGATGAACGCGGCTTGGGGAGGACAGCGCACCCGTGCGGGACCGAAGAGTTCTGCGTAACGCATGCCTGCGAGGGCGGACCAAACGCCCAAGCATAGAGGCGCCGGTTGCCGGCAACGGTTGCTTTTTTTCGCTGCGGGCCGCGCGTTCCGCATGAGCGCGCTTTTGGAAATTCGGAATGTCGGGATTCGCTTCGGCGGCATTGTTGCGCTCTCCGGGGTCTCTTTCGAGGTCTGTGCCGGAGAGATCTGCGGATTGATCGGCCCCAACGGTTCCGGCAAGACCACGTTGTTCAATTGCATCAGCGGCATTTATCGTCCGAGCAAGGGCGATATTGTTTTTAACGGGCAAAACCTCTGTACGATCGCGCGCCATCGGCTTGCAGCGCTAGGGATCGGCCGCACTTTTCAGAATCTTGCCCTGTTTCGGACCATGAGCGTGAGTGAGAATATCCTGGTCGGAGCGCACCATTTCGGACGCACCGGGTTCATTGCGAATGCTTTATGTCTGCCGCGCGTGCGGCGCGAAGAAGACGATGCACAACGCCGGCTGGTTGAACTTTTGGAATTGTTAGAGCTTGCCGCGGTTGCCGCGGAGCCGGTGGCCAATCTTCCCTTTGCGATGCAGAAACGCGTAGAGCTTGCCCGCGCTGTAATCGGCGGGCCGAAGCTTTTGTTGATGGATGAACCGGCGGGCGGGTTAAACCATTCCGAAGTGGATGTTTTGGCCGAGCTTATTCGCACCCTGCGCGATCGCTTTCAGATGAGTATCTTGCTCGTGGAACATCACATGAACTTGGTGATGCGCATCTCCGACCGCGTGGTGGCGCTTGAGTTCGGTATGAAAATTGCGGAAGGTTCGCCGCAAGCGGTGCAGAATCATCCCGAGGTTATTCGTGCTTACCTCGGCGGCCGAGCCCATGCCGCCGTTGCTTGAAGCGCGCGGCCTGAAGGCTGCTTACGGCCCCAGCACGGTGTTGCACGGCATCGATTTTGCTATTGATGAAGGGGAAGTCTGTTGCCTTCTCGGCGCGAACGGCGCCGGAAAAACCACCACGCTTCGTGCGATTTGCGGTATGGTGCGCACGGAGGGAGAAATTCGCTTTTGCGGAGAACGGATCGACGGGCGCGCAACCGAGGATATCGTTCGGCGACGGATTGCGCATGTTCCCGACGGGCGCGGCACTTTTATGGAGCTTACTGTTGAGGAAAATCTCCGCCTTGGCGCCTATCTTCGACCGACTGCGGAAATTCCCGCGGCATTGGCGGAAGTTTATGAGTATTTTCCGAAACTTCGCCAACGCTTGCGCCAACAGGCGGGAACGCTTTCCGGGGGCGAGCAGCAGATGCTTGCCATTGCGCGTGCGCTTCTTTTGAAGCCGCGATTGTTGTTGCTTGATGAGCCTTCTTTCGGGCTTGCGCCGATTGTCGTTGAAGAAGTTTTTGCGCTTCTCGAGCGCATTAAGCAAGATCAGCGATTGAGCATTTTCCTGGTCGAGCAGAATGCGAATTTGGCTTTGGCGCTTTCGGACCGGGCTTACCTTTTGGAAACAGGGCGTGTGGTGATGGAAGGCACCGCTTCAGAACTTGCCAAAAACGAAGCCATCCGCCGCGCCTATCTCGGTTTTTAAGGCTTTTCGGAAAGGAGACGCCATGAGCGGAGTTTTGCATCAAGTGCTCTCGGGACTGGCGACGGGAAGCATTTATGCAAGCCTCGCTTTGGCCTTGGTGATGATTTACAAGACCACCCACCATGTCAACTTCGCACAAGGAGAGATGGCCACTTTTTCCACCTTTATCGCCTGGAGCCTTATCGAAGCGGGCTTTTCGTATTGGGTGGCGTTTCTGCTAGCCGTTGCGGTTTCATTCGTGATCGGTCTTGCCATTCAGGCGCTTCTGATGCGGCGACTGGCCAATGCGCACGTGCTTTCCGCGGTCGGCGTGTTTATCGGCCTTCTGCTGATTTTCAACAGCATATCGGGGTGGATTTTCGGCTACACCGTCAAAGCGTTTCCGAGCCCCTTTGAGAGCGGTAACGAAAAACCGGTGCTGGGCGGTTATCTTTCCGCGCACGAGCTCGGAGCGAGTCTTGTGACCCTTGCGGTTCTGCTGGCCGTTTATGCTTTTTTCCGTTTCACTACCTTGGGGCTTGCCATGCGGGCGGTGGCGTTTAATCCGCAATCGAGCAGGCTGGTTGGAATCCGTGTCGATCGGATGCTGGCGCTGGGCTGGGGGCTTGCCGCAGCCTTGGGCGCGATTGCGGGCATTATGATTGCGCCGATTGTTTTTTTGGATCCGAATATGATGGCCGGTATTTTGCTCTATGCCTTTGCGGGCGCGCTTTTGGGCGGGATCGACAACGCCGCCGGCGCGGTTGCGGGCGGCTTTGCCGTCGGCGTGATCGAGGCGCTTGGCGGCGCCTATGTGGTCGGAACCGAACTGAAGCTGACGATCGCTTTGCTCAGTATCGTCGCTGTCTTGATTTTCAAACCGAACGGCGTGTTCGGGCGGCACGTCGTCAGCCGGGTTTAACAGCATGATCACAAAGCCGGGCCTGCTTGCGCAAACCGCACGAATTCCCGAACGCAACGCAATCGTATGGCGCGGGGCGATTGTCTTCAAACTCATCGGTCTGGCGGCGGCCATCGCAGCCACTTTCGTGTTCAGCGGCTATCATCTGTTCCAGCTGACGATGGTGATTATTTACGCGATCGCCATTTTGGGCCTCAATATCGTGACGGGCTACAGCGGGCAGATTTCGCTCGGCCACGGGGCATTCTATGCGATCGGCGCCTATGTCAGCGCGATTTTGATGACCCAGTACAATTTGCCGTATTGGGCAACCTTGCCCGCAGCCGCGTTGGTGTGTGCGATTGTCGGGTTTGCCATCGGTTTGCCGGCGCTGCGTCTGGGCGGGCTATACTTGGCGCTGACCACCTTTGCGTTAGCGATCACGCTGCCGCAGATTCTGAAATACCGAGCCTTCGAAGACTGGACGGGCGGTGTGCAGGGAATCGTGCTTGCCAAGCCGGATGCGCCTTTCGGGCTTCCGCTTTCCGCCGACCAATGGCTTTATCTTTTTTCGTTGGCCGTCGGCGTTGTTGCCTTCGTGCTCGCGCGGAATTTGCTGGCCGGCCGCATCGGACGCGCGATGCGTGCGGTGCGCGACCATCCCATCGCCGCGGAGGCCATGGGGGTTCATCTCGCGCTGCTCAAGACCAAAACTTTCGCGGTGAGCGCTTTGTTTACGGGCGTTGCCGGCGCGCTCGGCGCGATTGCCGTGCAATACGTCGCACCCGATAGTTTTTCGGTTTTCCTTTCCATCGTTTTGTTTGTGGGGCTGGTTGTCGGCGGCGTTGCTTCCGTTGCAGGCGCGGTGTTCGGCGCCGCTTTCGTCGTCTACATGCCGAATGTGGCGGAAAAAATTTCCAAGGCCGCGCCCGATGCGATTTACGGCATTATCCTGATTGCTATACTGTTCTTTGCGCCTTCGGGTGTTGCGGGCGCGCTTGCCCGCATAGCAGAGCGAGTCCGAGGGAAGGATCGCTTCAAAGACGGAATACCGTTGCAGGGAGGGACAAGATGACAAATTCTGCCAAGCACCGATTGACACGCCGCGAGGTATTGGGCGGCGCAGGCGCGATGACGGCTGCCGCAGTGATTTCCCAGCGTGCGGCTGCCGACGATATGCCGGGGGTTACCGCGACCGAAATCAAAATCGGCCAGACCATGCCCTATAGCGGCAATGCGTCCGCGTACGGCGCCATCGGCCGGACGGAGCTAGCCCTGTTCAAGATGATTAACGATCAAGGCGGCATTAACGGTCGCAAGTTGAATCTCATCAGCGTGGATGACGGCTATCTTCCGCCGCGGACCGTGGAACAGACCCGTCGGCTGGTGGAACAAGAAGGCGTGGCATTCATGTTCAACACGCTCGGCACGCCGACCAACACGGCCATCCACAAATATCTGAATATGAAGAAGGTGCCTCAGCTTTTTGTTGCGACCGGAGCCGATAAGTGGGGCGATTACAAACATTATCCGTGGACGATGGGGTGGCAACCGAGCTACCGGATCGAGGCGCAGATCTACGCAAAGTATATCCTGCAAAACCTGCCTGGCGCCAAAGTCGGCATTCTTTACCAGAACGACGATTTCGGAAAAGATTACGTTAACGGAATGAAAGATATTTTTGGAGATAGATTCGACAAACTGGTGGTGAAGGCCGTTTCCTACGAGAGCACCGACCCGACGATCGATTCGCAAATCGTTACGCTGCAATCTTCGGGCGCCAATGTGTTCGTCAACATCACGATCCCGAAGTTCGGCGCCCAGGCCATTCGCAAAGTCTATGATCTCGGCTGGCGCCCGACGCATTTTATTACCAACGTTTCGGCCTCGGTTGGCGCGGTGATCAAACCGGCGGGGGTGGAAAAAGCGGTTGGAATCATCAGCGGGGTTTACTTGAAAGACAACACCGATCCGGCATGGGCCAACGATCCAGGAATGAACGAATGGCGGGCGTTTATGAGTAAGTACATGCCGGGCGCCGATCTCAATGACGTCAACCATGTCTTTGGTTACGGCTGCGGATTAACCCTGGTGCAGGTCTTGAAGCAGTGCGGAAACGATCTCTCGCGCGCCAATATCATGCGGCAAGCGGCCAATCTTCATGATCTGGACGTGAAGATCTTGCTGCCGGGGATCAAGGTGAACACCAGCCCCACCAACTACCATCCGATTCGCCAGCTGCAGCTTGCGAAATGGAACGGCAAAACCTGGGAGCGTTTTGGCGAAATTCTTTCCGCAACGGCAACATAGTCTCGGCACGGCGCGCGGCGGGGCCGAGCGCACGCGCCGGCCGGCTTAGTCGATGTTGTGCCAGGATTTGAACCAGGCAAGAAAGCGCGCGATCCCCTCCGCAAGCGGCGTATGCGGAGCAAATCCGGTGAGCTTTTGCAATTGGTCGATTGCGGCAAAGGTTTCCGGCACATCGAGCGCCGGCCGAGGCACGGAACGGATGATCGCTTTCCGCCCCAAGCCTTGCTCGAGTAGTGCGACGAGCCTGCGCACCTGCTCGGCGCGGTGGTTGCCGATATTGAGCAGGTGCGCAGGCTCTCCGGCGGCGGGCGGGCGATCAAGGCATGCGAGCACGCCGGCGACAATGTCGTCGATATAAGTAAAATCGCGCTTGAGCGCGCCGTCGTCGTAAAGGGTAATTGGCTCCCCTTTGGAGATTGCGAGAGCGAAACTATAATACGCCATATCGGGCCGGCCCCAGGGACCATAAACCGTAAAAAACCGAAGCCCCGTCTGCGGTAATGCGAAAAGATGCGTATAGACGTGGCTTATCAATTCACCCGCCCGCTTGGTTGCGGCATAGAGCGAATTGGGGGCGTCTGCCCGATCGTCCTCGGAAAACGGCAAGATCTTGCTTTCGCCATACACTGACGAGGAACTGGCATAAAGCAAATGGTGAAGACGCGGCAGCTGGCGCGCGGCCTCCAACACCACAAGCTGGCCCAAAACATTCGTGTTCACATAGGCGTAAGGATCCGCCAAAGAATGCCGCACGCCCGGCTGCGCCGCCAAATGCACAATGCGATCAATCTCCGGCGCGCTTGCGAATAAAGCGCCCGTTGCTTCTTTGTCCGTGATATCAAGATGGTGAAAACGAAAGCCGGGATTTTCAGAAAGACGGGCAAGCCGCGCCTGCTTTAATCGCACATCGTAATAGGGGCTGAAATTATC